>CAYZJW010000028.1:0-13408 GCA_964478985.1 uncultured Actinomycetota bacterium
AAGCGGAAATAGGGGTTTTTGGCGGCTCCGGTTTCTATTCATTCCTGGAAGATACCCGGGAGATCGATATAGAGACTCCTTACGGTCCGCCCTCCGACAGGATAGTGCTGGGAGAAGTAGGGGGAAGGGAAGTAGCATTTATGCCCAGGCATGGAAGGGATCATGACCTGCCTCCCCATATGATAAATTTCAGGGCAAATATCTTTGCCATGAAGCAGCTGGGAGTCAAATATATTTTTGGGCCCTGTGCCGCGGGAAGCCTGCAGCCGCATATAAAACCGGGCCATTTTGTCATATGCGACCAGTTCGTGGACCGGACAAAAGGGCGCAGGGACACTTTCTATGACGGTCCCAAGACCATACATATAGCCATGGCAGAGCCCTATTGCCCGCATATGAGGAAAGTCATAGCCGAAAGTGCCCGGGAGCTGGGAATAGAACACCACGGACAGGGTACAGTGGTTGTCATCCAGGGCCCCAGGTTCAGCACCAGGGCAGAGAGCAAGTGGTTTTCTTCCCAGGGATGGGAGGTCATAAACATGACCCAGTATCCGGAAAACTACCTGGCCCGGGAGCAGGAGATATGCTATGCCAATATCTCCCTTATAACTGATTATGATGTAGGCCTGGAGGGACATCAGGATGTAAAGCCGGTTAGCCTGGAGGAAGTGGTAAGGGTATTTAATGAAAATAATGAGAAGATAAAGGACCTCCTGTTCAGGTCTATCGAGAAACTCAGCAGTCAGAGAAATTGCCTTTGCCGGACAGCGCTCAGTGATGCTATTATTAATTAAGGCCATTTTTTAGGACAAATATATATATGAAGATCGTAATAGCCCCGGACAAATATAAAGGAAGCCTTTCCGCTGTCCAGGTATGCAGTATCATAGAAAATGCCGTAAGAAATATCGATCCTTCCATCAATACCATATCAAACCCCATGGCAGACGGGGGAGAGGGTACGGTGGAGACCCTGGTGGAAAGCCTGGGGGGAGAGATAATAAGCCTCAAAGTCACGGGACCCCTGGGCGACAGGGTAGTGGCAGGATTCGGGATGCTGCATGACGGGACCGCCGTAATAGAGATGGCATCGGCTTCCGGGTATGTGCTGGTCCCCCGGGAAAAGAGGGATCCGCTGGAGACTACCACATACGGCACCGGGGAGCTTATAGCCAGGGCCCTGGAGATGGGCAGCAGTAAGATAATCATAGGCATCGGGGGCAGCGCAACCAATGACGGAGGCATGGGCATGGCTCAGGCCCTGGGATACAGGTTCCTGGGAAAAGACGGAAAGGCCCTGGGTCAGGGCGGAAAGCAGCTGGAAGAGCTTTACCGGATCGATGACAGCCACGCCAATCATCTTCTAAAAAAAGCGGAAGTAGAGGCAGCCTGTGATGTGGACAATCCTCTCTACGGTAAAAATGGGGCGGCTTATGTATATGCTCCCCAGAAAGGCGCGGATCCGGACATGGTAGAAAGGCTGGACCGGGGGCTTAAAAATTTTGCTGACGTGGCGGCAAGGGACCTGGAAATGGATGTGGCGTCCATACCGGGGGCAGGGGCAGCAGGCGGACTGGGTGCCGGACTTATGGCATTTGCCGGAGCCAGGCTCAAGCCTGGAGCTGATATAATCATAGGATTGACCGGCCTTGAGCAGAAGTTAAAAGACGCGGACCTGGTGATCACCGGGGAAGGCGCTATGGATGAGCAGACATACTACGGAAAGAGCCCCCTGGGGGTTGCCCGGCTGGCATCAAGATACGGGATACCGGCAATAACCATAAACGGTTCCCTTCTGGCGGGAAGAAAAAATATCGACCAAAACAATTCTTCGCTTTTCAGCGGAAATTTTTCTATAATAAACAGACCCATGAGCCTGGATGAGGCTATGGATAATGCAGAAGAGCTCCTGGGGGAGACTGCAGGAGAGATAATAAGGTTTTACATTGCAAGCGCAAACAAGACATGGAGGAAAAGATGAGACTTGTAGGAGAAGTAGATATCCCCGGAATTGAAAAGATGGGAAGCGGCAAGGTAAGGGAGATGTTTGCTTTTGACCACCAGATGCTTATAGTAACCACTGACAGGATATCCGCATTCGATTATATACTGGATACCCTTATTCCCATGAAGGGCATAGTCCTTAACAGGATATCTAATTTTTGGTTTGATCACCTTAAAGGTATAATAGATAACCATATACTGGAAACTGATTTTGAAAAATTCCCCAAATTCCTTAAAAAACACAGGAAAACACTTGAGGGGCGTTCAGTGCTGGTAAAAAAAGTAAAGATATATCCCATAGAATGCGTGGTAAGAGGATATATAACCGGATCAGGCTGGCAGGACTACAAAAAGACAGGCATGATAGGCGATCTGAAGCTGCCGGAGGACCTGTCCCAGTGCGACCGCCTTCCGGAGCCCATATTCACCCCTTCCACCAAGGAAGTTTCGGGACATGACATATCCATAACCATAAACAGGGCCAAGAAGATATTCGGGGCTGATGTGATAAATGTACTCCAGGAAAAAACGATAGAGCTATATTTGAAAGCTTCGGAATATGCCATGAAAAGGGGCATAATAATAGCGGATACCAAGTTCGAGTTCGGCCTTGACCAGGACGAAAATATAATACTGGCAGATGAGGTATTGACTCCGGACTCTTCCAGGTTCTGGCCCCTGGACGACTATGAACCAGGCAGGGACCAGGCAAGCTTTGACAAGCAGTTTGTGAGGAATTACCTGCTTTCCACCACCTGGGACAGGGATTCGCAGCCGCCGGAACTGCCTGAAGCCATAGCCAGAAAGACGTCGGAAAGATATATAGCAGCCTACGAAAACCTTACCGGGGAAAAATTCAAGCCATAGGCGGATCCTTTGAAAGTAGATGCAGCGCTGACCAACCGCTTTGACCAGAAAGACCTTGATGTAGAAGTCAAGGGATCGGTAGCGGCAGTAATAGATGTTATAAGGGCCACCTCCAGCATAGCCGCACTTTTTGCCAGGGGAGCCGGCAGCGTGACTATTGCCGCCAGCCTGGAGGAAGCCTACAGTCTCAAGGAAAAAAATCCTGGAAAACTTTTATGCGGCGAAGTAAAAGGACTTGCCCCGGATGGCTTTGACCACGGGAACTCACCCCTGGAATTTTCCAGGCTGGAGCTTGACGGAAGGGAAGCCATACTCAAGACCACCAATGGCACTGCCTCGTTTCTAAGGGCTGCAGGATCCCCGGCAGTCTATTCCCTGTCAGCCTTAAACTTTACGGCTGCAATGGAAAAGATACTGCAGGAGGCAGAAAAGCTGGAGAAAGACATACTTATTATCTGCTCGGGGGAAATGGGAAGACTGGCCTATGATGATGTATATATAGCTGGACTGGCAGTAAGGCATATCATGGACAGCCCCGGCTCATTCCAGTATTCCGACAGCGCCAGGCTGGTCATGTCTGCGGTCAGGGGTGAAAGGGATATCGAAAGCGCCCTGGAAGCCTCTACCAGCGCCAGGTCCCTTAAGGCGGTGGGCCTGGGTGATGACATACCTTTCTGTGCCCGTCTGGATGAATATGAGGTGGCGGTAAGGGCAGTTACCATTAAGGATGAAACCCGGCTTCTGCCTGGCTGATACTACTGGTCCCTGTCCTCGATGCAGCTGTTAAAATATACCTTTCCCTCTATCATGGGGTTATTATGGTTGGAATCACCAAACCACCAGTGCCCTTCCAGCACCAGGTCTATCTGCACCACATAAGTGCCCGGATTCTCGATATCATTTATAAGGACTTCCACCACGGCAGTCTCGCCCGGTTCCAGGTTTCCCGGAAGTGGGGTCCTGGCTGTCCTGTCATATTCCCCAAAATCCACATCCTGTCCGTAATAATGATATCCCAGGCGCACCCGGTTTTCGCCGCTGGCCCTCCAGGTAAAATCGGAAGTATTGGTGACTTCCACTTTCACATAATTGTCGGTATCAGTACAAAGATAAGAGGGCATATAGCCGTAGAGTTCAGCCCCGGCAGTTACGCTGCCGTAATCAGTGGTATCTGCTTCCTCCTCCTCGATAGCTTTCTGTATCTCTTCCAGTTCTTCCGGGCTGATGCTTGATTCCTGCTGTTTTTCTCCGGTGTCTTCTTCCTCTATGCCGGTCCCGGCCGTCCCGCAGGATATGAACAGCAGGGATATGCAGATAAGCAGCGCAGTCAGCATTACAAGTGAAGCATATCTGAATCTTCCCATCTTATTTTATACCTTTCTTCATAGTCATTTATGGCTAATATTGAATGCAATTATAGATTAGATTTATATTTTTTTGAATAAAAGGAAGTAAATATATATAATTAACATTGAATATTTTATGCGGTTAACCGAAAGGCAGCAGTTATGACAACACTGGAAATAGCAGGACTTGCAGCAATAATACTGATATCGGCTTTTGCCGTGGCGGCGGTTATAGTGGCTATACCGCTTTTCCGGCTGCTTAACCGGATAAGGTCGATGGCGGACAGCCTGGGCGGCAGCCTCATACCCATGGTAGAGAGACTTAATGAGACCATAACCCATCTTAACACTGAAGTGGGTTCCATATCCGATCTTACCCAGAGCATATCTTCTATAGTGGAGCAGCTGGAAAAAGTGATAAGGCTGGCAAGGATCCTGGTCACCAGCCCCGTAGTGAAGCTTATAAGCGCATCTGCAGGCATAATAAGCGGTATGAAGAGTTCTTCTGCAGAGGATGAAAAGTGACATTATTTTTATTGTATAATAAAGGAGAATAAAGAGATGGACCATGCGAATAAAAGTTATGCCGGCGAGATCATAATAACACTGGCTGCCGGACTGGCAATAGGATTTGCTGCCGGCATCCTGCTGGCCCCCAAAAGCGGGAAAGAGACCAGGAAAGACCTGGTGGAAAAAGGCGGGGAAATGGTAGAGAAAAGCCGGGAAGGCTTTGAGGCAGCCCGGGTAAAGGCTGCAGAAGCCGCTGATATGAGCAAAGAGTTTATAGACAAAAGCAGGGAATCTTTCCAGAAAGCTTTAAAAAGCGTGGAAGAGACTACTGACAGGGCCAGGAAGAAAGTGGACAGTGTAGTAAAAAAGGGAAGGTCCCAGGCAAAAAAAGTGGAAGAAGCTCTTTCCTAGCAAGGTATATAATTGATAGATAACAGACTTACCCTCAGGATCCTGGACATATTAAACTCAGGGGGCGCAGCCTTTTGTGAGATCTATGTCCAGAAAAAGATCAGCAATTCCCTCAGGCTGGAAGACGGTCAAATAGAGAATTCCAATAGCGGCTTTGACATGGGCTGCGGGCTCAGGCTGTGGCATCACGGGAGCACTTTTTACGGCTATGTGGATTCCCTGGAAGAAGGCAGGCTGGTGGAGGCTGCCAGAATCCTTTCCGCCGCCGGAAAGAGCTCCGGAGGAGGAAAAGTGCTTGACCTGAACCGGGAGCTCAAGACTGCCGGGAGCAGGTATAATGCAGCAGTAAAAAAGCATCCCTCCCGCACCCCGGCCGCTGTAAAAAAGAATATACTTAAACTGGTGGATGATGCATGCAGGGGTTATGATAAGAGCATCATACAGGTGACAGCCGGCATTTCCGACATGGAAGAGGAGGTATATACTGCTAATTCGCTGGGAAGCCAGTCAGCCCACAGCGTGGTAAAGGTATTTCTTTCCATAAATGCAGTAGCTGCCAGGAAGGATATAATAAGGACAGGATACAAGTCCCTGGCCCGTACCATGGGTTATGAGATGCTGGACGGGGGAAAGGCGGGCCATGCCGCCAGGGAGGCTTCCAGGATAGCTGTTACCATGCTGGATGCGGTGGATGCCCCTACAGGCGAGCTTCCGGTAGTAATAGGGCCGGCTTTCGGGGGCGTGATCTTCCACGAAGCCTGCGGGCACGGGCTGGAAGCAGATGCCATATTAAAGGATGCCACGGTTTTTAAGTCAAAAACAGGTAAAAAGATAGCCTCCGAAGCGGTCACCGCCATAGATGATTCCACTATGGCTCATCACTGGGGCTCATATGCCTTTGACGGAGAAGGCACACCCTGCCAGGAGACAGTCCTTATAAAAGACGGGGTGCTTGAAAGCTTCCTTTATGACCTGAGGACGGCAAAAAAGCTGGGAAAAGAGCCCACAGGCAATGGAAGAAGGCAGTCCTACCGGCATGTACCCATACCCAGGATGTCAAATACATATATAGCTGCCGGCAATGCCGGCAGGGAGGACCTCATAGCATCGGTAAAGAAAGGAATCTATGCCAGGGAATTTGCCGGGGGACAGGTAGACCCTGCCACCGGGGATTTTGTCTTCGGCATCAGCGAGGGCTACCTGCTGGAAAAGGGGAAGATCGGCTCTCCCATAAAGAATGCCACCCTTATCGGCAACGGCCCCCGTATACTGAAAAAAATAGAAGCGGTGGCTGACGACCTTGATTTTGCTCCAGGATTCTGCGGCAAGCAGGGCCAGTCACTGGCAAATGAAGTGGGCCAGCCCACCATAAAGGTAAGCGCCATAACCGTGGGAGGTACCGGCTGATGAAAGAGGGGCTTCAGGAAAACAGATTAATGGAGATATGTGAGAAGGCTGCTGCAAAGATACCCCGGAACAAAGCAGACCAGTGGGAAATATTTGCCGCCAGGAGTGTGGAGAACGAGATAGATATATTCGGCCAGAAGATAGAGACTCTTTCATTTTCCGATTCCACCGGAATCGGCATAAGGATATTCAGGGACAGGTCGATAGGATATGCCTATACGGCTGTGCTGGATGATTATGCAGTGGAAGATACCATTGACCGGGCAATCGCCAATTCCCTGGTCACCAAAAAAGACAGGCTTAACTATTTGCCTGCAGAAGATGACCAGAGATATAGAAATAACCTTTTTGACCGCGATACGCTTTTCAGCAAAGATTTCCGCCAGGTATCCATAGGCCGTAAGATAGAAATGGCTATGGAGCTGGAAGAACTTACCAGGAATGCTGATAAAAGGATCACCGGCGTAAGTGATGCCTCATATAATGACAGCATGTCCCATGCCTGCATAATAAATTCCAGCGGTTTTTCGGGGAAATACAGCACCACCATTGCCATGGTCTATGCCTCCGCTATATCCAGGGAAAGCGGAGACACCTCCACCGGGGAATATTTTGGTATAGCACGGGATCCTGCCGGACTGGATATAAAAGATGTTGCCGTAAATGCCGCCCGGAGGTCTACTGCCATACTGGGAGGCAGGAAGATAAGATCAGGGAAGATGGACATAATACTGGATCCCATGACTTCTGCCCAGTTCCTTTCGGTCATCGCTTCATCTCTTTCCGCTGATGCGGTACAGAAGTCCAAGTCGCTGTTTAAGGACAAGATAGGCCAGAAGCTTTTCGGAATGGATATCGATATATTCGATGACGGTACTCTGCCGGAGGGACTGGCTTCCAGGCCCTTTGACGGTGAAGGAGTCATAAAGGGGAAAACGCCGGTATTTAAGGACGGGGTGCTAGAGACATTTCTTTATGACACCTATACCGCCAGGAAGGATAAGACCCTTTCCACCGGGAATGCAGTAAGGGCTTCCTACCGCTCCACTCCCACGGTAGGTCTTTCCAATTTCTATATCAGCCCGGGAAAAAATGACCCCGCGGACATGATAGGCGCTGTAGACAGGGGATTCTATATAATGGATATCATCGGTCTGGGTTCCGGCACCAATCCCATATCGGGCCAGATGAGCGTGGGGGCCAAGGGGCTGATGATAGAGAAGGGGAGACTTACCCATGCCGTAAAGGAAGTCACCATAGCCGCCGACATACTGGGATTCCTGTCCAGCTTCAGGATGCTGGGGGATGACCTCCAGTTCGTGCCCGGATCCGGCTATATGGGAAGCCCCTCCGCAATGCTGGAAAACATCTCTATAAGCGGCAAATAGGTCAGCCGGCCGGCTTGTCTTTTTTCTTCACCCGGCTAAGTGAATAGGTCAGGGCAAAACCTGCTGCCATGGCAAGAATGCTCAAAGCTACTGGCAGCGGTGAAAGGCTGAAGCCTTCAAGGGACTGCATGACTATCTGGAATACGGAAGCAATGACCAGGCCCATTATGAAATAATAGGTATTGGCCGGAAACCTTTTCAGGCAGAAATCTATCAGCCTGGCACAGGCTATTATACCCGCTATTACTCCGATACCGAAGACCGCCAGCTGGACTGCCATCAGCTCGCTGACAAAATACAGTATATTCCTGTATTCGCCCAGTCCCAGAAGCAGGGCTGACCCTGAGACCCCGGGTATGACCATTGCCGATGAGGTCAATACCCCGCAAAAAAACAGCCACAGGGCATATTTCCAGTCTATTCCAGCTATATTTATCACATCCATTATGGAATAATAAACCCTGAAACTGCCCACAGCATTGTCCCTGCCCACCAGAAAGGCAAGGGAGACTACCAGCCCCAGTCCTATAAGGAAGAAGACCGCCCTTGCCGGCCTGATCTTCATGTCATGGTGGACAGTTACAAGAAACGGCACCGATCCCAGTATCAGTCCTATAAAAAAGAAATATGTAGGCTGGGAATAAACAGGGGAGGACAGGAGGAAATTAAAGACCCTGGCAAATAAAAGGATACCGGCAGCTGCGCCCAGTATGACAGGCAGCAGGAATAGGAAAAATTCCTTTCTCCTTTTTTTATTGGTCAGGAATTCACCGATGGCCTCCACCAGTCTTTCATATATGCCCATTACCAGGGCCATGGTGCCTCCGGATACGCCGGGGATCAGGTTCGAGACCCCTATTACCATGCCCTTTAAGAAGTTTAAAGCCGGTTTGAGTTTTTCAATCATTTTATTTGTCCCCGGATGTACTGATACTTTTTGTTTTTTAGGTTTTTATGTTAATATTTGGAATCATTATAAGGATTGCTAAAAATTCTACATATTATATAAGTTGAGTATTTTTCAGTCAATCGTTTTGGGAATTATTCAGGGTATTACTGAATTTTTCCCCATTTCCAGCTCTGGACATTTGGTGATAATACCATATTTCTCCGGCTGGGACTATACGCCTCTCTACTTTACGGTTACCGTACATTTTGCCACCCTGCTGGCAGTCCTCTCGGTGCTTTACCGTGATGCCTGGAGGATACTGAGGGCAGCAGTCATGGGCATATTCGTAAAAAGCATGCGCCGGACATATGAGTTTAAGACGGGCCTCTATATAATCCTGGCTACCATACCGGCAGCCCTGGCAGGATATTTTTTGGATGATGCCATTGAGGATTTTTTCTCCAGGCCCCTGGCCGTAGCTGGATTTCTGCTGTTTACCGCATTTATTCTATGGATAAGCGAGTTCAGGGGTAAAAGGACCGTCCAGAAGCAGGGATTCGGCTGGCTGACTTCACTGGCGGCAGGCATAGGCCAGGCACTGGCCATATTTCCAGGAGTATCAAGATCGGGCTCCACCATCTCATTTGCCCGCTTTATGGGAGTGGAAAGGCAGGAAGCAGTAAGGTTTTCCTTCCTGCTTTCAATACCTATAATCCTGGGCTCGTTCATATTTGAGATATCAAGGTCGGGGACCATGATATTTGAAGGTGGAAGCAGGGTCATCTGGCCCCTGGCAGCAGGCCTGGTATCGGCATATATATCGGGGTATTTTGCCGTAAAATACCTGCTGTACTTTACAAAAAACAAGAACCTTAACATTTTTGCCATATATTGCGTTTGCCTTTCTGCAGCTATTTTTATATTTTATATATTTAAGAGTATTATTTGAGAGAGGTGGTCAAACCCATGAAAGGCGTTATTCTTGCCGGAGGCCTGGGCACGCGCATGATGCCCTGCACCAAAGTAACCAATAAGCATCTTCTGCCCGTATACAATAAGCCCATGATCTATTATCCCTTAGAGACGCTGGTAAAGGCAGGGCTGAAGGATATCATGATAGTCACGGGGGGAAACAATGCCGGGGATTTCCTCAGGCTTCTGGGAAACGGAAGCGAGTTCGGCCTCAAGGATATTAGCTATACCTACCAGGAAGGCGAAGGAGGCATAGCAGAGGCGCTCAAGCTGGCCGAGAACTTCGTTGACCAGGACCGGGTAGTGGTCATGCTGGGCGATAATATGATAAAGGATGACATCTCAAAGGCTGTGGCTGATTTCGAAAAGCAGCCCCAGGGAGCAAGGATCTTCCTCAAGGAAGTAGATGACCCGGAAAGGTTCGGGGTGGCAGAGATAGAAAAGGGCAAAGTCATAAATATCCAGGAAAAACCCAAAAAACCCAGGACCAGCTATGCTGTCATCGGTATATATATGTATGACAGCCAGGTATTCGATATAGCCAGGAACCTTAAGCCCTCTGCCAGGGGGGAGCTGGAGATAACCGATGTCAATAATGAATATATAAGAAGGGGTTCCATGAGCTATTCCATCATCGAAGGATGGTGGACTGATGCCGGGACATTCGAATCGCTTTACCGGGCCAGCCGCCTGGTGGCGGAGGATAAGATATAAAGTATAATAACTTCCGTCTTAATGTGATGCTTTTGGTATAAACCTTATCTCAAGGTTTGAGTCAAGCGCCTCTGCTATCTTTTGCAGCTTCTCAATGGATGGATTTGCATTTCCATTCTCCAGCCTGGCAATATTGGACTGCCTGTCATTTATCCTTTCGGCGAGTTCAAGCTGTGTGATCTTATGTGATTTTCTAAGTTCTATTATCTGGCAGAGTACCTTGTATTTTAGGTCTAATTTATCAAGTTCAACTTGAAGCTGGGGATCTGCTTCGATTAATCTTTTTTTTGCAGTTTTCCAGTCCATTATGGCTTCCTCCTCCTTTCCATATGGTCCATCATCCTTTTTCTTGCCAGTTCAAGGTGTCTCTTATCGGTTTTTCTTTCTTTTTTTAAAAAAGCATGCAATAAAATAAATGTTCTTTTTTCAAAAAGAAAATAAATTACTCTGTAGTAATTTGTACTATATTTTATCCTTAATTCCCATAGCCCTGCAAAAGATCTATGGTATATGTGATCTTTGCTCTATGTTTAGTCGCCAAGCCATATATGTAATCATATGCGGGATAATTACCTTTAGGATCTTTGTAAAACTCTATTTTCCATTTAGTCATTATATATCAATATTGATATAATATTCAAGCAAAATCACATAGAAGCGATATTGGTAGAATTGCATACTGCGCATGACCTTACTTCATGAAAACCCTTCCAGGAGCCTTCTGAGGCAATATAGGCCCAGGTGAGCTCATCTCCGGCTCCATTATCCTGTATGGCCCACAGTTTTCCCCTCACTGTATTATCGGGCTCCGGGAAGTGGGGCCCGCAGGCAGCCACGGCCGCCAGCTTCCTTCCCGGGACCGGTTCGCCGGCGCTCCTTATATTCTGGTATATAAGGGCATTGCCCTGTTCCTTTACCATACCATAGAATTTGTCCTCATTTCCGCATTCCAGGCATTTATACATCTTTTCCTCCTTTTAAAAAATCAGTTATTATCGGTTATTATAGTATATTATTGGTTATAATCAATATAATATAATATAATTATATATATAATTCTAATACATATATAAATATATAAAATAAGATTAAGATATAATCCATGAATGATCCATGCTATAATTGACGTAAGAATTACACTTTGATATATTTTCCTAAATTCTGCTATTATGGTAGAAACAAACATAGCCAAGGAGCTTAAAGACATGGTTCACATGAGAGTCCCCAAGGACCAGGTAAAGGTCAAGATCAAGACAGAATCAGCCATAATAAACGGTACCGTCCACACCCTGGTAAACGGCAGGCTAAGCGATTATATGACAGCCCAGAAGGGAAAATTCCTTCCCGTCACCGATGCCCGGGTATACTACCTGGAGAATGTCGGCAAGGACCTGGCCGATAACGGAGTACAGCGGGAGATCGTATTTATAAATGCGGAAAAAATTGAGATGATTGAATATATCTAGTTTTTCTGCTTTATTATATATATGATTGATCCCTGATTAATCAATATTGCAATATTCTAATATATATTGTAAAATATCGGGGAATAAAATATTAAAACCGGGAAAGGAAATTATGTCAGACAAGATGGTAGAACTAACAGACGCTAATTTTGAAACAGAAGTACTGCAGTCAAAGACTCCGGTACTGGTCGATTTTTGGGCAGTATGGTGCGGGCCCTGCAAGATGATAGCTCCCGAGCTGGAGAAGATCGCTGATGAGAAACCGGCTGATACCTTAAAGATAGGAAAGCTCAATGTAGACGAAAACAGGGATACCGCCATAAAATACGGCATATCCAGCATACCTACACTGCTTTTGTTCAAAGACGGCGAAGTTGCCAAGAAGCTTATAGGAGCCATGGGAAAAGACCGGCTGCTCTCAGAGATCGGTGACTATATCTGATAAATGCCCCGAATATATTCAGGTACTTCAGGGTATAGCTATGCTGACTGGAACGGCATATTCTACCCTGAAGGCCTCAAAAAAGCCCAGCAGCTCCAGTTCTACAGCAGTCAGTTCAATTCGGTAGAGATAAATTTTACCTACTATGCCATACCTGATGCCCGGGTATTTGACAGCATGGCTGCCAGGGTCCCCCCGGATTTCATATTTGCCGTAAAGGCCCACAGGTCCATGACCCATACCCGAGACTGTCCGGGTAAAGACTACCGGTCATATAAAGAGTCCCTGAAGCCCCTTATAGGTTCAGGAAGGCTGGGACCGCTTCTTCTCCAGTTTCCCTGGGGTTTTAAATTCTCAAAGGCCAATATGGATTACCTTAAGCGGCTGCGGGATAATTTTGGCAGCCTGGACCTTTGTGTCGAGTTCAGGCACTCAAGCTGGCTCAGGCAGGAAGTTATGGATTTTCTGCGGACCGAAGACCTGGGCTTTGCCAATGTGGACCAGCCGCAGCTTAAGACCCTGCTTCCCCCCACAGCCATTGCCACTACCGGCACCGGGTATATAAGGTTTCACGGAAGGAATAAAACTGACTGGTGGCAGCCCAGGCAGGCTTATATGAGATATGACTATATGTACCGCCAGGAGGAGCTGGCAGACTGGCTTCCCCGCATAGAGAAGTTATGCTCTAATACCAGAAAGACCCATATATATTTCAATAACCACTACAAGGCCCAGGCAGTCCGGTCTGCCAGGCTGCTTCAGGACCTTTTGGCCGGTGATGCCATATAATACTTCACAAAAAAGACCTAATTATATAAAATCTATAAGATAGTTTTGGCGGCAGTGCCTGCCGCAAGTAATATCTGGATCAGATACCGGTACGGGATGGATTATGTTTAAAAAAGTAGATAGTAAAGTAAACCTGGTAAAGCTGGAAGAAAAGATACTGGATTTCTGGAAACAGGAAGACATATTTAAGAAGACCCTGGAAA
>CAYZJW010000029.1:0-6294 GCA_964478985.1 uncultured Actinomycetota bacterium
TCCAGGGTAAAGAACTGCTTTTTCTTGCCCCCTGCTTCCCTTACCAGCAGCTCGAAGCTTCCGTCGGCAGCTTCAAACTGGTAGCCTTTATGCTCCAGGTTCTGTATGGTATCCAGGATGGTGCCTACCGTCTCGCTGTCCTGCCCCAGGTCTATCCCCAGTTCCCGGGCCTTAAGTATTATAGACTTTTTCCCGGAAAGTTCTGATATAAGTATCTTCCTGGTATTTCCCACCAGGTCCGGTTTTATATGTTCAAATGCTTCCGGAAGCTTGCTGACGCCGCTGGCGTGCATGCCTCCCTTGTGGGCAAATGCATTATGTCCCACAAAAGGCTGGTGATTATTCGCTATCTGGTTCGCCGTCTCGCTGACAAAACGGGAAAGGCTGGTTATATGCTTTAGGTTCCCTTTACCCAGACAGTCCTTTCCCAGCTTTATCTCCAGGCTGGGTATTATGGTACAAAGGTCGGCATTCCCGCATCTTTCACCATAACCATTAATAGTACCCTGGACCATTGCTGCGCCTTTGACTACTGATATTATGCTTATGGCATCAGCACAGCCGGTATCATTATGATAATGGACACCCACCGGAAGGTCTATGGCCCTGGTGACTTTTTCCACGATCTCCCCCGCCCTTACCGGAAGCACGCCCCCATTAGTGTCACATATGCATATAAAATCTGCCCCGGCTTCGGCAGCCGTTTCCAGGGTCTTTAAGGCATATTTTTCGTCTTGTTCGAAACCGTCAAAAAAATGTTCGGCATCAAAATGGACTTCACCAAAATGATGCTTAAGGTATTTTATGGTATCAGATATCATGGAAAGGTTGTTTTCCGGGGTAGTCTCTATGACTTTTTCTACCTGCATCACAGAAGACTTTCCTACCACGCATACCCCGTCAGCCCCGGATTCGACCAGCGCTTTAAGGTTGCGGTCATCCTCTACATCATTGTCCTTATACCTGGTCATACCGAATGCTATTATCCTGGAATGGCTGCACTTTACCTGGCGCAGCTGCTCAAACAGCTGCATCTCTTTAGGATTTGAGGCAGGAAAACCTACCTCGATATAGTCGATTCCTATACTGTCAAAACGCTCCACCAGTTCCAGTTTGTCCTTTACTGAAAATGATATGTCAGCGCGCTGTATACCGTCCCTTAAAGTAGTGTCATAAATATATATCTTATCTTTCATTTTTTCCTTCTCTGTTTTTCCCTGGTAAAGTTCCTTTTATTTCTACTGCTTGCTGCCGGCAAGCTGCTTTTTTGTATACTCTATATATCCCCCGGAGGCTATTACTTCCTGTATAAAATCCGGCAGAGGCGGCATCTCATAAGTGCTGCCGGATGTTATATTTTTTATAACTCCGCGGTCAAGATCTATTTCCAGCTCATCGCCATCCTGTATATTCTCTGCCGCCCTCGTTACCAGCACCGGAAGGCCTATGTTTATGGCATTACGGTAGAATATCCTGGCAAAAGAAGGGGCTATTACAGCCTGTATGCCGCTGGCCTTTATGGAAAGGGGCGCATGCTCCCTGGAGGAACCGCAGCCAAAATTCTCCCCGCCAACTATTATTTTGCATTCCTGTACCTTCCGGGGAAAATCTGAATCCAGGTCTTCGAAACAGTGGGAGGCCAGCTCCGCCTCATCCGTGGTATTCAGGTACCTGGCAGGTATTATAACGTCCGTATCCACATTATCCCCGTATTTTATGGCTTTCTGCCTTATCTTCATGATATTACCTCCCCGGGTACTGATATTTTTCCTGTAACGGCAGAGGCAGCTGCAACTGCCGGTCCGGCCAGATACACTTCGCTTTTAGGGTGTCCCATCCTGCCTACGAAGTTGCGGTTGGTGGTGGCAACCGCCCTCTCTCCTTCTGCCAGTATTCCCATATGCCCTCCCAGGCAGGGTCCGCAGGTAGGAGTAGATACCACGCAGCCGGATTCTATAAAGATCTCTATAAGACCTTCTTTTAAAGCATCCAGATATATCTTCTGGGTGGCAGGGATTACTATGGTCCTGATGCGCCTGTCTGTCTTTCTGCCTTTTAGTATTTCCGCTGCCATCCTCAGGTCTTCCATCCTGCCATTGGTGCATGACCCTATGACTACCTGGTCTATTGCCACATCACCGGCATCGGCTGCATCCCTGGTATTTTCGGGAAGGTGGGGATAGGCAACCTGGAGCCCCATACCGGAACAGTCTATCTCATATACTTTCTCGAATGAGGCATCCTGGTCACTTTCATATACCGTATAGCCGGTCTTGCCTTTTGACTCTACATAATCTATGGTCTTATCATCCACACCAAAAAGCCCGAACTTGCCCCCTGCCTCTATGGCCATATTGGCCATGGCGAACCTGGAATCCATGGAAAGCCCGTCTATTACCGGACCTGTAAACTCCATGGCCTTATAACGGGCTCCATCCACGCCTATCATGCCAATAGTATATAGTATGAGGTCCTTACCGGTTATCCACCTGTCCAGCCTGCCCTTATATATGAATTTAAGGGTCCGGGGGACCATAAACCAGAGCTTTCCCGTGGCCATGGCCACAGCTACGTCAGTACTTCCTACACCGGTGGCAGCAGCGCCCAGGGCTCCATAAGTGCATGTATGCGAGTCAGCTCCCACAACAAGGTCTCCCGGGAGAACCAGGCCCTTTTCGGGCAGAAGGGCATGTTCGATCCCCATCTGGCCTATCTCAAAATAGTTCTCTATCTCCTGCTGTCCGGCAAATTCCCTCATCACCTTGCACTGGGCTGCCGATCTTATATCCTTGTTGGGAGTGAAATGATCCGGGACCATCACCACTTTCTTTGCATCAAATACCTTTTCTGCCCCTATTTTCCTGAACTCTTCTATGGCAAGGGGCATGGTTATGTCATTGCCCAGCACCAGGTCAACCGAAGCATTTAATATCTCTCCATGCACCGCATTGACCCTGCCTGAATGGGCAGCCAGTATCTTCTGCGCCATGGTCTGCGGTTCTTTTTTAACTGCCAAATCCTCTCCTTTATCAAATAATAGCTTTTAATCTGTTAGCTGCATCGATATATGCCTTTATGCTGGCTTCCACCACATCTGTGGATATACCGCTTCCCATTACTTCTTTATCATCCTGCTTTGCGATTATCTTTACCTGTCCGATAGCATCTTTTCCACCTGATACTGCCTCGATATTATAATCGACAAGCACCATCTTCAGCCCTGTTGCCTGGTCGATAGCCTTAAAAGATGCATCTATGGGGCCGTCTCCCTCAGCCGAAGCATCTATGGCTGCGCCTTCTGCCCTTATGGTTACCTTAGAGCTGGCTTTTATTGCCGATCCGCTTTCGACCCTGTAGTCCTCAAGCACAAAGAACTCGGCAACATCCCTTATCTCATCGGTTACAATAGCCCTCAGGTCATGCTCGTTTATCTCGCCTTTTTTATCGGCCAGGTTCTTAAACCTCACGAATGCCTTCTCCAGGTCTGCCTCTTCCAGCTGTATGCCCAGCTCTGAAAGCCTCTGTTTGAATGCATGCCTTCCCGAGTGCTTTCCCAGTATGAGCCTTGACTCTTCAAGACCGATATCCTCCGGCCTTATTATCTCATAGGTGGACCTTTCCTTTAACATCCCGTCCTGGTGTATTCCCGCTTCATGGGCAAAAGCATTCTTTCCCACAATAGCCTTATTGGGCGCCACTACATATCCTGTAAGCGATTTTACCAGCCTGCTGGTCCTTACTATCTCACGGGTGTTTATATCACAATCCACTCCAAGGTATTCTTTCCTGGTATCCATTATCATGGCCATCTCTTCCAGGGAAGCATTCCCTGCCCTCTCCCCGATACCGTTTACGGCACATTCCACCTGCCGGGCGCCATGCTGCACGGCCAGCAGTGAATTGGCGACTGCCAGCCCCAGGTCATTGTGGCAGTGCACGCTGACTACCACATCCTCTATTCCCCTTACATTCTGGAATAAATGATCTATAAGCCTGGAAAATTCTTCCGGCAGTGCATAGCCCACCGTATCCGGGACATTTATTACGCCGGCGCCGTTTTCTATGGCTGTCTCAAACATACGGCATAAATAATCCCAGTCGCTCCTGGTGGCATCCATGGCAGAAAACTCGACCATATCAGTATATTTCCGGCTGCGCTTTACCGCCCTTCCCGCCATCTCCAGCGCCTGCTGCCTGGTCTTTTTGAACTGGTACTTAAGGTGTATGTCTGAAGAAGATATAAATGTATGTATTACCGGTCTTTCAGCTCCCCTGAGGGCTTTTCCGGCTGCATCTATATCCCTGTCATTGGCCCTTGCCAGCGCGGCCACCCCGCAGTCTTTTATGATCCGGGAAACTTCCTTTACCGACTCGAAATCGCCGGCAGAGGATATGGGAAAACCGGCTTCGATCACATCCACTTTCAGCCTGGAGAGCTGCTCTGCTATCTCTATCTTCTCCCTTACATTCAGGTGGATGCCCGGCGCCTGTTCCCCGTCCCGGAGGGTGGTGTCAAATATATATACTTTATCTTTCATATTTTATGATCTCTAATAAAGGTTCACGATCTTTATATCTTTGAAGCCGGAAGCTTTCCTGAACTTTTCCGCCATCTCGGGAGTGACCTCCCTGTCCAGGTTAAGGCCCATGACCGCATCCCCGCTCATCTTTTTCCGCCCTACATGCATGGCTGCAATATTTACATCCAGTTTTCCGAACTCAGTCCCTATCTTGCCTATCTGGCCCGGTATATCCTTATAACTTATAAAAGCCATATGCTCTGAAGGCATCATGTCGATCTCGAACTTATCGATAGCAATGAACCTGGGGATATTCTTTTTCCCGGTTATAGTCCCTGATATGGAAAGGTCGTCATCAGGACCGCTTCCGTTCAGGGTTATAAGGTTCACATAATCACTGGACTCGCTGCTCTTTTCCACCTTTACCTTAAGTCCGGCCTCCCTGGCCACCATGTCTACATTTATGGTATTTATGGTCTCGGCAGAATACTTTTCCATTATTTTTACCAGTATCATGGATGTGAGAACCCTTACATCATTTCCTGAGACCTTCCCGTGATATCCTATGGTCACCTGGCTGAGGTTCCCTTCAAACAGGTCTATGAACAGGCTGCCCATGTCCCCGGCAAGCTGGAAAAAGGGTGACAGCACTTCCATCTGTTCCGGCCTGACCACAGGCGCATTTACCGGATATGCCGCCGTACCGCCATTAAGCACTTCTATCACCTGGTCAGCGATCACCGTGCCTGCACGGCTCTGGGCTTCGGCCGTAGAGGCGCCCAGGTGGGGTGTGCATATGACATTATCCAGCCGGAATACCAGTGAATCAGTGCATGGTTCTGTTTCGTAGACATCCAGTGCGGCTCCGCCTATATGGCCTTCCCTTATAGCTTCTGCCAGGTCCGATTCTACTATTATTCCTCCCCGGGCTACATTGAGTATGATAGTCCCCTTCTTCATCTTTGCAAATTCCTTGCTGTCAAACATCCCCAGAGTGTCCTTGTTCTTGGGAAGATGTATGGATATGAAGTCGGAAGCATCATATATGTCCTCCAGCTTTCCTGCCTTGACTATGCCCAGTTCGCGGAAGCGGTCTTCGGATACAAAAGGGTCATAGGCGATGACCTTCATGCCCAGGCCCATTACCTTTTTTGCTACCAGACCCCCTATCTGACCAAATCCTACAATACCCAGGGTCTTACCTTCTATCTCAATACCCTTGAATTTTGATTTTTCCCATTTTCCGCTTTTCAGAGAGGCATCGGCTCCGGGTATGCTTCTTACCAGGGCAAACATAAGGGCTATTGTATGCTCAGCTACGGTCACGGCATTGCTGGCAGGAGCATTTACCACTATTATCCCCTTTTTTGTAGCTGCCTCCACATCTACATTGTCTACCCCTATGCCGGCGCGCCCTATTATCTCCATCTTATCGGCTTTTTCAATAATAGAAGCATCAGGCCTGGTGGCGCTCCTTATTATCAGGGCATTATAATCCCCGATGATACCCTTTAGCTCTTCGCCGGATATGCCTTTTTTCTCGTCAACGGTGAAATGCTTTCTCAGCTTTTCCAGGGCCTCGTCTGCCAGCCCGTCTGTAACCAGTACTTTCTTTTTATCATCTTTCATATTATTTACCATCCTGGCTGTCAAGATAATTATTTTCCATGAATGTCTTTTGTACCGCAGTTATGCCTGCTCCCGGCTCCAGATCATAGCCCAGGTCAGCAAGCGCCATCTCCAGGGCAGAAAATGCGGTGATAAGGTCGAACAT
>CAYZJW010000029.1:6394-13338 GCA_964478985.1 uncultured Actinomycetota bacterium
CTTACGCTTATAAAAGCTGCGCCGGTGGGGGCGCTAAGCCCCTTCTGGGAACCTCCTATGACTATATCCAGGTTCCATCTGTCAGTTTCCAGGTCTGATGCCACCAGGCCGCTTATAGCATCCACTATAAGGATAGCCGGATAGTCTTTTACAATATTCCCTATTGTCTTAACGTCATTTAAGGCACCGGTGGAGGTCTCGCTGAACTGGACCATGACTCCCTTTATGCTGCTGTCCTGGTCCAGCTTCTGCCTTATGTCTTCCGGATCTACTGTATCACCCCAATCGTAGTCCAGGGCCAGTACTTCCAGGCCGAACTGCTGGCTTATCTTTTTAAACCTTTCGCCAAAATTGCCCATGCTGGCCACCAGCACCCTGTCGCCTTTGCAGAAGGAATTGGTAACTGCGGCCTCCATGCCTCCGGAACCTGATGATGTGAGCAAGAAAACGTCATTTTCCGTCTTATACATCTTTTTGAGTTTTTCCGAGACCTGTGAGAATACCTCACCGAATTCAGGAGACCTGTGGTGCATGAGACTCCTGCCATGCTCTATGAGCACTTCCTCGGATATGGGGGTGGGCCCCGGGGTCATGATATACTTCTTTACCATTTTTTCCTTCTTTCCCGTTTATGTTTAAAAAAATTTTTTCAATCTTTGGAACCGCGCATGCAGGCGATCTTGCCCGTCCTTACCAGTTCCAGTATGCCGAAAGGCCTGAGCAGGTCTTCAAGCGCTTTTACTTTCCTGCTGCTGCCGGTTATCTCTATCACCAGGGTCTTCTTGCCCACATCCACGATATTGGCCCTGAAGATGCTGACCACTTCCAGGATCTGGGGCCGGGTCTTGGCATCCGCGCTTAACTTTATAAGCACCAGCTCCCTTTCTACTATATTTGACGGGTCCAGCTCCTGTATCTTTATGACATTTATCAGCTTATACAGCTGTTTGGTCACCTGCTCTATGCTGTGGTTTTCAGCATTTACCACCAGGGTTATCCTGGAAACAGCCTGATCTTCGGTGGGTCCCACTGCCAGGCTGTCTATATTGAATCCCCGCCTGCTGAAAAGTCCAGCTACCTTGGCCAGGACGCCTGACTTGTTTTCCACCAAAACCGATATTATGTGTTTCATGTCACACCTTCCCGTCTTCCAGCATATTGCAAATGGGTGAACCCGGTGCCACCATGGGATAGACATTTTCCTCTCTGTCGATCCAGAAATCGACCAGGACAAGATTATTGATACTGAGGGCTTTATTTATGGCTGCCTCTACTTCCTCTTTTTTCTGTACCCTGATGCCGACTCCCCCGTAAGCCTCTACCAGCTTTACAAAATCTACACAATTATTTACACAGGTGTGGGAGTATCTTTTCTCCCAGAAAAGTTCCTGCCACTGCCTTACCATTCCCAGATAGCCGTTGTTAAGAAGCATTATCTTTACCGGCAGCTTATTAGAAACAGCGGTAGCCATCTCCTGGGATACCATCTGTATGCTGCCGTCTCCAGCTATATCGATGACGGTTGCACCAGGCATGCCCATACTGGCTCCTATGGCTGCCGGGAAACCAAAGCCCATAGTCCCCAGGCCGCCTGATGTTATAAGTTTCCTGGGCTCATTATACCTGTAAAACTGCGAAGCCCACATCTGGTTCTGGCCCACTTCAGTACAGATGATAGTGTCGTCATCTGTCAGTTTATCGATCATTTCAATTACATAACCCGGCTTTATCTTTTTTGAATCCCTGTCATACTTTAAGGGATACTTTTTTTTCAGCTCTGCTATCCTCTTCAGCCAGGCGCTCCAGCCAGAGCTCTTCTTTTTGGCCTTTATCTCCCTGCAGTCCTTTTCCAGGGATGCCAGCACATTTCTGGCATCACCGACTATGGGTACGTCTGCTTTTACATTCTTCCCTATCTCTGCCGGGTCGATATCCATATGTATTACGCCGGCATCCCGGGCAAATTCAGAAAGTTTTCCGGTTACCCTGTCATCAAACCTTACCCCTACCGCGATTATAAGGTCGGTCTCAGAGAATGCTATATTTGCATATTTCGTCCCATGCATTCCCGCCATTCCCAGTGAAAGGTGATCGGTTTCCGGATAGGTGCCCTTGCCGGTAAGCGTAGTTATTACCGGGACTTCTATAGTCTTCACCAGTTTCCTTAACTCGGGGCTGGCGCCTGAGGAAACTACCCCGCCGCCGGCAAAGATGACCGGCCTGCTGGCAGAGAATATCCTGGATGCTGCCTGTCTTATCTGCTTTTTATTGCCTTTCATGGTAGGCTTATAGCCGGGAAGCGACAGATGGACCTTTTTATTTTCTTCAATAAGTGAATTTGATATATCAACAGGTATATCTATAAGGACCGGCCCGGGTCTTCCGGTAGAAGCTATATGGAATGCTTCCTTTATGGTTACCGCAAGCTCTTCCGGGTCCTTTACCAGGTAATTATGCTTGGTGATGGGTGCAGTTATACCGGTAGTATCAGCTTCCTGGAACCCGTCTGTGCCTATAAGGGGAGTTGCCACCTGTCCGGTTATGGCCACCAGCGGTATGGAATCCATATAGGCATTGGCTATGCCGGTTATAAGGTTGGTAGCCCCTGGTCCCGATGTAGCCATGCAGACCCCGGTCTTCCCCGTAGCCCTGGCATATCCGTCAGCCGCATGGGCAGCGCCCTGTTCATGCCTTACAAGTATATGCCGTATATCACCTTCAAAAAGAGCATCATATATGGGTATCACTACACCTCCGGGATAACCGAAGATCACCTCCACGCCTTCCTTCTTTAAACATTTGACCAGCATCTCTGCGCCTGTTATTTTTCCCATATTATCTCTCCCTGCATTGTAACAACTTTATAACAATTATGGTTGCCTCATTATAGCACCATGACAAACATTTACAATCATTTTTAAAATAAATCTTACTCCAGTACGGCTCCCCTGGCAGCAGACTGTACCAGCTTCGAATACCTGGCCAGATAGCCGTGGTTTATCTTGCTGTCCGGAGCCTTCCACGATCTCCTTCTTTTTTCCATCTCCTCCTCAGGGACCAGGAGTTTTATAGAGTACTGTCTTATATTTATCTCTATCATATCGCCTTCCTCTACCAGCCCTATGGGTCCGCCTGCCTGGGCCTCAGGGGATATATGGCCTATTGAGGCCCCCCGTGTAGCTCCGGAAAAACGCCCGTCTGTTATGAGGGCTACATCCTTATCCATGCCTATGCCGGCAATAGCCGATGTGGGGGCAAGCATCTCCCTCATACCGGGCCCGCCCCTGGGTCCCTCATAGCGTATAACTATGACGTCACCTTTTTCTATCTTTCCGCCCATAATAGCTTCCAGGGATCCTTCCTCGCTTTCAAACACCCTGGCCCTTCCCTTATGGTAATGCATGGAGGGATCCACGGCAGACCTTTTGACCACGCAGCCCTCGGGAGCCAGGTTGCCGAACAAAATTGCCAGTCCCCCGTCTTTATTATATGGGTCCCGGACCGGCTTTATTACATCTTTATCCAGTATCTCGGCCTTTTCTATATTCCCGGCCGTATCCTTTCCGCTCACGGTAGGGGTCTTGCCGTTTATAAGGCCGTTCTTATATAATTCATTCATCACCGCTTCCACTCCGCCGGCAGCATACAGGTCCTGTATATGGTGATTTCCCGCCGGGCTCAGCCGGCACAGGTTGGGAGTGCTGTTACTGACCTGGTTTACCAGTTCCAGCGAGAACCCGACTTTGGCCTCATTGGCTATTGCCGGCAGGTGCAGTATGGTATTTGTAGAGCACCCCAGGGCCATATCCACTGCCAGCGCATTCCTTACTGATTCAGGGGTCACTATGTCCCTGGGCTTTATATCCTGCCTTACCAGGTCCATTATCCTGAAACCTGCTTCCCGGGCCAGCCTAAGTCTTTTTGAATATACTGCCGGTATAGTGCCGTTCCCGGGCAGTGCTATACCAATGGCTTCAGACAGGCAATTCATGGAATTTGCCGTAAACATGCCGGCACAGCTGCCGCATGTAGGACAGGCTTCATCTTCTATTTCCTTCATATCGCTGTCATCAAGACTGCCTTTTTTATACCTGCCGATAGCTTCATAACAGGTGCTGTAGTCTATGTCCTCTCCCCGGAATTTTCCTGCCATCATGGGACCGCCGCTTACTACCAAAGCCGGGATATTCAGCCTGAGTGCCGCCATTATCATGCCCGGGACTATTTTATCGCAGCAGGGGACCAGGACCAGGCCGTCAAAAGGATGGGCCATTGCCACAGCCTCTATGCTGTCTGCTATTATCTCCCTGGTAACCAGTGAATATTTCATGCCTACATGATTCATGGCTACACCGTCACACACCCCTATGGTACAGAATTCCTGCGGGGTCCCCCCGGCAGCCAGTATGCCTGATTTAACCGAATAGGTTATGCTGTTAAGATGCATATGTCCCGGTATAAGTTCATTAAAAGAATTAACTACACCGATAATAGGCTGCTGTATATCCCTGTCAGTAAGGCCCAGGGACTTAAATATAGACCTGTGCGGGAGCCTTTCTGCTCCTTTTTTCATCTTATCGCTTCTCAAATCTCCTCCTCTTTAATGTTTATATGCCTAAAAAAATATATGCCACGCCCGGGGGCTTCTGATTAAGAATTCAGGATTTATATAAAAGGATCAAGGAAAAAGAAAATATCCTGAATCTAGGATATAATGCCCACTGACAGGACAGATAGTGAAATAATAAGGACCACGATAATGGAGCCGGCAATCGTGCGACTGCCAGATCCGTAACTCCTGACTCTGGTGGAAAACATAATTTTCGCGTCCCTTATTTCTCTCATCTCTAATTCCTCATATTTTACGATATTTCATAATATCACAGTTGATATGGTAAGACAATTGCAGATTATTAATTTTTTGTTAAATATCATCTCCGGAGATCTTTTCAAAGAACTTTATAATGGCTCCATGATCAAGGTCTGAATAGCCGGAAGCCATAAGTGACTTCAGCACCTCAGACATGAATGCGGTCAGGGGCAGCGGCACCCCCAGCGAATCAGCTGCATTTAAAGCGTTCCTTATGTCCTTGTGGTGGAGCCCTATGGTAAATCCCGGCTTATAATCTCCGGCAAAAACCCTGGGAGCTTTGCTGTCCAGGACATTGCTTCCGGCCAGCCCGCTTTTTACGGCATGGTATACAGTCTCCAGGGAAAGGCCTGCCTTGCCCGCCAGCACAAAAGCCTCTCCCATGGCAGCAATATTGGCAGCCACCATGATCTGGTTGGCCAGCTTGGTAAAATTCCCAGCCCCTGTATTCCCAGTAAGTATATATGATCTTCCCATTGCCCTGAACAGGGGCTCGGCTCTCTTAAAATCTGCCTTGCTGCCGCCTGCCATTATGGCCAGTTCACCCTTTACCGCCCCTTCCTCTCCCCCGGACACGGGGGCATCCATAAATGATATCTTCTTTTCCGCCAGCTTCTTGCCTATTTCAATAGATGCAATGGGATCGATAGAGCTCATGTCTATCACCAGCGTGCCTTCCCCGGCTCCATCTATTATCCCCGCACCTCCGATTATGACTTCCCTGCTGTCGGGAGAATCCGGGAGCATGGTTATAATAACCCGGCTTTCCTGAGACATCTCCTTAATAGTATCAAAAAATCTGGCCCCCTTTTCCTCCAGGTCTTTGACCTTTTCCGGATGCCGGGCAAATATGTTCAGCCTGAAGCCGGAAGATATGAGGTTTGCCGCCATCGGCTTTCCCATTATACCGGTGCCTATAAATCCTACTTTCTCCATAATATCTCCTCTCTAAGACAAATGGGGTGCGGACCTGTCTCCACACCCCATCTATTTAATATGCTTATCCCTGTTTGAGGGAACCTATATTATCAGTCGACCTTGTTTCCGCAGCCGCTGCAGAACTTGTCTCCCGGTTTTAATTTTTCTCCGCAATTGGGACAGAAACCGGCACCGGGCTCTGCCTTTTTGTCCTCTTTTACGGATTCTTTCTTTTTCTCTTCCTTTGGAGGCTCAGAAGTTTCCGTAACAGCAGCGGTTCTCCTCTTGCGCCTGACTACCAGTATTATTATGACTACTATGAGGATTATAAATACAAGGGGCACTACTACAAAAAGTACTATTATTATAGCTATACCCAGTCCCATCAGACCTGATCCCTCTTCAGCATCTGCCTCCTGGACCGTTTCAGCGGAGACTGTATCAGTCCCGGCAGTTTCTTCTTCGACCGGTTCAGGGTCTGCAGTATCAGGAGCTTCTTCTTCCGCAGCTGCAGATGCTTGCTCTATGGGGACATCTTCGCCCCTGTTTATGGCTTCCTGCGCCTTTGACCTGTACTCCTGCGCCAGAAGGTGCCTCTGGTTCAGGTTAAGTATGGAATTGAAGTGCTCTATGGCTTTGGTATAATGTTTTAACCTGTAATTTACCAGGCCCTGCTTAAACTCCTCGTCTATCATCCCCAGCTTATTGGTAACGCCGTTACGGTTAAGCATCTCCATCACATCATTTGCCGGCCTCAGGTAATTATTGGTCTCATCAGTACCCATGGTGAGTATTCCCACTACCAGCCCGTCATTGCTGAGTACCGGTCCTCCGCTGTTTCCCGGCCTGGCATCCCCCTGGATCTGCAGTACTTCCGTACCGCTCAGCATTATCCTGCCGCTTATATTGCCGCTGGTTATAGTGGGGCTTAAAACATTGTTCTGGCCTATGTCGGAAGTCCAGGGATAGCCTATTATAGTCAGCTGGTCCTGTATCTCCACCATGGAAGAATCTCCTATCATAACTGAGGAAAGGGCCCTTCCTGTCTGGGGCTGTATCCTGATAAGCGCCAGGTCCCTCTGCTCCCAGCCGCTGTAGTCGATAAGCTCAGCCCTTATAAAGGTGTCCATGCTGGTGGGATCGTCAGGTATCCCGG
>CAYZJW010000030.1:0-13311 GCA_964478985.1 uncultured Actinomycetota bacterium
ATTATCTATCACTAATTGAGAAAAACATTTATTTACCAAATAAATTAGTTATATTATAGCATATAACTAAAAATATAGTTATATTACAGTATATAATGTGAAAAATGTTTATATAGCTTGAAAAATAATTATTTTTTAATATTAAACTGGAAAAACAATTATAAAAAGTATTGATCACATTTACCCCCCCTTTTTTACATCATTTGGAGCTGATATATAATAATAGCTAAAGACTCAACATAATGGTTCGAATTGGTTGCATCCATGTCAGCGGCAAAAGATCTATACTTGAACCAGGCCCTGTTTTTATTATAATATAGTCAGGTTGCCATGATCTGCCGGATGGAGAGTGATGATTTGAAGTTTGTAGATTATAGATGTGAAGAATGCGGACAGGTCTCCGAGATAGTTATAAGGGGAGACAATGGTTCACAGATAAAATGTGAAAAATGCAGCAGTAAAAACATGGTAAAGATATTTGCCCCGGTGGGCTTTAAAAGAGGTTCAACTGCCGATTCCTACTCCGGGTCTTCTTCCTGCAGCAGCTGTTCCGGGGGAAGCTGCTCTACCTGCTCCAGATAGGAACAGGTCATTTAGCCCCGTTAAAAAATCAGTTAATTTCTGAAGATAGGACATTCTATATAGACCAGCCTACTCAAAAGACCCTGCCGTGTTGATAAAAGATACAGCCGGGGGTCATATATAATAGGAACGAACCAATAAAAAGGAGAGGCGGCCGGGATTATTTGAAAGGAGGGTCAAATTTTCAAAGAGGGCCCGTCCGCCTTGCCATCAAAGACGCATAATCCGGACTTAAGTTTTAAAAAAAACCAGTTTTTTTTAAATTTTATAAAAATGTTAAATTATGTTAAAAATATTGATATATTTAAATATATAGTTATAATTCATCCATATCAATTAACTATTAAAGGAACAATATGTCAGTACGATGTGATGCAGGCCACAAGAAGACCGGTATAGGTTTTTTCGAGAAGTATCTTTCTATATGGGTCATTTTATGCATTGCCGCAGGCGTGGCTGTCGGCAGGTTCCTTCCGGGAGTACCCGGTTTCCTGAGCCGGCTGGAATATGCCCGGGTTTCCATACCGGTAGCCATACTGATATGGCTCATGATCTATCCCATGATGCTGAAGATAGACTTTACCAGCATTGTAAATGCCGCTAAAAAGCCCAGAGGCCTCACGGTGACCACTGTCACCAACTGGCTGATAAAGCCATTTACCATGTATGCCATTGCCTTCTTTTTTTTCAGGGTGGTATTTGCAGATCTCATTCCACAGGCGCTGGCTTCAGAATATCTTGCCGGGGCGGTGCTGCTGGGTGCGGCACCATGTACGGCCATGGTATTTGTGTGGAGCCACCTCTGCCGGGGAGATGCCGCATATACCCTGGTACAGGTTGCAGTAAACGATATCATCATCCTGTTTGCATTTACTCCCATAGTGGCCCTGCTGCTGGGAATCAGCGATGTCATCGTACCTTACAGCACATTATTCCTGTCAGTAATATTATTCGTGGTAATACCTTTTGCCGGAGGGTATCTCTCCAGGGTGCTTATAATAAAGAAAAAGGGCAGGGACTACTTCGAGAAAGTGTTTATAAAAAAATTCGATAAGGTCACCATAGCGGGGCTCCTTTCCACACTCATCATAATATTTGCCTTCCAGGGCAATATCATACTTTCCAATCCTTGGCATATACTTATGATAGCGGTACCCCTCATCATCCAGACTTTCCTTATATTTGCCATTGCCTATGGGTGGGGAAGGCTGTGGAAGCTTCCCTTCTGCATAGCGGCGCCGGGAGCCATGATAGGGGCAAGCAATTTCTTCGAGCTTGCCGTAGCCGTAGCCATATCTCTTTTCGGATTGCGCTCGGGAGCGGCTCTGGCTGCGGTGGTGGGTGTGCTGGTAGAAGTGCCGCTCATGCTTACCCTGGTAAGAATAGCAAATTCGACCAGGGGCTGGTTTACTTATGATACTGAAAGGACATAGATGAAGGCGACTATCGGATTTATCTGCGTGGGAAATTCATGCAGGAGCCAGATGGCGGAAGGATTTGCCAATAAATACGGCAGCGATGTATTTAAAGTCTATAGCGCCGGCACCCATCCTGCCTGCATGGTATATCCTGGTGCAGTTGAAGTCATGAAGGAAAAAGATATAGATATCAGCAGGCAGTACCCCAAACCGCTGGCTGATATACCGGGAGAGCTTGATGTGATCATCACCATGGGATGCGGCGTAGAATGTCCATACCTCCCGGCGCATTACAGGGAGGACTGGGGGATCAATGACCCGGTCGGACTTCCGGTATCGGAATTCAAAAAAATAAGGGATATAATAGAGGAAAATGTCCTGGAGCTGGCAGCAGCAGCCAGGAGTTCCGGGACCAGGGAGATTTTTATTAAAAAGCTTAAGGAGAGAAGCTGATTGGATGACTTTAAGATCATAGTAAGGGCCGTAAAAGCACTCTCTGATGAGAACCGGATGCGTATAATGGGGCTTCTTGACAGCAATGCGAAACTCTGTGTATGTGAGATAACAGCAATAATCGGGCTTTCCCAGCCTACTATTTCCAGCCACCTGAAACTGCTGGAAAATGCCGGCCTTATCAGTCACGAAAAAGACGGGCTATGGGTAAATTACTGCATCTCCGCCGACCTGGAGCCGGATATAAGGGATATACTGGGGGGAGTACTTGCGGTAATAAGGAAAAGCAAGACCATAAAAGCCGATATCAGGAAGCTTTCAAAAGTAGACAGGGATAGACTATGCTCCAGGAGCAGGCCGCTGTGACCATTCCTTCAAACCGAAAGCAATTTTGAAAATAAAACATAGCCCGGTATGGAAAAAATGTCTATTATAATATATCATTTCTTAAAAGTTAAAGGCTGCAAAACTGCTGATGACAAAGATCAAAAACATAATAAATATCATCCTTATTACTGTGGTAGTGGCGCCAATGGTAATACTTGCATACAGGGTTATCCCTTTCAGGGACCTTAATGGATACAGCATCATGGATGAGCAAAGCATAAACCAGGTCCCGGATACCGGAGCGGGCCCGGAAAAGAAGCCCCCGGAATTCGATTTTGAAATGGTAGTAGACAGGGCCTCTCTGCCCGGAAAAAGTGTTGCCGCACCTGAGCCTCCTTCCGGGCAGGAAGCTGCTGCGGAAAAAGACCAGATGGAAGAAAGCCAGGACATAGACCCGGCGGAAGATATAGAAGACAGGGATTATGCGGAGGATAAAGGCGGCATAGATGACGAAACTGTCTCCGGGGGCGGCCTTGATGAAGAGGAGATTGAAAGCACAGAAGCAGAAGAAAAGATCCTGGAGGACATTGACTATAATGACAGCAGCGATTTCAGGATAGAAGTGGACCTGGCAAGACAGATATTGACAGTTTTTTACAAAGGCGAGGTCTTAAGGCAGATGATCTGCTCGGGAGGAGCCCCGGAATCGCCTACTCCGCTGGGGGAGTATGCTACATCCCAGAAAATTGAATATGCCTGGGTGGAAAGGTTCGGCGTGGGGGCATATTACTGGATACGGTTTTTTGAGGATTACCTTATACACAGCGTCCCGTTTGACGAAAACGGGAATATGATAATAGAAGAATATGAAAAGCTGGGAAGCCCTGCCAGCCACGGATGCATAAGGCTCAGGCTGGAGGAAGCAAAATGGCTTTATGAGTCGCTTCCCCTGGGAGTAAAGATAGTCATCTATTAAACCCTCAGAGCGCCCGGACTTTAATACTTATGACAAATATAGCGGTAAAAAGTGTACCTGAAGAACCTGGAACTAAAAAACTACAGGAATTATGATCATATAAAGCTTGAATTCAATAAGGAATCAATACTTCTTGTAGGAAATAATGGAAACGGCAAGACAAACCTGCTGGAAGCAGTACATTATATCTCTACAGGCAGATCGCACCGTACCCACTTCCAGGATGAACTCATTAAATGGGGAAGGGATCATTTTCTGCTAAGGGGCACCATAGTATCGGGAAACGGAAGGAAAAAGCACCTGGTTGAGATAGAAGCCGGGAATAAAAATACCATCAAGATAAAAGTGGATGGAGTATACCGCAGGAAAAAGACAGACTTCATCTCCATACTTCCTTCAGTCATATTCTCGCCTGACGACCTTAAGATAATCAAGGCTGAACCCGGGGAAAGGCGGGCTTTCATGGATTCCATACTGGAAATAATACAGAAGGACTTTTCTTCCATAAGGCTTCAGTACCAGAAGATACTGGCCCAGCGCAACAGTCTTCTTAAAAGCGCTGCCGGCAGGCTTAAAGACAGCCATCTCAGGACGCTGGGAGCCTGGAACCAAAACCTGGTCAGATACGGAATGGAGATCATTGCCAGGAGGCTGGAGCTCATAGAATCCGTGAAGAAGGCTTTCGCCGGCCATATGGGAGATTTTTTAAAGGGCGCAGTTCCCGGAATAAGATATATCTACAGCTGGGAAAGAAATAATCTATGTGCTGGAGCAGCTGGGGAAAAACCATTTATTTTACCAGGCAGCAGCACGGGAGCCGCAGTAATAGACAGGGAAAGGCTGGCCCTGATATTCAGGAGAAGGCTGGAGGAAGATCTCGAACAGGACCTTATCAGGAAAGCGACGGCTGCAGGTCCTCACCGGGATGATATTGCCATAAGCCTTGGCGGGCGTGATATACGCTCATTCGGGTCCCAGGGTCAGCAGAGAATAGCTGCAGTAAGCCTGAGGCTTTGCCAGATCCAGGTGATAAAAGACAGTCTCAGCACCGATCCGGTATTGCTTCTTGATGATGTCCTTTCAGAACTGGATATGGAAAGGCGGAAGAAACTTGCAGGGGTAATAAAAGGCAGGTTCCAGACTTTTGTCACCACTGCCGATATGGGCTACCTGGACAGTCTGGACATAGACTTCGGTTCCAGGTTCCAGGTAAAGGATGATGTGGTCACGAAAATGGGTTTATGAGACAGATCCCCGGTCCGGTTCCCGGCAGCGTGGTGCACAAATTATTCCTTATTATAATTGCATGGATGTGCTACTATATACAGGGTTAATTGTAACTTAATTGTAACAATGAAAAGAGGACAATGATATGATTATTAACCAGGCCTTTTTATGGGCCATGCTTGGTGTCTGCTTTTTCCTGTTTTGTCTCGGATTTATATACAGGATCTCTATCTGGCTGCAGGGAGAAGATGAAAACAGGGCAGGGAAAAGGTCCAGGCCTGCCAGATTTTTTTCTTACCTGGGCCTGTTTCTGAGGACTTTATTCGGCAGGAGATCGGGAGAGATAGTAAAAAGTTTCTTTGCAGACGGTATAATACATGTGAATCTTTTCCGTGACAGCATACTAAAATGGTTCATACACATATTCATGTTCTGGGGATTTGCCAGCTTTACCCTGATAAGCGTCCTTCATATAATAGCTGTGGCGGCAGCCCCGGGAAATGCCGTAAGTGCTTCCAGTCCCTGGTATGTGATGGTATTCGGTACTCTGGAAAACAGGTTCACCGCATTTGCCATGGATGTCTCCAAGCTGGCAGTACTGGGCGGAGCCTTTATAGCAGTGATCAGATTTTTACTCCTTAAGGCAAAATATAAATCAGTAGAGCTTAAGGATAAATCTGCGGGAATAATAATATCCTTTATAGCCTTACTGTCATTTTTTTATGAAGGGTCATTTTTCCTGGCAATGGAGACCCCTGCAGCCAGAGCGGCTTTTGCGCCGGCGGGGTATATACTGTCACTGCTTCTGGGCCTTGTTCCGGGATTGGATTGGGCTGCCGCGGCAGCAGTCTTCTTTTATGCTTCTATGGGGCTGCTTCTTCTTTTTGCAGCCCTTATACCATACGGAAGATACTCTCATATGGTGTTCGGGCCCATTATAGCGGTATATAACCGGATGGCGCGGAAAGGACATTGATCACAAAATATTAGTCAAAGGAAATTAAAAAAAATGAGATTAGATAAACTAAACACAAGACAGCTGGCAGAGCTGGATGCCTGCACCAGGTGCGGAAACTGCCTTGACCTGTGCTCTGCCTACCAGGGGAGCAGGGATGTATCGATTTCCCCAAAAAAGAAGATGGAAAAGCTTAAGAATGCAGTAAATAAGGAATACGGCCTCATATCCAGGCTTTTTAAGAGGGAGCTTACCAAAGATGAAATAGAAGCTATCTCCCATGCTGCCTTTGCCTGTACCATGTGCTCCAGGTGTGAGGTAGACTGCCATATAAACATAAAACTCCAGGACCTGTGGCTGAAACTCAGGGAGATAATGGTCGATGAAGGACAGTATCCGGAGATAATGGATATGATGCGAAACAGGCTAAAACAGTCGCGTAATGTGTCTTTTGATACAAATGAGGGAAGAACGGACTGGATAAAGCCGGTGCCCGGAATCCCGGAAGACAGATATGTAAAGGATAAGGCCGAAGTGATATATTTTGTGGGCTGCGTATCTTCCTTCTCGCCCAGGACTTTCAAGATACCGCGGTCGGTGGTGCAGATATTCCAGAAAGCAGGTGTGGATTTCGGGCTTCTTGGAGACGATGAATGGTGCTGCGGCTTCCCTCTGTTGTCTTCCGGATTTTCCAGTGACTTTGGGGAATTTGCCCGGCATAATATAGAAAGGGTTAATAAGACGGGTGCAAAATACCTGGTGACTTCATGCCCTTCCTGCTATCACATGTGGAGCCATACCTATCCCGGGGAGGTAAAAGACATAAAGATGGAATTCAAGGTACTCCATCTGGTCCAGTATCTCCATATGCTGCTAAGGCAGGACATGCTGGAATTAAAAAAAATAGAGAAAAAAGTCACCTATCATGATCCATGCGACCTGGGAAGGAATTCTGGAATATATGAAGAGCCCAGGGAGATTCTGAAAGCCATACCGGGTGTGGAATTTATAGAGCTGGAAAACAGCAGGGAATATGCCACCTGCTGCGGAGGCGGGGGAAATGTGGAGTCCATAGACGCCGGCCTTTCATCAAATATTGCTGCAATCAAGGCAAAAGAGATAATAAAGACCGGCGCCGAAGTGGTAACCACTTCATGCCAGCAGTGTGTCAGGACCATAGCCGCTGCCCTTAAGAAGGAAAGATCAAAGATCAAGGCAGTTGACCTGACGCAATTTGTACTTGAAAGCATAAATGCTGAAGAAGATCAATAGGTCCGTTTAAGAAGGTTTGGATCCGGTGGTATGCCGCATGAGAGATATTGAAGACATAGGGAGCATAATAGGGTCGGTTGTGGACAGGATGGGGATAAACAGCAAGCTCCACACTTCGTCCGTCTTCAATCACTGGCAGGAAATAGTGGGAAAGGAAATAGCAGAAAGGTCCCGGCCCCGGAAGCTCGTCAGCAAGACACTGCACATATCAGTAGTATCCTCGACCTGGGCAAATGAGCTGAGCCTGATGTCGGATGACCTCATAAGCAGGATAAATGCCTTTGCCGGTGAAGAAGTGGTAAAAAAGGTGAGGTTCAGGGCAGATCTTTAGGGATCCAGGCCTTTATTTTAACTAAATTTGTTACAAAATATGGTATAATATTACCTGATAAAAGGCTTTTTTAGTGGGCTTTTTCCATCTAAAGGACTAGAAAGGGCATTGATTGAGACAGGTATTATTTTTAGTTATCCTTTGCCCGCCGTCTTTCAAAAACAAGTAATGATATTAATGCCGAGAAGGGGATTTTCTTGAAAAAAACTAGTTATGATGCAAAAGATATCACGGTACTGGAGGGGCTTTCTGCGGTACGTAAAAGACCCGGTATGTATATCGGTTCCACAGGCACCAGGGGGCTGCACCACCTTATATATGAAGTGGTGGACAACAGCATTGATGAGGCCATGGCAGGCTATTGCGATAATATCCTGGTAGTGCTGAACAAGGATGATTCCGTTACCGTCATCGATGATGGCAGGGGCATACCGGTAAAGAAAATAGAAAAATACAATAAACCTGCAGTGGAAATAGTGCTGACCAAGCTGCATGCGGGAGGAAAATTCGGGGGCGAGGGCTATAAGGTCTCCGGCGGCCTTCATGGAGTGGGCATATCCGTGGTAAATGCGCTTTCGGAGAAATTAAAGGTAGAAGTCAGGAGGGACGGCTACATATATAATCAGGAATATGTAAGGGGCAACCCTGCCGGTCCGCTGAAGAAGGGCGCCAAAACCAAAAACCACGGCACAGCCATTACTTTTTATCCGGATACCCAGATCTTCGAAGACCTTGATTATAAATACGAGATATTATCCAGCAGGATGAAGGAGATGGCCTTTCTTAACAAAGGACTCAAGATCACCCTGACAGACCTGAGGGAAGAAGAGGAGAAAAAGGAAGAGTACCGTTTTGAGGGAGGAATAATAGATTTTGTCAATTACCTTTGTGAGAAAAAGGACTGCCTGCACAAAAACGTGCTGTATATAGCCAATAAAGACCAGGACCACGAAGTAGAGATAGCCATGCAGTATACAACCGGTTATTCAGAGAGCATATTCTCCTTTGCAAATAATATAAATACTACCGAAGGCGGGACGCATCTAAGCGGTTTCAGGGGAGCTCTTACCCGTACTATTAATGATTATGCCAGGAACAATAATATTTTAAAGGATAAAGACGAAAACCTTCAGGGAGAGGATGTGAGGGAAGGGCTTACCGCTATTATAAGTGTGAAGCTCAAAGACCCGCAGTTCGAAGGCCAGACCAAGACCAAGCTGGGAAACAGTGAGATAAAGGGTTTTGTGGAATCCACGGTTAATTCAAGATTGGCAGAATACCTGGGGGAGCACCCTTCAGTGGCAAAGGCTATCGTAAACAGGTGCCTGGATGCGGCCAGGGCCAGAAATGCGGCCAAGAAAGCCCGCGACCTCACCCGCAAGAAATCACTTCTTGAAAGCGGGTCCCTGCCGGGAAAGCTGGCGGACTGTTCTATAAATGACCCCAAGTTCAGCGAGATATACCTGGTAGAGGGAGATTCTGCCGGAGGCAGTGCCAAACAGGCAAGAGACAGGAGGTTCCAGGCTATACTTCCCCTCCGGGGCAAGATACTTAATGTGGAAAAAGCCAGGCTGAACAAGATGCTTTCCAGTAATGAGATACAGGCCATGATAACAGCATTCGGCGCCGGTATAGGGGAGGATTTCAATATAGAGGATACAAGGTATCACAAAATAATAATAATGACTGATGCCGATGTGGACGGCTCCCATATCCGCACTCTTATCCTCACCTTCCTTTACAGGTATATGCCCAGACTCATAGATGCAGGATATGTATATATAGCCCAGCCGCCTCTTTACCAGGTAAAGAACGGCAAAGAAGTAAATTACGCTTATACGGAAAAGGAACTTGATAAGTTCAAGAACAAATATAAGGGCAAGAAGATCAATGTGCAGCAGTATAAGGGCCTGGGAGAGATGGATCCGGAACAGTTATGGGATACCACGATGAATCCGGAGACCAGGACCCTGCTCAAGATAGAAGTAGAGGATGCGCTTATTGCTGATGATGTATTTTCCACGCTTATGGGCGATAAGGTGGAACCCAGACGCAGGTTTATAGAAAAAAACGCCAGGGGAGTGTCCTTTATAGATATCTGATCAGATTTTTTGGAAAAATAAATGGATGCAGTCAGGGGAGTAAATGGTATTTGAATTAAAGGGAAAGATAAAGAATGTAGAAATAGAATCGGAGATGCAGGACTCATACCTGAGTTATGCCATGAGCGTCATCATCGGAAGGGCGCTTCCCGATATCAGGGATGGCCTCAAACCTGTCCACCGCCGGATCCTTTATGCCATGCAGGACATGGGGATGAGGTCCAATACACCTTTTAAGAAAAGCGCCAGGATAGTGGGTGAAGTACTGGGTAAATATCATCCGCACGGAGACACGGCAGTATATGATGCCATGGTGAGGATGGCCCAGGATTTTTCCCAGCGCTATATGCTGGTAGACGGACATGGAAACTTTGGCTCCGTGGACGGGGACAGCGCCGCTGCCATGAGGTATACCGAGGCAAGGCTGGCCTCTTTTGCAGAAGAGCTTCTGCTGGACATCGACAAGGATACGGTCGATTTTGTAGACAACTTTGATAATTCACTGAAGGAACCGTCAGTACTGCCTTCAAAGATACCCAACCTCCTGGTTAACGGTTCTTCAGGAATAGCAGTAGGCATGGCTACAAATATCCCTCCCCATAACCTTGCAGAAGTGGCAGACGGCGTCATCTACCGCATAGATCATCCCGGATGCTCCATAAAAGACCTGATGAAAAGGATCAAAGGACCGGACTTTCCCACCGGGGGCATAATAATGGGCCTTGACGGCATAAGGGAAGCTTATGAAACAGGAAAGGGCAGGCTGGTGGTAAGGGGAAGGGTCCACCAGGAACAGCAGAAAAAAGGAAAGATACATCTAATAGTCAGCGAACTGCCCTATCAGGTCAATAAGGCAAAATTTGTAGAGAAGATAGCCGAACTGGTGCGGAGCAAAAAGATAGAAGGTATCGGGGATCTCCGGGATGAATCAGACAAAAGCGGTATGAGAGTGGTAATCGAACTTAAAAAGGATGTCATACCCCATGTAGTAATAAATTCCCTTTATAAGAACACACAGCTCCAGGATACTTTCGGTGTTATAATGCTGAGCCTTGTGGATGGAGTGCCAAAGACATTGAACCTTTCCGGAGTCATAGACGAATATGTAAAACACCGTTATCAGGTAGTAGTACGCAGGGCAAAATATGAACTGAAAAAAGCCGAAGAAAGAGAGCATATACTTGCCGGCTACCTGGTGGCCCTGGATAATCTTGATGCTGTTATAAAGACGATACGTTCCTCAAAAGACGCGCCCACTGCCAAAAACAGGCTGGTAAAGGAATTCGATCTCACCCCTATACAGGCCCAGGCAATACTGGACCTCAGGCTTCACAGGCTGACAGGTCTTGAAAGGGATAAGATAAAGCTGGAACATGATCAGATACTGGAAATAATAAAAAGGCTAAAAGAGCTCCTGGGAAGCGATAAACTGCTTTACGGGGAGATAAAAAAAGAGTTAAGCCAGATAAGGAAAAAATATGAGGACCCGAGGAGAACTGATATATCTGCAGATGAATCGGATATAGATATCGAGGACCTGATCCCGGAAGAAGAAAATGTGATATCCATATCCCATTCCGGATATATAAAGAGGGTCCCGGTCACTACATACAGGAAGCAGGGCAGGGGAGGCCGGGGCGTCACCGGGACCAACCTGAAAACAGATGACTTTGTGGAACACCTGTTTATCGCCTCAACCCATCATTATATGATGTTTTTTTCCAACAGGGGGAAAGTCTATCGCCTGAAAGTGCACCAGCTTCCCACGGGCAGCAGGACCTCAAAGGGCAAGGCTATAGTCAATCTGCTCCCCTTTTCCTCCGGGGAAAATGTGGCGGCTATCATAGCAGTAAAGGAATATAAAAGCACCCAGTATCTCATAATGGCTACCAAAAAAGGCCTCATAAAGAAGACGCCTATAACAGATTACGATACTCCCAGAAAGGACGGGATAATTGCCATAAATATAAGGAAGGGCGACGAACTTATCGATGTGGAAAGGTCCAATGGCAATGATGAAGTCATAATGGTCTCCAGGAACGGCCAGGCTATCAGGTTCAGCGAGAAGGACTGCCGTCCCATGGGCAGGGTGTCCCAGGGAGTCAAAGGCATGAAGCTTGCCGGTGATGATGAAGTCCTTTCCATGATGGTGGCAAAAGAGATAGACGGCGACCTTTTTGTGCTTACCGAGAACGGCTATGGCAAAAGGACGCCTCTTTCCCAGTATAACAGGCAGAAAAGGGGAGGGCAGGGGGTCAAGACGCTCAAAGTCACCGAAAAGAAAGGCAAGGCTGCCGGAGCCGGCATACTTAAGGACGGATATGACATTATGGTGATCTCTGCCAGCGGAGTACTGATAAGGATCCCCGCAAAGTCTATTTCCAAAACCGGGAGATCCACCCAGGGTGTAAAGGTAATAAACCTGGGGGAAGGAAATAAGGTAGGATCATATTCCATAATAGCTTCACAATAATAATTATAATAAGGGTATATCAGGCCTTAATATGTTTGATTTAAAGGGCAAATCTGTTATTATAAGTTTTCTATAAATAATATTTTTTATGAGTCGGTCATTATCAATAGGATACCAAATTACCTAAAGGAGGTAAAAATGGCAGAGGCGAAACCTGAAGTACATCCGGATTTTAACAAAAAGAGCAGCACTGGCATGGAGCCGAAGATCGCAGTACTTATATCACATGTCGGCTTTCTGGTCGGTGCCGGGTGGCTTTCCGGTCTTATAATCTATTTGCTGGAGAAAGAGAACCGTTTTGTCAAATTCCATGCAATGCAGTCACTGGTCATCGGTGCAGCAGAAGTAATACTCTACATCATTGCAGCTATCCTGACAGTAGTCATAATCGGGGCATTTTGCTTCCCGGTTATCTGGATCGCGGCCCTGGTCATCAGGATAATAATAATAATGAAGGTCAACAATGGTGAATACTACAAATTCCCCTGGCTGGGTGAGATGTCTGATAAATGGACAAAGATGTAATCACTGCAGATTAAAAATAAATATGTCTTAATGAAACAGTATAGTCCAATATATTTATGTATTGGGCTATACATAGTCTTAGGGGGTATAAATGGCTACTATAAACAGAAAGGTCTTAAAAAGCATAAGCGAGCTCTCAAGTTTTAAGTTTATGCTTGTCTTTTATCTGGTGTTTTTTATCCTGTCTGTAATAATAATGGGTATTATCGCGCTTTTTGCATGGCTGGGACTTTCTTCTACCGGATTTAATATGAATGATATACTTCAGAGCTCCGGGCTTGGAAATATGGGGATGTTTAACCTGGGCGGCGGAAGCACATTATTGTTTCTTATAATCTTTATTATCGGCGGTCTTATTGCATCTGTTTTTTATGCTGCTTTCGGGACCCTTATGGTATGGATAGGTAATGTAATACTGAAGATAAGCGGCGGATTGGAACTAAGATTGGTCGACAGGGAAGACAGCGGCAAGTCCTAGGATCCATTTTATCTTGACAAAAAAAAATTAAATTGATATTTTGACCCCTGCACTGAAACAGCCATTGACCGTTTCTGTACGAATGCCTGCCATACGATGGTTGTTCCGCATCCGTGGGCCTATAGCTCAGCAGGTTAGAGCGCATCCCTGATAAGGATGAGGTCTCTGGTTCGAGTCCAGATAGGCCCACCA
>CAYZJW010000031.1:0-13041 GCA_964478985.1 uncultured Actinomycetota bacterium
ATTGACTATCATAAATGAATTGAAGGGATTGAAATGTTTGGATTAAAGAGAAAACCTACAACCCCTGGAGAAATTTTGCAGGAAGAATTTTTATCAGTGCTTGGAATAAGCCAAAAAAAGCTTGCCGGTCATATTGGTTGCGATATAAAAGTCATTAATAGGATAGTAAACAACCGAACTTCGGTTTCGGCAGAAATGGCGATAAAATTAGCCTCTGCCTTTAATACTACGCCGCAGTTTTGGCTGAATGCACAGCAGGCTGTCGATATTCATAATGCATTTGAAATAGTTAAATCTTTTCCCAGACCTATTATAAAAGCAGGCTAGGTCATCCGGTTATACCGCGATCTCAGTCAGTCCAGCACCCCTGCCCTCTTAAGCATCTCCCGTACCTGCACCAGCGACGGGGAATCTGCGGGCAGGCCGAATACCGAACCATTCTCCAGGTCCATCTCATATATATTGTCATCAACAGCCACGGTCCCCAGAAGGTCCAGTCCCCTGTCCCTGATGCTCTCCTGGAGCCTGGGGTCCAGCTTCCCGTTTACCCTCCCTACTATAAGGGATATCTCACCGGCTGAGATACTTATCTCTCCTGCCAGGTCCCTTATCCTGGCTGCCGTAAGTATGCCCCTGGGTGAAGGGTCCGATATTATGAACAGGTGGTCTACATCGCTGGTGGTCCTGCGGCTCAGGTGCTCCATGCCGGCTTCATTGTCCATCACTACCCAGCCGTAGTTTCCCTGCAGTTTGTCTATAAATGACTTGAATAGATTATTGGCTGCACAGTAGCATCCGGGGCCTTCGCCCCTTCCCATCACCAGGAGGTCAAAGCCCTTTCCCTCCACCAGGGACTGGTGCACATTCATCTCTATCATCTTATCCTTATAGATGCCGCTTTCCAGCCTGGGGGCATTTAACTTGAAATCCTCCCTGATCTTGCCTATGGTCTCCTCCACTTCCACTCCCAGCACCTCATTGAGATTGGAATTGGGGTCTGCATCCAGGGCCAGCACCGTTTTCTTGCCCGCATCTATAAGCGCCCTTATTATAAGGCCGCTGGTAGTCGTCTTTCCTACTCCGCCTTTCCCGGCTATGGCTATCTTTGTACCCATATTCTTCTTCCTTTGTATTTAACGGTAGAGGTATTCCTCCACCGTGGGAAAATCTTTCATGTCGGTATAGGGCAAAAACAGCCCTGCTACATACCTGTCCATAAACTTCATATTCACACTGAGCTCTATATAGGTTATATGCTCTGATATCTTTACGCTCTCATTGTACTTATTGCCTGACATAAGGCTGAGATAAGCTCCGGTGACAGAAGTGTTTCCCAGGAAATGGTATTTCTTCAGGTCTATATCGGGAAGCATCCCTATTATCACCGCATTCCTTATATTAAGATGTTTTCCCAGCCCCCCGGCGATATAAACCTTTTCCAGGTCGTGTGTATGCAGGTCCACTTCCTCCAGAAGTGTCCTTATTCCTGCATATACTGCGGCCTTTGCCCTTATAAGGTTGTCTATATCGACCTCGCTTATATATATATTCTCACCGGTGGCGCTTTCCCCGGCCGGGACCAGTATATACCTGCAGTCCTTTTCCACGCATTCCAGGTGCTTATTTCCTATGTCCTGGTTGAATTTTCCCTTCCTGTCTATGACACCCTTAAGATACATCTCGCCGATCACATCTATAAGGCCGGACCCGCATATGCCCCTGGGCCTGTCCTGGCCGATCACATCTATATTGCATTTATAAGATCCCTGGTCTATGGATACCTTTTCTATGGCTCCATCTGCGGCCCTTATGCCGCATTTTACCCCTCCGCCTTCAAAAGCCGGGCCGGCCGAACAGGAGCATCCCATCATCCATTCCGAGTTTCCCACCACCAGTTCCCCATTGGTGCCCAGGTCTATAAACAGCGCCAGTTCCTTTTCCCGGTACATGCCGCTGGCAAGCACTCCCGAGGTGATATCCCCTCCCAGGTAGCTGGCAATCCCGGGAAGGCAGTATACATGGGCATTGGAAAGGTGTTTTATGCCCACTTCCCTGGTAGTGGAATCGGAAAATCTGTTGGCTACCGTGACATAAGGCTCCTGCCTTATGTACCTGGGAGGCACCCCGTAGAAGAGATGCATCATGGTGGGGTTGCCTGCTATCATCACCGATACCACATCACGGGCATTGATGCTGCTGCCGCTGACCAGCTTGACTATCATCTTGTTAAGGGTATCGACCATGACCCCCTTCAGCCTGGCAAGTCCTCCCCTTTTATTGGAATAGACTATACGGTTTATTATATCTTCCCCATATTTTATCTGGGGATTATATCCGGACTGAGTCCCCATCACTTCCCCTGTTAAAAGGTCTACCAGGTACATGACCAGGCTGGTGGTCCCGATATCCAGGGCTATACCATATATGTTCCTGTCCAGGTGTCCGCTGTGAAGGTCTATAAGTACCCCGTTTTCCCTGTCCATTATTACGGTTATATCCCAGTCCCTGTCCCTGAGGTCATCCGGGAGTTTCCTTATGATAGTTATGGGTATTTCCGGGCCTTTTATGCCGGTCTTTCCGGCTATGCTTTTCTTTAGCCGGTAAAGGTCGCTGGTGCCATAAGAAAGCGATGGTTTTTCTACGGTAAGGTTTTCCTTTATTATCCAGGGTTCTACCTCTACCTCGGATAATTCAGAACTGCTGACTCCTGCATATTCCTCGGGCCTGAATTTACCACCGATTATCTTTGCCCTGGACTCTTTCTGCTCCGGGACCTCTACTTCAAGGTCGCTTTTTATCTCTGCCAGGCATGAAAGCACATAGCCTTCAGCCTCTTCTTCCGGGCTTATGAACTTTGTCTTCTTGCTTTCTGCCGAGCCTTTAAGCACCTTTACCCGGCACCTCCCGCATGTCCCCACGCCCCCGCAGGAAGAGTCGATAGTAAGCCCGCAATCAAGTATGGCCTGCCTGAGATTATAGCCGGGGGATACTTTGATGGATTTACCTGAGGGAAGGAAACTTACCTGGTATTTTTTATTTTTCCTCATCCTTTTCACTGTTTTACGGCTGCAGCGGAAGTGTTATTCTTAAAAAAAACAGCCTGCCTTAGATCTAAAAGATTATATTATATAGCATGGCAAAAATCAAAATGGGGGAAAACTGATTCTCCCCCGGTTAAAGACTGTTTGCCTGCTTCACCGCTCTGTGACTGTCAGGACCATTGTGGTGCCCTCATCCGCATTCATCACCATCAAAACGATCTCCATGCCGCCGCTTTCGGCAGTAAAGGAAGAATTTTTTCCCTCATCCGTTTCCATAGTAAACTCGCCGCTTATCTCCCAGCCGCTTAGCTGGTCCTTATACCAGCCAAAAATATCGTCTACGCTGTCTTCCGAGACAGCTGTTATGGAAAAAGTGGTGCTGTCGTCTTCGGAAGTCTTCCAGTAGCTGGTCAGGCTGATATCGTCATAAAGGGGTACACTTTCCGGAAAATCTTCAGGCAGCTCTGTATCCTCGCCGAAGACAGCTTCATCATCACCTGATTTTATGGTGACGTTTTCATCGTCTCCGCTGATGGTAGTCTCGCCTTCCTCATCTCTTATGGTCACTTCGTCATTATCAGAGTCTATTTCAACATCTCCTCCGCTTCCGCCTTCAATAGCTTTCTCCACTATCTCTTCTGTCACTTTCTCTGCTATCCTCTGGCCCAGGCAGCCTCCTGCAAACGCTACAGTAAACATTATGCAGACTACTAGTGCTGCTGCTGTCATCACCCTTTTCATTCATGCTCCTTTTCCGTATTATATTATTCCTGCATTGCCCCGCAGGGTCTGGTGATTTATTTTACTAGATTAATGATTAATTTAGAATACCGGGACTATGACAAACTGTTTTTATTCTGCCCTGTCTATCTGGTAGAAACTCATGAAGGCATCATCGGGAATATCCACCCTGCCTATTTTTTTCATCCTTTTCTTTCCTGCCTTCTGCTTCTCCAGAAGCTTTCTTTTCCTGGTGATATCTCCCCCGTAAAGCTTGGCAGTGACATCCTTGCGGTAAGGGGCCAGCCTTTCCTTGGCGATTATCCTTTTTCCTATGGCTGCCTGTATGGGCACTTCGAAATTCTGCCTGGGGACCACTTTGCGCAGCCTGAGAGCCAGTTCCCTGCCTATATAATATGAATTATCCCTGTGGACTATTACCGATAATTCGTCTACCCTTTCTCCCGCTACCAGTATATCCAGTTTTACCAGGTCAGATTCCTCGAAGCCTATCACTTCATAGTCAAGAGACGCATAACCTGAAGAGATGGATTTTAACTGGTCAAAGAAATCAACGATTATCTCTGAAAGTGGAAGTATGTATTTTAATTCCACCCTTTCTATTGATATATATATCATGTCCACGAAATCCCCCCTCTTGGATTCTGCCAGCTTCATTATCTTGCCTATATATTCTTTGGGGGTTATTATGGTGACTTCGGTAAAGGGTTCTTCGATCTTTATCATCTTTTCCTGGTCGGGAAAATCAGAAGGCCGCTTCACTTCAATGACTTCGCCCTCGGCAAGCGTGACCTGGTAAGCCACATTGGGAGCAGTGGTTATTAGATGCAGGTCATATTCCCTCTTCAGCCTCTCCTTTATTATCTCCATATGCAAAAGCCCCAGAAAGCCGCACCTGAATCCAAATCCCAGGGCCGTGGAAGATTCCGGACTGAAATCCAGGGATGAGTCATTAAGGGCCAGCTTACCCAGCGCATCCCTCAGATCCTCATAGTCGCCGCCGTCCAGGGGGAAAAGCCCGGAATACACCATGGGCTTGGGCTTCTTATAGCCGGGCAGGCTTGAGGGAGCCGGGTCATCTGCCGATGTTATGGTATCGCCCACCACCACATTCTCTACTTCCTTTACTCCTGTTATCAAATAACCCACTTCGCCGGGTGCAAGCCTGTCCTTTTTGATCATCTCGGGGCCGAATATACCTACTTCTTCCACATCGGATACCGTGTTTTCTCCCATGAATTTTATCCTCATGCCTTTTTCCAGACTGCCGTTTACCACCCTTATAAGTCCCACCACTCCCCGGTAGGAATTGTACTGGCTGTCAAATACCAGAGCCTGCAGGGGAGCTTCCCTGCTGCCCGAAGGAGCAGGTATGCGGTTTATTATGCTCTCCAGGACATCATCTATGCCCTCTCCCGTCTTTGCGCTTACCCGGAGTATCCCGTCTTTCTCCACACCCAGTATCTTACCCAGCTCCTGGGCCACTTCGTCTGCACTGGCGCTTTTGAGGTCTATCTTGTTTATTACCGGGATTATCTCCAGTTCATTATCCAGGGCCAGGTACACATTGGCCAGTGTCTGGGCCTGTATGCCCTGGGTGGCATCCACTACCAGTATAGCCCCCTCGCAGGCAGCCAGGCTCCTTGATACCTCATAGGAAAAATCGACATGCCCCGGCGTATCTATAAGGTTGAATATATACTCCTCATTATTGACCCTGTCTTTATAAAGCACCCTTACGGCATGGGCCTTTATGGTTATCCCCCTTTCCCGCTCCAGGTCCATATCATCAAGGAACTGCTCCAGCATCTTCCTCTTGCTGACTGTGCTGGTTATCTCCAGGATCCTGTCAGCCAGGGTGGACTTGCCATGGTCTATATGGGCTATTATGGAAAAGTTCCTGATAAGCCTCTTATCTGTCATCATCCCTGCCTTTTCTGCCAAACCTGTTTTTTAGACTTCCCAGCATATTCATCACAAACCTTACCTCGTCCATCCTTAAAAGTATGGTAAAGCCCAGATATATCCCTGCTCCCGCAGCTATCATGACCAGCACCAGAATGATCATCCATGCCAGGCCCCTGTAGGCAAATACCGATATATATCTCCAGGCAGCATATATTATACCGCCCATCATGCCTGTGGAAAGGATTATCTTCCAGTAGGCGCCGATTATCCTCCTGGCCCCCAGGCTGCCCACTTTTTTCCTGAGTATCGCCAGGAGCACTATGACATTGAAGGCTGCCACCAGGGTAGTGGAAAGGGCCAGTCCGGCTGCATCCATATACCTTATCAGTATCCAGTCCAAAAGCAGGTTTACCAGTATGGACGCCCCGGCCACCTTGAGCGGTGTCCTGACATTCTTAAAAGCATAGAAAATGCGGTTAAGTATCATTAGCAGTCCGAAAAATACCAGTCCCAGGCTGTGGAATATGAGGATGAAGGACACCCTGGAAGTATCTCCGGTACCGAAATTATTATGCTCAAACAGCACCTTTATTATGGGATATGACAGTATCACCAGACCCGCTGATGCCGGCAGCATCACATATCCTATCTCCCTTACTCCCAGGGAGAAGCTCTCCTTTATGCCCTTTATATCGCCTTCTGCCGCCTGCCTGGATATGAGGGGATAGAGCACGGTTATTATGGCCACCGAGAAGACTCCCAGGGGAAGGTTGGCCACCCTCCAGGAAAGGGTCAGGGCGGTAGTGTTTCCCGCACCCAGGTTAAGGGCAAAGAAATTATCCACGCTGTTATTGAGCTGGACTGCCCCCAGGCTCAAAAGTATGGGAAACATGAGGCCGAATATCTCTCTTACCCCCTCATGCTTAAGATCTATGACAGGCCTGTAGCCAAGACGGGATACCCTGAGCTGGGGAAACTGTATGGCCAGATGCAGTACTGAGCCCGCCATCACCCCTATGGCCATGGAATAGATCCCCAGCTGCCTGAAAAAGATAATAACCGATATTATAGTCACGATATTCAGCACAAAAGGGGCCAGCGAGGGGATGGTAAAGATATCATGTGAATTAAGGATCCCCGCAGCCAGGCCGGAAAGGCTCAGAAACACCAGGGAGAATATCATTATCCTGTTCATCAGTACAAATTTGACCACATCCATCTGGTTATCGGCTATCAGGGAAAGAAGGGAGCCGATCTGGGGAGACAGTACATAGATGATCCCGGATATGAGTATAAAGGCTATAAGCATTATATTGGTTATGGAATTAACAAAGACCATGCTGTCGGCCTGCCTCTTCTTCTTGATATACAGGGAGTATATGGGGATGAATGCAGCCACTATGAGCGATTCGGCAAAAAGTATTCGGAAAAGATTGGGTATGAAAAAAGCCCAGGTGAAGGCATCCACGTCATAGTTAAGGCCAAAATAACCTGCCATTATCTGGTCCCTTGCCAGTCCCGAGATCTTGGAAAGCAGTATGGCTGCCACGACCAGGGCAGTGGCCCCCAGTATTTTTTTTCTTGATATCAGCCTGTCTTCTACCATAATATTATATATACCGCCTCATCTAAAGATTGTATTATAGCATTAAGGAGCCTTTGCAGAAACTGGATGCATGCAAAAGGCGGCATTTGGTCAAGGTATGTTTTTCCTTAAAAAATATTCCTGCACCGGCTGCCAATAAGTGTTTTTATTTAAATCAAAAAGTGCTAAAATGTGTCTTTGCTTTTGATGAATATTTTATGCGGAGGAAAAATAAATGCCGAATATAAAATCCCAGATAAAACGGGACAGGCAGAATAAGAAAAGGACTATAAAGAATAAGGTCTTAAAGTCAAAGATAAAGACTGCCCGTAAAAACCTTGCAGAAAATGTCGAGTCCGGGAACCTGGAAGAGGCAAAAGCCAGTCTTAAAGCACTGGATAAGGCCCTGGATAAGGCGGTAAAGAACAGTGCCGTACATAAGAACTATTCTGCCAATAAGAAATCACAGGCTGCCGGGCTTGTCAATTCCATAAAGGAAAAACAGGCTTCTTAAACATTGCGGCCGGGGATCTCTCGATCGGAGCTGATCCAGTATTTTAACAGCATTGTCCTGTAGTTTGGGGTTTAAACCATTTAGCAGAGCAGTTATAAAAAGTGAGACACTATCAAAAAGGTGTCTTATTTTTTTATAAGCTTCTTATTTTGCTAAAAGAAGCAGGAGATGTTTTTTTTATAAAGCAATCCGCCGTCTTAATAAAAAATGGCCAGAGTATAAAATATCATTTGATATTGATTGCAGTTAAGGATTATCATCAATCGATATTTAATAGACATGTTCAATTATATGTTGTTCGTGGGTTTGTGATAAAATACTGCAATTTATATACTGGTATTGTAAGAATGGTAAAAAATATAATTGGAAAAAAGCAAATATGAATAATAAAGCAGAAAGAGCCGGTATTAAAAAACAATGGATAAATGTGATCAAGAAAAACCAGTACAAGCTTACCACGCAGAGAAAAAATATTATCACCTTTTTGGCAAAGGAAAGGTATCCAAGAAGCGCCGACGACATCTATATCGAACTTAAAAGTCAATATCCTGAGATCGGCATTGCCACGCTCTACAGGACGCTTGACCTTCTTTTAAATCTAAAACTGATACAGAAAGTAAATATTGCCAGCAATAAGTCATTTTATCTTTTCCCCGAAGATTCCAGGGATAATTCTGCAGTATACCTGGTATGTGATAATTGCGGGAAGCTGGTATCGCATAACAAATGTCTTAATAACTCGGTAAAGGTGAGGCTGATAGATAATGCTGCTAAAAAAATTTTTGATAACTGCAGGCTGCAGGTAAACAGCTTTAAGATATTTTTTTCAGGATTATGTGAGGAATGCTCAGGAGAAGTTGGACCGCCCCGGTAATGGATCCCCCGTTTTTTATTATAAGATGATAGACCTTAGGATAACGCTGGAACTCCTGGAAATCTGCTGCCTTAACCCCGGGTAATGCAGTTGTCTGCCCGGGACCAGTAAATAAGCTTTTAAACTCCAAGATGCCATAGCCCATAAACCGTCTAAATAACGGTTGGGTTTTACTGCATTCAGGTATGATCAATCATCTATCTGGGGGATCCTGTCCATGCCGTAATTTGACGGGAAAACCCCTGTGGGACATATTTCCACACACTCCATACAGTCCTGGCAGTTCTTAAAGAATGAAGATTCTGGTATAAATGCTACTTTTTTATTTATCCCCCTGCCTATAAAGCCGATAGCATTCCTCTTTTTGACCTCTTCGCAATACCTCACACATAGTCCGCAAACGATACAATAATTATTCTCCTTTTTATATCTGGTAAAGGTCAGGCCATATTTTTTGGCCAGATCCCTTATCTCCGGATTATATGGAAATAAAGTCATGTATAATTCAACCAGATTCTTCCTTATCTCTTCTACCTTTGGACTACTGGTATGGACTATGAGGCCATCCTCTGCAGGATAGGCGCATGAGGTCACTATTTTTGACCTTCCGTTTGTCTCGATCTCCACTATGCATAGCCTGCAGGCTCCATGCGGCTTTACCTGGTCATTATAGCACAGTGCCGGGATGTGTATGCCTAAGATATGGGCAGCCTGAAGTATGGTAGTCCCCTCTTCAACTTTTATATTATTACCGTCTATTACCAGTCCGACTTTATTCTTTATTTTTGCCTGTTCTACTTTCATTTTTCCTCCCATTGCTGCCATATGGCAGATTATGAATATAGGTATTTATGATAATTTGATCTCCCTGCCCGCAAGGTCTCTTTCTTCAGAAAGCCCCGTAAGACTTTCTATAGCACTATATTTTGCAGGACAGCTTTCCACGCAGCTGCCGCATTTTATACACAGGTCCTGATTGATGCGGTAGGTTTTTTTGGGCTCTCCCATAATTGCGTCTACAGGACATATGCTGGAACAGGCTGCACAGCCGCCACATTTTTCTTCATTTATTTCGAAGCGTATAAGAGGCTTGCATACTTTTGCCGGGCACATATTATGATAAATATGTGCTTCGTATTCATGCCTGAAATATTTCAGAGTGGTCAGAACGATATTAGGCGCCGTAGCACCCAGGGCACACAGCGAGCCCTCTTTCATAAGTATTGAAAGATCGCTTAGAAGTTTCAGGTCCTCCTCTTTCCCCTTGCCTTCCATTATCCTTTCATAGATATAAAGCATCTGCCTCAGGCCCTCCCTGCATGGAACACATTTGCCGCATGATTCATCAGAAAGGAATTTAAGGAAGTAATGAGCAATATTTACCATACAATCAGATTCATCCATAACTATCATACCCCCGGAACCCATCATGGAACCAGCCTTATCAAGCTCATCAAAATCCACCGGCAAATCCAGCAGTTTTTCGGGAAGGACGCCTCCGGAAGGTCCTCCGGTCTGGACCGCCTTAAACTTTTTCCCGTCCTTGATGCCTCCGCCGATCTTGAAGATAATGTCTCTCAGGGTTATTCCCATAGGGACTTCTACCAGGCCGGTATTATTTACCTTGCCCACCAGGGAAAATATTTTAGTCCCGCTGCTTTGCTTTGTACCGATGGACCTGAACCAATCTGCGCCATTATTTATTATATAGGGGACATTTGCCCAGGTCTCAACATTATTGATATTAGTGGGCTTATCCCAAAGGCCGCTGACTGCAGTCCTTATGTATTTGACTTTTGGCTCTCCCACCTTTCCTTCTATTGCAGATATTAATGCACTGGATTCGCCTGATACAAAAGCGCCTGCCCCCCGGTGTACTTTTACATCAAGATCAAAACCGGAACCAAGTATGTTTTTGCCCAGAAAACCATATGATCTTGCATCATCAATAGCTTTTAAAACAGCGCTTACTGCCTGCGGATATTCTTGTCTGACATATATGAAGCCCTGGCAGGAACCTATGGCATATGCCCCGATGGCCAGGCCCTCCAGCACACTATGAGGATTCCCTTCTAGCAGGCTTCTATCCATATATGCGCCCGGATCACCTTCGTCTGCATTGACTATTACATATTTAATATCACTATCAGCATCTCTGGTGGTCTCCCACTTGATGCCTGCCGGAAACCCTCCTCCGCCTCTTCCTCTCAGATTTGCTTTCTTTACTTCTTCCAGGACTTTTTCCGGACTCAGATCCAGAAGGGCTTTTGCCAGTGCCTTATAGCCGCCCACCCTCAGATAGTCTTCGATGCTTTCCGGATCTATCCTTGAATTATTTTCAAGTATTATCCTCTTTTGAAATCTATAAAACGGTATATCATTTTCCTGGCATGATCTAACCCCTTCCTCATCCTTATAAAGAAGGTCCTCTACCACCTTTTTGTCAAGCACGGCCTGTATTATACGGGGAAGGTCTTTTTCCCTTACGCCCAGGTAACAGGTCTCATCCGGATGTATCACGATTATGGGGCCCTTTTCACAATAACCATGGCATCCTGTCTTTTTTATCTCTATGTCGTCAGCTCTTTTACCGCCTAGTTTTTTTAATTCCTTCTCCAGTCCTTCTACCAGCCTGTCAGATGAAAAAGCTCTGCAGCCTGTCCCGGAACAGATCGATATAACGGTCTTTTTCCCGTTTTTCCGGTTTATTTCTTCTATTGCTGAATCAAGTCCGGCTGCAGACTTGATTTTTTTGATCTTGGTTTCCATGTTCAACCTCTTTTCTATATTTCTAATATAAATTAATTGAAAGCTTTAAAGATCTTTTTTAATCCGGCCGTGGAAGGGTCGCTGTAAAACTGCTTATCAACCATCATCACTGGACCCAGCGCGCATACTCCCAGGCAGTTAACAGTATCGAGTGTGAATCTAAGGTCTTCAGTAGTATCGCCCGGTTTTACTCCCAGCACATTGACGATCCTCTGGAGAAGGTTCATGGAGCCCCTGACATGGCAGGCGGTACCGGTGCACACTACAATGGAATGCTTGCCCCGGGGCTCAAGGTCAAAAAATTTATAAAATGACGCAATATTATATATTCTTGTCAATGGGACACTAAGCCTGTCGCTTATATGACAGAGGGCATGTTTCGGCAGCCAGTTATACTCTTCCTGGACTTCAATAAGTATCTGTATAAGATTATCTTCGCGGTTGCCGTATTTTTCCATGACACTATTGACGTCAATCCTATTTTTTAGCATCTCTTCCAATTTTATCTCCTTTTTTTTCTTTATTTTTTCAACTTCTTTCAATTGCCTGGACATCATATCCCTGACATCTTTTAAATATCCGATATTTCGCAGGACATCTGATTCTTTATCCAGCTCGTCTATACCGGCATAATTAAAGGTATACTGCAATCTATTATTATCTGTCTCGATCTTCTTTAATAATCCTAGATCCTTAAGAATATTTATATTCCTGTATATTGTGGCAATTCCTATATCAGGATCCAGTTCCAGGGCTTTTTTATGTATCTCTTCAATATTTTTCTTGCCTGGATCATCAAGGATTGTCTTAAGTATGATATCCCTGGCAGCGGTCTGCCTGAAACCATTCTCCTTTAATTTGCTCCTCCAGTAATTATATGGTTCCATTTTGTAAATGATAATGATAATGATAATGATTATCATTTTATATATATAAATATATTTGTCAATATTTTAAAAAATTATTTTGGGGACAAAAAAACGCATTTTCAAAATGTATCATGCAGCTGGATTTAGACTGGGGGTCTTCAGTCAGGATTATTATTTTGCCTGTGTTCTTTCCTGAACAGGACTGCTGCAGTTTATAAATAGACAGTAAATACAAAAAATCTGGTATAATAACTTACATTACAAATTATCATGGGAAGATATGAGTAAATTGACAGAATACCTCAATTGTCAGAGATTCATCGTGCTGAGTGAATTAAAGTTCAAAGATAGTTGTTCCAGGCCTGACATCTTCAGCTGCGATTTTAACTACAAGGCAGTAGATTGTATCTTTGATTCCCTGGAAAAAATGGCAGAAGAACTGGATGAGATAAAGAAAAGGCTTGATGGTAAATAGGTTAGTATTAATGAATATATAATGGATAGTGAATATAATATTTACATAAGACTGAAGGGACGGGTGGGGACATGGTCAAAGAAGAGGGGAAGATGAAAAAAAGAAGTAAAGAAGGATCCAAGATCAGCATGAAGGGGATGTATCATGAGCTGAATTCCGCATATGAGTTAATGTCAAAATCAGCTCCTGAATATATGAAAAGTTTTATGGAATATTTTATTGATAGCGAAAAAACAGGAATACTTTCCGAAAAGACAAAAGTCCT
>CAYZJW010000032.1:0-12693 GCA_964478985.1 uncultured Actinomycetota bacterium
TGATGGTAGCCGGCATAGACCGGGCCATCCTGGTGGATCTTCACACTGCTACCATACAGGGATTCTTCGATGTCCCGGTGGACCATGTCACGGCCATACCCATAATCTCCAAATACTTCGGTGAAAAGAAGATAAAGGATGGTGTGGTGGTAAGCCCTGATGTGGGCGGGGTAAAAAGGGCTTCCATATTTGCCAAGAGGCTGCATCTGCCCCTGGCCATAATGGACAAGAGAAGGCCGGCACCCAATATGGCAGAGATGGAGCATATAGTGGGTGATGTAAACGGCAAGGAAGCTATCATATTCGATGATATGATCGATACCGGAGGCACCCTTATAAATGCGGTAGACATGCTTAAAAGGCATGGGGCTAAAAAAGTATATATAGGGGCAACCCATCCCATATTCTCAGGAGACGCGCTTTCCCGCCTGGAAAAGTCAGATCTGGAAGAGGTGGTGGTAATCGATACCATCCCCATAAAAGGACAATATGATACTGAAAAGATAAAGGTACTTTCCATAGCCCCGCTGCTTGCAAAAACCATTAAAAAAGTTTATTATTGCAAGTCGGTAAGCGAGTTGTTTAAAGGCGAGAACCTGGTATAAATTATTTTAATAGACGGAAGTGGATATAAATGGCAAATATAGCTTTAAAAGCAGAAAAAAGGATCGACAAAGAGATCAAAAAGAATGCTGCCGCTAAACTGGGCAGGGAAGGCTACATACCGGCTGTGATCTACGGCCTGGAAAAGAAGCCTGAAAGCATAAAGGTGGAAAGAAAAGAACTCATCAGTCTTCTTAAAGGACACAATATTTCCAGCATAATCTTTGACGTCAGCCTTGACGGAAAAGGCAAAGACAGTGATGCTGTCATCATCAAGGAATATCAGAGGGATCCCATATCCAATGAATTGAGGCACCTTGATTTCCTGAGGATACAGATGAAAAAAGAGATCGAGACCTCGGTCCCCATAAGCATATTAAACAGCGATATAGCTGTGGGCATAAAGGATATGGGCGGAGTACTCCAGCATGGACTCAGGGAGCTTCATATCTCCTGCCTCCCTTCAGATATACCGGAGCATATAGATTATGATATCGGGGAACTGGAGATGAACGGCATTGTCAGGGTGGAAGACATAGAGATAGATGGTAAAGTCAGGATACTGAACGATCCTTCAGAAGTAATAGTCTCCATCATTCCGCCTACGGAGCTCAAGGAAGAAGAGCCTGCTGCCGGAGAAGCCGTTGAAGAAGAGATGGAAGAACCTGAACTGGTGGGCAGGGAGAAGCCAGGGGAAGAAGCTGCCGGGGGTGAAGCTGAAGGACAGCAGGAAAAGGCCAGGGAAGAATAAGTCCCATGATGCTGATAGCGGGCCTGGGCAATCCGGGAGTAGATTATACCGGGACGCGGCATAATATCGGTTTTACCATTATAGACAGGCTTGTATCCAGCCTGGATTCAGGCAGCAGATACGCAAAATTCAATTCGGAAGCATATAATGCATCATATGCAGGCAAAAGCCTGCTCATCATAAAGCCCCTGACTTTCATGAATAAAAGCGGTGCTGCGGTTGCAGCCGCCCTGGCCCATTACGGTGAAGAAGGAACAGGTATGCTTGTAGTCCATGATGACATCGATATTGAATTCGGCCGCATAAAAATAAAAGGGGGAGGCAGCACAGCCGGACACAGGGGACTCCAGTCAATATTTGAAAAGACGAAAAGACTTGATTTTGACCGGCTTCGTTTCGGGGTGGGAAGGCCTCCCGGCAGGATGGAAGCCTCTGATTATGTGCTCAGATCATTTAAAAATAGCGAAAAGCAAGAACTGGATCTCCTTATAAGCCGTTCAGTGGATATGATAAAAGAATATATTGAAAACGGCCTGGAACAGGCTGCAAATAAGTATAATTAGGAAAAGTGCCCGGCTATGCGGGCACTTGAACAAAAAATCCAGAACTAATTAAACCACAATCCGACCACTTTCATCTCGCCGCCTATCTTCTGGTAGACTACATCTATGGTGACATCCTCCAAAAATTCAAAATCAGCGGTGTATGTGGCAGTGGTCAGGCTGTTTTCTACATTGACACCAGTGATCTTCTTGGAATCTGCTATATAATTTCCCACCTGGCCGTTTACTGCATCCAGAAATCCGGGGAAAGCTGCTTCACTAAGCTGGCTTTTCATATTAGCATCAAAATCCCTGGAAAAACCCGCATAATCTCCATTGTTCATAGAGACCAAAATATTTTCCGTAATGGGGTCGGAATACTTAGCCACAGAGCCGCACCCGGCAAGGACCGGTACCACCATAATAAGTAATGCCATAATTGCCGCACTCAAGACTGCCCTTTTGATCTTCATTGATTCTCCTCTAAGTAATTTTTTCTAAATATACATCCTGATAACAGCTAAGGTCAATAGTAACTTTCATTAAAAAATCATTTCGATTCCTGATAAAATATCTAATATGATCGATTATTTCACCCGACAGAAACAGTGGAAAGAATTTGCCAAAGCCTTTAAGGAGGATAGGGCGCCGGACCCGGTAACCGCCGACGAGGCTATCTGGCCATATATAATAACAGGCTATGCCGGCATAGACCGGGGGACCATACTGGTGGTCACATCTACCAGGGAAAAGGCTTTCCAGCTGAGGCAGGAGGCAGGCTGCCTGAAGGGCGGCCGGGACATCTCGGTTTTTACGGGAGCCGGGAGCAGCATATTCCTTAAAAGCAGGACCTCCGACTATCAGGGCATTACCTCCAGGCTGGAAACCCTGAAAACCCTCAGAGGCGGCAGGGAAGATGCCCCCCTTATAATAGCTACGGCCAGCTCACTGGTAAACCTCACGCCCTCTTCCAGGATAAAGGACCTTAAGGTGCTGGAAATAGAAAAAGGAAAGGACTATGACCGGGATCTCCTGATAGAATGGCTGGCTGCCAATGGCTATGAGAGGGTGAGCCAGGTATATGACAGGGGAGAATTCAGTGTCCGGGGGGATACGTTAAATATTTTCGATATAATCTCCGGACAGGTCATCCAGGTAGATGTCCTTATAGACGAAGTAGAAAAGATAACTTTCCTGGAGCCTGAGACCAGGGTTCCGGAAGGAACCGGGGATAAGGCGGAGATATTTCCCTGCCTGGATCCGTGGCAAATAGACCCCGGTGACGGTGCAGGACCTGATACTCCCATGTCAGACCTTTTTGACATCATGGAAGAGTCCAGGGGAGTATTTACCACCATAATCTGCGATCCGGTAGAAGTATATCTTAAACTCAAAAGCGACCTTGACTTCCTGCAGAAGGTATTTGAAAGGGAAGCAGAAAATCTGGTGATCGATGACAGGGAAATGCTTTCCCGGTATCTTGCCTCCCCTGATATATTTGAAAAAAAGATACATGGATACAGGATGGATCTATTATCAACAGTTGAAGCAGGGAGGTCCTCCAGGGGTTTCGTGTTCGGCACCATCTCCAGGCAGAAGAAAAGCCAGGGGAATGCAGATCTGTTCATAGATAATATAAAGGCGGATATCGGTTCAAAAAAGGATATAGTGATCTCTACCGGCAGCTCCACCAGGCAGAAGAAGATAAAAGAGATATTAGCCGAAAACTCCATATCCTACCAGTCGCTTGTCCGGCAGGATGGTTCCCCGGGGTCTCCCGCACCGGGCATAGTCAACATATCTGATGCCAGGCTGTACCGGGGTTTTTCCAGCCGGCACTTCTCCCTGTATGGCGAGCTCGATATTTACCAGCAGATGGAAAAGGCTGTTTCCAGGGCAGATATTTTTGATGTCCCGGACCTTAAACCGGGAGAATTCGTGGTACACAAAAATCATGGTATCGGGGTATATATAGATACCATATCCAGGCAGGTGGACGGCAATAAGAGAGAGTATTTCCTTATCCAGTATGGAAAAGGGGACAGGCTTTATATACCCACCTGGAATGCTGACAGGATAAATAAATATATGGGGTCAAAGAAGCCTGTTATCACCCCCCTTGACTCGAAGTACTGGGACTTACTCAAGAAAAGGGTCAGGAAGTCGGTAAAAAAACTGGCGGTAGACCTGGCACAGCTTTATGCCCAGAGGCAGTCTGTGGAAGGATATGCTTTTCCTCCTGACAGCGCCTGGCAGAAGGAAGTGGAAGCCGGTTTTGGCTTTAGCGAGACAGAAGACCAGGCAAAGGCCATAGAATATGTAAAACAGGCCATGGAATCTGCCAGCCCCATGGATGTGCTGGTGATAGGAGATGTAGGATTCGGCAAGACAGAGGTGGCCATAAGGGCAGCTTTTAAAGCTATTGAAGACGGCAAGCAGGTACTTATGCTGGTACCGACTACCATACTTGCCGACCAGCATTTCACCACATTTTCCAAGAGGTTCAGGGAATACCCGGTGGTGGTAGAGGTCCTTTCCAGGTTCAGGAAGAGAAAGGACCAGAAAAGGATAATAGAAGATTTTACAGCCGGAAAGGTGGATATGCTTATCGGTACCCACAGGGTCCTGCAAAAAGATATAGTGCCTTCGGACCTGGGGCTTATCATAGTAGACGAGGAACAGCGGTTCGGGGTAAACAGCAAGGAAAAGATAAAGCTTATGAAGAAGCAGGTAGATGTGCTCACCCTTAGTGCCACCCCCATACCCAGGACACTGTATATGTCTATGGCAGGAGTCAGGGATATGGCGCTTATTGAGACTTATCCCGAAGGGAGGAACCCCATAGAGACCTTTGTAGGAGAGATGGACCGCTCCATAGTGCAGAATGCCTGCCGCAGGGAGATGGCCAGGGGAGGCCAGGTATACTATGTATATAACCGCATATCCGGTATTTTCCAGAGGGCGGACCAGCTGGCGAGTATCCTGCCTGAAGCCAGGATCGGCATCACCCACGGCAGGATGGAGGGACAAAAAATAGAGAAGATCATGACCGCATTCATAGAAGGTGATTATGACATACTGCTCACTACTTCCATAATAGAATCGGGGATGGACATTGAGAATGCCAATACCCTTATAGTGGAAGATTCGCACAGGTTCGGACTGTCCCAGCTTTACCAGCTCAGGGGAAGGGTAGGCAGGTCCTCGGAGCAGGCCTATGCCTATTTTTTCTATCCAGGACGCAGGGACCTGGACGGTACTGCATACCAGAGGCTGAAGACATTATCAGAGTATACTGACCTGGGTTCGGGCTACAAGATAGCTATGAAAGACCTGGAGATAAGGGGGGCAGGAGAGATGCTGGGACCGCGCCAGCACGGCCATATAAACAGTGTCGGCTATGATATGTACTGCCAGATAATAAAGGAGGAAGTGGACAGGCTTAAGGGGGTAGAAGTGGCCGAAGACCTGGATATCCAGATAGACCTGCCGGTAAGCGCCTATATACCCAAAAATTATATAATGAGTCCCGGGGACAGGATAAAGATATACAAGAAGCTGGGGGCAGCTCCCGATTTCAAAACTATTGATGATGCTTTGGCGGAGATGACAAAAAGATACGGCAATCTGCCGGGTGCAGTAAAAAACCTCATAGGCCTGGCCAGGATAAAGACACTGATGCGAACTGCCGGTATAGAAAGCCTTAGGTTCTCCCGGGGGAGGGGAATAATAATAAAGAAGATAGAAATTAACGCTCAAAGACTGAAAGCATTGTCCGGCCGGGATGATATCACATACCAGCCCCGGTATGGACAGCTGACCCTCAGGGACCCGGGTAAAAACATTGATTTAAATATAGTTATAAAAAGTTTAGGTGATATAATAGGGGCCATGTGATTTTTTGCTAATACTTTACGAAAGAAGGTCGTGTTGGAAAGAATTAAAAGAAATTTTTTATTAAAGATTATAATAGCCTCAGTACTGGCATTATCCATGATATTTATGGCTGCCTGCAGCCAGCCGGTAGCTGCCATAAACGGTATTGAGGTCAAACAGGAAGAGGTAGATGAATATATAAACTTCATACTGTCCCAGGACCCGGAGGGAGGAGAGTTCCTTACCGAAGAAGATATGCTGGAGCTGGAAATAAATATAATAGACTCCCTGCTGGTGGTAAAACTCCTGGAGCAATATGCTGAAGATAATAATATATCTGTCAATCAGGATGAAATAGACCTCCAGATGGACTCGATCATCTCTTCATATGGAGGTGAAGATGCATTTGAAGCCGACCTCAAGGCGAAAGATGTAGACAGGGGTTTTTTGGAAAAGGAAATAAAAAACCAGATACTCAGGAATAAGATCTATACCGAAGCCACCATGGAAGTAATAGTGACTGAGGAGCAGGCAAGAGAGTATTATGACCAGAACCGGGAAATACAGTTCACCATCCCGGAAAGGATAAGGGCAAGCCATATACTTTCCATGTTTCCCTGGAGACAGGATGAAGACATAGAAGAGACCGAGCAGGGCAAAAAAGAAGCAAGGGACAAGCTGGAATTCGTCCAGGAGCAGCTGGAAAACGGTGCCGGGTTCGGGGATATGGCCAGGGAATATTCGGATGATACCGGGACCAGCGCTGACGGCGGGGACCTGGGCTTTATAACCAGGGGGCAGATGGTGCCTGAATTCGAAGAAGCGGCTTTTGCCCTGGAAGTAAATGAGGTAAGCGGTATAGTGGAGACGGAATTCGGCTACCACCTGATAAAGGTTTTTGACCGGCAGGAAGAGGGTGTGCAGGGATTTGAAGATGTGAAAGATGATATCACCACCTATCTGGCAGAACTGAATAAGATTCAGAAATGGGAAGAATTCATAATGAGCCTGATCCAGGATGCAGATATCGCCTATTATACCGATAATGAGGGCACCCTTAACGGCTTTGCCGGCGAAGAAACAGGCGGTGAAGCAGAGGAGGGACAGGAAAGCCAGGACCAGCTGCTCGATGATGAAAGCCTGGAAGATTTTATAGATGAAGAATAACTATTTAGAAGCTTTTTGATATGGGATTTGACCTTGATCCTCCCGATACCGGGATGCTTGACAGAATGGAAAGACCGGAAGAATTATTCCTCATACTGGCCGATATTATGAAGAGGCTCCGTTCAGACAGGGGCTGCCTCTGGGACCGGGAACAGGACCACTCCAGCCTGAAGAAAAGCCTCATAGAGGAAGCCTATGAGACTGTCGAGGCTATCGACAGCGGTGATCCAGGCGAGCTTAAGGAAGAACTGGGAGACCTTCTGCTGCAGGTAGTGTTTCACGGGCAGATAGCCGAAGAAGAGGGCAGCTTTACCCATGCGGATATAATAAGGGGGATAATCAAGAAACTCCTCAGGAGGCACCCTCATGTCTTCAGCACCACCAGCGCTTCCAGCAGCAGGGAGATCCTGGAAAACTGGGAAGATATAAAAAAGCAGGAGCGCAAAGGCTCCAAAAAGGAAAAGGATTCCATATTCAGCGGCATCCCCCGCTCCCTTCCCGGACTGCATTATGCCTATGAGATACAGAACCGGGCATCGCGTCTGGGATTTGACTGGGAAAAGGCCGAAGATGTGTATGTGAAGATAAAGGAAGAAATGGCAGAACTGGAGGCAGAAGCAGCCAAAGGCGGAAAGGATGCAGTCTCCGGGGAACTGGGAGACCTTCTTTTTTCCATTGTAAACTATGGAAGACATATGGATATCGATATCGAGCAAAGCCTCAAAGGCACCTGCAGGCGGTTTATCTCCAGGTTTAAGATGATGGAAGACATGGCCGCAGAAAGCGGGAAGGATTTTAAAAGCCTCAGCCTGGAAGAAAAAGACAGGCTGTGGGAAAAAGCCAAGATAAGGCAAAGATCATGAGGAAGACCAAGATAATCTGTACTATAGGACCGGCCAGCCAGGATGATAAGACCCTGGAGAAGCTAATAATGGCCGGCATGGACCTTGCCAGGATAAACACTTCCCATGCTGACAAAGAAGAAGTGAAGATGCTGGTAGGCAGGATCAGAAGAGCGTCCAAAGCCTGCGGCAGGGATATAGCCATAATACTGGACCTGCAGGGACCCAAGATAAGGATAGGCAGGCTGGAAAAAGAGCTGGAGCTTAAAAACAGCCAGAAACTGATCCTTTCCACTGCGCCGGGAGATAAGGGCAGCAAGGAAGACAGCCTTCCCGTTATCCCGGTCACCTATACCAGGTTCATTGACGACATCAAAAAAGATGCCAGGATATTCATAGATGACGGGCTTATAGAATGCCGGGTGACAAAGGTCAGCAGGAAAAACAGACAGGCAGAATGCCGGGTGATAACCGGGGGCGTACTTTCATCCAATAAGGGCATCAACCTCCCTGGAGTCTCGGTAAGCGCAGACTCAGTCACCAGGAGGGATATGGAATTTTTGAAGCTGGGGCTTCAGCTGGAAGCCGACTTTATTGCCCAGTCCTTCGTAAGGACAAAAGAAGATGTGGAAAAGATAAGGAAGGCCATAGACAGGGAAAGCAGCACTGCCAGGATAATATCCAAGATAGAAAAGCATGAGGCCGTAGATACATTCGAGGAGATCCTGGGGGTTTCGGACGCTATCATGGTGGCAAGGGGCGACCTGGGGATAGAGATAGATGCAGAAGAGGTCCCCGCCATACAGAAAAGGATCATAAGGAGGTCCAATTTGTCGGGAAAACCGGTTATAACCGCCACCCAGATGTTAAACTCCATGATAGTGAGCCCCAGGCCGACCAGGGCAGAGGTAAGCGATGTGGCCAATGCCATACTGGACGGCTCGGATGCGGTCATGCTTTCCGGGGAGACAGCCGTGGGGAGATATGCGGTAAAGGCAGTCCAGATGATGGTACGCATAATAGAGGAGACAGAGAAGACACTGGACTATGACCTTATATCCCAGAACAGCACTTTGCTCAGGAAAAAACTGGGTGTTCCCCACAATACCATAACCGAAGCCATAAGCTATGCCGCATGCGAGGTGGCCTCCATACTTGATGCGGCTGCCATAATATCCTCCACCGAGTCGGGTAATACTGCCAGGCAGGTATCCAAGAACAGGCCCAGAAGCCTTATAATAGGGACCAGCCCCAATGAATATGTGGTAAGGCAGCTGATGCTGAGCTGGGGAGTGGTGCCCTTAAAGACATTATCCTCAAAAAATATTGACAGCATGATAGAAGAGGATATAAAGATATCCCAAAAAGCGGGCCTGGTAAAGAAAGGCGACAGGGTGGTCATAACCGCGGGGGTAATGGTAAATGAACCGGGCAGCACCAACCTTATAAATGTAAGGGAGATATGATGACGGTTTCCCTGATCTGCTGCACTCCGCATCTATTTCGTAAAAACCTCTTAAATCCATAAACAGGAGATATATCATATGGAGAAAATAGCATTTCCCGATAATAGATTTGAACAGTTTATGGTGGATTCAGTAAGAGACACCGATAAAACACTGGTATATGTGGACGGGGATGACCCCCGGACCGCTGCTGCAGCGGCAGAGTTTACAAAACTTAATCCATCCAGGCTTATCTTCCTTGGCACGGCAGAGAAAATAGAGGACAATCTTTCCAGGGCAGGGCTAAAGTCTGATAAGATAGAAATAATCGAGCCTGGAAAATCAGAAAGATCCGATCATTACTGCACGTTCTTGAAAGAAATATTTGCCGGGCGGGGAAAGGATATCGGAGACAGGGATATAGCAGGATTAGTGTCAAAGACAAATTACTATGCTGCACTTATGCTAAAAGAAGGCAGTGCAGACGGCTGTGTAAGCGGATCCATAAGTTCGACCGGGGATATGATGAAACCCCTGATACAGGTAATAGGGACAGGCGATACCAAAAAAAGCATCTCCGGGGCTGCCATGCAGATCATACCGGATTCCTCCTGCGGCCCTGGGGGAAAAATACTGTTCTCTGATATAGCGGTAATACCCGATCCCGATGAAAAACAGATGATAGATATAGTGCTTGAAAGCTATAGGACAGCCAGGATCCTCTTTGAGGATGAACCTAAAATAGCCATGCTGTCATATTCTACCTGGGGAAGTGCAAAATCAGATAAGATAGACCAGATAAACAGGGTTATAGAGAAAATCAAAAAAATAGATCCCGCCATAAAAATAGACGGTGAGCTCCAATTTGATGCAGCCATAGCAGAGGATGTAGCCAGGAACAAAGGCGGTTCCAGCGAAGTGGCAGGGCATGCAAATGTGCTGATCTTTCCCAACCTGGATGCAGGCAATATCTGTATCAAGGCCATACACAGGCTGGCAAAGACAAAATACTATGGAACTATAATCCAGGGTTCACCCATACCTTTTAACGATCTTTCCCGGGGGTGTGCTCCGGTAGAGATCTTAAGCATGTCTATGATAACGCTAATGCAGATAAAAGAAAAAGAGTCAGTTAAAAAAAAGTAATATATGTATCACAGCGGGTGCCCTTCTGATATCTTTCCCGTCTATTCATGATATAAAGACCAGGTGGGAAATAAAAATATTCCAGCGGATATAGCCCCTTATTCCTCCGTCAGCTTCAGTTTCCTCAGCTGCTTATTATCACCTATAAGTATCATTATATCCTCCCTGGCAAAACGGTAGTTCACATCAGGAGGAGCGATTATCTCGCCTTTTTCATTCTTGATGCTGATTATAGTCACTCCATACTTATGCCTGAGGTTGAGCTCCATGAGGTTCTTGCCTATCATGAAGTCAGGCACAGGTATCTCTATGATACTGACATCCCGGCTTACAGCCAGAAAATCTATGATATTAGCGCTTATGAGGTTCCTGGCCACTCTTTCTCCCATATCCTTTTCGGGATATACGATGATGTCGGCACCGACTTTTGACAGCACCCTTCCCTGGGTCTTGGTGCCGGCTTTGGCTACTATCTTCTTTGCCCCTTTTTCCTTGAGTATAAGTGTGACCAGTATAGAGTTCTGTATATATTTTTCCCCTATGCATACTATGACTGCCTCATAGTCCGATACCCCTATAGTATCCAAAAGATCGGCATCGGTAGCGTCGCATTTTATCACATCAGCTATTTCCTCCGACACCCTCTGTATCCTGTCTTCGGAAGTATCAATGCCCACAACGCTGTGGTTTTCTTCGGTGAGGGTCCTGGCTACACTGGCCCCGAATCTACCCAGCCCTATGACTAAAAATTGTTTTTTCATGATCGATCAGTCCTGTAATAAATTATTTATCCGATGGTGATATTATCTTCCGGGTAAGATATCTTGTCTGCATAACTCCTGATGGCTATTGCTACCGATAAAGTGCTGATACCAATTCTACCAATAAACATACTCAGTATCAATATTATCTTGCTGGCCATGGTCAGGTTGCCGGTTATCCCGGTAGTAAGCCCTACAGTGCCAAAAGCCGATATGGCCTCAAATAATGCATCCTTGAGGCTGCATCTCTCAAATATAAGCAGGCCTATTGTGGAAAAGAGTATTAATATTATAGCGGTCAGGGTCAGGGTCAGCGCCCTGTATATTGCCGTATCCGGAAGCCTTCTTCTTAACAGGTTTACACCCTTCCTGCCCCTGATGGAGCTCAGTCCGGCAGCCGTGACCGTCACAAATGTGGTGGTCTTTATGCCGCCCCCGGTACCTCCCGGCGATGCTCCTATAAACATGAGAAGCGACAGGAAGAACAGGGTGGATGGATTGAGTGCGGCTATGCTTGTGGTGTTGAATCCCGCGGTCCTGGCGGTGACAGACTGGAAAAAACTTATAAATATTTTAGCAATAAGCGGTTTGTCGCCCAGGGACAGTGGATTATTATATTCCATGGCAAAGAAAAGGACGGCACCGGCAAATACCAGGGATAATGATGCAAGTATCACTATTTTGGCATGCAGGGAGAAATGCCTTATCCTCCTGTAGGATATTATCTCTGATATCACCGGAAAGCCCAGCCCTCCCAGAAATATCAGAATCATAAAAATCAGGTTAAGGGGGATGTCGCCGGCAAAGGATTCCAGGCTGTCGGAATAAAGTGAAAAACCGGCATTATTAAAAGCGCTCACCGTGTGGAAAAGGCCTGAACTCATAGCCCCCGCCGCAGTATAAGCGTATTTAAAATAGAATATAGCCGACATTATGATGAAACCTATAAATTCTATGGAAAAGGTAACAGCAGCTATCAGCATGAAGAATTTGCCGGCACTGAAATGCTGTTTGGAACCAAAACTGGCCTGAAGGAAAAACTTGTCCCTTATGTGGATCTTCCTTCCCAGCATGAGACCGAAGATGGAACCTATGGTCATTATGCCCAGGCCTCCGATCTGTATAAGAACCAGGAGTACGATCTTTCCCAGTTCCGTGAAATAGGAAGGAGTGTCCTGGACTATGAGCCCGGTAACGCATATGGCCGATGTCGAGGTAAAAAGGGCATCGATATATGATATACGGTCATCCTGCACCATAGCCGGCAGCGACAGTATTATAGAACCCAGGAGTATGGCCCCGGCAAAAGCAAGGAGAACCTGTTTGGCTATGGTTTTCTGGGTCTTTGATGAAAATAGGGGAATGTCTTTCATGACATCATCTTTTATATAAACGGGATGTTAAATATTAAATATATGTCTATCTATTATCAGACCTTAGAATATTTTTTTATATAAGTCGTTATTTTAATAAAATTAGTCCCCAAATACAATCAATTATTTTTTCTGATATTTTTTAAGGATTTTTTTCATTTTATTGTTACTTGCTACACCATAGATA
>CAYZJW010000033.1:0-12528 GCA_964478985.1 uncultured Actinomycetota bacterium
CCATTCATAACTGATATTATAAGGCACTGCTGTTCAAAAGCCTCATCATCCAGCCTTACCTTCAAAGTTGGAGCCTTAAAATAAAGAAAGATGGTTTTCATGGCAGCGATCAGATAACCCGGGATACCCGAGAGGAAGGCAGGCAGTTTTGCCGCTTCAAAACCCACTATGGTATCAAAGCCGATCCCCAGTCCGTTCCCAAAGTATTTCCCTCCGGGATAATCCCCTCCGAATACCTGCCCCACGTCAATAGACCTTGTCTTCCCGGCTGCAATAGCTTTTACGGCATCTTCAAACTTTACGGGTATCCCCATGCTGGCGGCAAAATCATTACCGCGACCCGCAGGGATAACTGCCAGCTTTGGGATATTTTTACCTTCCGATTTAGCTTCCATCAGTCCGTTGATCACCTCATTTGAAGTGCCGTCGCCGCCAACTGCGACCACTGCGTCATAGCCTTCTTCTGCAGCCTTCCTTGCCAGGACAGCGGGTTCACCTGGTTTGGCCGATATTATCAGTGAATGATCCGGCAGATAATCCTCTAATAATTTTTCAATTTTTGGTTTATTTTTTAAAGCTGCACCCTTGGCAGCGCTCGGATTTAAGATGGCCAGGTATTTCATATTGATTAAAACTCTTTACTGTTAATATTTTAATGACATAAAAAGGTATTTCCCCAGAAGATACATTTTAACAGAAAAGCATCTATATCTAAATCTATTATTATAGTTCTAATACCGTCATCCATAGGCTGCTGATCCCAACAGGCAGTTGAAAAGCTATCAGGGCCTGGCTCATATCAGATGCTCTATCAATATCTTGATCCCTATTCCTACAAGGACTATCCCGCCAATGAGCTCAACCTTGCTTTCTAAAAACTTTCCCAGCCTGTTGCCTAAAAAATATCCGGAAAACGAGAATGCAAATGCGAATAACCCTATGATAATAACTGACAGGTAAAGAGAGATATCCAGTATTGACAGGGTTATGCCGACTACCAGGGCATCAATACTGGTAGCAACCGAAAGTATCAAAAGAGAAGTCATCTTTATCAGGTCGATCTTGTTTTTCTCGCTCTCTATTTTGAATGATTCATAGATCATCTTGATGCCTATTACCCCCAGCAGCGCGAATGCTATCCAGTGGTCAACATTTTCTATCAGGTCTTTGAAGCCAAAACCTATATACCAGCCTATAACCGGCATTAAGGCCTGGAAAAGCCCGAAGAATAAACCGACTTTTAAGGCGTCTATAGCTCTGGGCTTTTTTGTAACAGCACCGCCGGCTATGGAGACTGCGAAGCAGTCCATTGCCAGGCTTATAGAAATAATTATTATATTTAACATATAAAATATTCCATTTTTTACAAATGGATTCCTATTTTAGTAAAAAATCAGCAAGAAGGAAATGGTTCCGGGGCGATAAAATAACTGCATAAAAAAGTGTAATAGATATATAATTTTGATAAGCTATTACTAAAAGGATCAGGGAGTCAAAAGATGTTTACAAAAAGGATGTATATAAGTCTGGCTGCCGGAGCTGTCCTGGGTGTGGTCTGCATACTGGGAGCCCTGGTAAGGTCAGGTTTTGAAAGTGGTGTGTATTTTCTTTTTTCCTTATGGTTTAACCGCCTGTTGATGGGCCTGGTTATCGGGGCGCCATGGGAAAGGCTTAGTTTGCCAAAGACCATTGCCAGAGGTGCAGTCCTGGGTTTGATTGTATCTTTTGCTTTTTACAGTTCCACAGGTTTCGCAGATATTGTGAGTTTTTTGGCAGGCATAGTATACGGCATCATCATAGAATATGCAGCATTCAGGCTGCAGGGTAAAAGGTGAGGCAGGAAAGCTGATATTAAAAGTTTGCCTTAAAAGGATTTATGATAACCGGATCAGTTAAAAAGCTTTATTCAGTCCGAGAATCTTACAGGATATATTATGATGGATTGAGGACGGCAAGATACATGTCCAGGGCACGGAGAAACAGGGACCTGGAACCTGGATTCATGGAGAGGATCATGATAGCGGTTACCGGGGTAAATGATTGTTCTATCTGTTCTTATGCCCATACAAAGATGGCTCTTGAGATAGGCATGGAAAATGAAGAGATCCTGAAACTGCTCTCGGGCATCATAGAAGATGTACCGCCGGAGGAAGCTCCCGGGATAATATTTGCCCAGCATTATGCCGATAGCAGGGCACATCCTTCCGGGGAGGCCTGGGAGCGCCTGGTAGACATCTATGGTTTGCCAAAAGCAATGGGAATACTGGGTGCAGTTCGTATGATAATGATAGGCAATGCCTATGGTATTCCATGGAGTTCTTTCTTTAACCGGTTTTTAGGGAAGCCTGATAAAAGGAGCAGCCTGCCGTATGAGGCCGGGATGATCATAACCTGCATCTTGTTTACACCAGTAGCGATTATCCATGCCATGGTCTCCAATCTATTCCGCAAACCTTTTATAAGCATTTAAAATATGTTTAAGAATAAGACTGGATTGGGATCAAAAAATAGAAAAATAAAAATTGTGGCTGTAAGCATATTACTGGTCATTGCCGTCCTGGCGCTGGCATTCATATCCTACTGGCAATATGCATTGATGAGAGTAAAGGACTTTACCGCTATCGAACTATCCCGGCTCAAAGAAGACAATGATCTCATAAGGATAAGGGGGGCAGATATCCATTATGTGGAAAAGGGCAGCGGTGACCATACCCTTATCCTGCTGCACGGTATAGGAGGGGGCGCCTTCACTTTCAGGCATAATATCGAGACACTGGCTGATTCCGGCTACCGGGTATTTGCCCTGGACCTTAAGGGCTTCGGCTTCTCCGAGAAGGTCCCGGGTTCAGATTACTCCCATACAGAACAGGCCAGGATAGTGCTTGACTTCATGGAAGAAAAAGAAATTGAAGAAGCTGCCGTTGCCGGGCATTCCATGGGAGGGAGGATAGCCCTTATATGCTATGACCTGGACCCGGAAAAGTTTGAGAAGATGATCCTTATCGACAGCGCCGGACTGGAGGAAAGCTCTCCCCCGTTCTATTCATGGCTTCTTACAAAACCGGTGGTTGATATCATCTATTACAACCTGTTTGTAAGACAGGACAATTTCAGGGATTTTTTAGGATCTGCTTTTTATGATGAGGATTTCGTAGATGAACAGGTGGCAGGAGCATACCTTGAACCTTTCAGGATAAAAGATGCAAATATCGCCTATGTCTCAATACTTAAGGGAAATGTACCTTATGACATTGAAACAGTACTCAGTAAAATTGATATCCCTGTCCTCATTATCTGGGGGAAATATGATACCTGGATAAGCCTGGATAATGCTTACAGGTTCAATTCACTTATAAGCGGTTCAAAACTGAGTATAATCGATAAGGCAGGCCATGTACCCATGGAAGAACAGCCGGAAGCTGTAAATGAAGCGATGCTTGATTTCCTGCAATAGCTCAGCAGGCCAAACTTATTTTCCGTTTCTAACTTCCCTTACTTGATAAAACTATATTTTCCCTGGTGAGGAACCGGGTAAGGATAATGACTGCAGCCCATGCTGCCGCAGTACCGGCCAGAAACCATAATGAGAAATCCCAGGATACTAGATCGATGCCCCCGGCGGCTATCCCTATGGGTATCCCCATCATCAGCCCGAAGCCGATTATAAAGGAAGGGGCTATGGCTGTGTCCGGATTTCCAGCCAGGGAAAAAAGTATGATAAACATGAGAGTCCCCAGGAGCAGCAGGGGGTCCCATACCAGGCTTACCAAAAACAGGGGCAGCGGGAATATGAAATTGCCTGAAGCAGGCAGGATAACAGAAAGATTGACGGCAAGCACTACTATCATGGTGGAAAGTACTGATATGAGATAAGCGGGCAGGAAGATAGCCAGGCTTTTGCCGGTCCACAACTGCCTGGGGGTGATGGCTGCCGCGATCAGGGAGGAGATTATCCCCTCTGCTTTTTCCCTTGCCGGCTGCAGGCCGGAAAACCCCCATATGAAGACCATTATTATGACAAGGGGGATAAAGAATGTCAGCAGGCCTATTATAAGCTCCAGGGCAGGACGGGCTTCCGGAAAACCTACCCACGGCTGGCGGGAAAGGAGTATGCTGGTGATGACGGATGCGGCGGCTGTCATAAAAAATGACATGATGCATATGATAAGAAAAGCTTTGGTCCCGAAAATCTCCCGGACATCCCTTTTAAATATGATAAATGCTTTTTTCAAACCTGACTCCTAATATGACAGCACTATTTTTTCCCTGGATATGCGCGGCGCAAGGATCACGACTATTACCCCTATTATCACTGTAAAGCCCAGGTTGGCCAGCATGAACTGCCATGAAGTATAGTCCATGATGCTGCTCCGCAGCATCACCTGGATCACCAGGTTTATGAAAAGGGGCAGGAATACCTGGGCGATCATATTGGCAGTTACAGGTTTATTTATAAGACCTACCTGGTATACCAGCAGTCCCAGGCAAAAATACATGGCAGGATATATTATAAGACTGATAAGGAGTATCCACGGATCTGCCAGAAAGCCCACAGCAGGTACAAAATAGATAAGGTTTACCGCCAGAAGCGTTCCCAGGGTAAATACTGTTCCCGCTATGAGACCCGGTATAAACACCGATAAAGTCTTTGCCAGCCATATCTGGCTTATCTCCAGGTTTGTAGCCAGAAGCGACTGTATATTGCCCCTGGCCTTTTCCCTTATCATGGATGTAAAGCCCAGGGCATTAAGGTTTACCCCCAGCCCTATAATAGATGCAGAAAAAAGGGTCACTCCCAGGTATACCTGGAGCTTACTTATATCAGGAGCCGTTTTTTCCAGTTCCGGACCGATAAGGAGTATGCCGAATAATACTATCAGGCCTGCCGCCAGCAGCAGCGAGACTCCATACCAGATAAAGCCTACTGACCTGGAACTGAAGTTATTCCTGATACCGGCAGAGACCAGTGATCCCAAATTTTTCATTTTTCCTCTGCCTCCTTCAGGATGCTGGAGTACATCTCTTCCAGGGTCGCTTCCTGTTTTATGGCTTCATCTACCTCTACCCCGTGCCCTGACAGGATACTGAGGATCTCCGGAGTGCCGATTTCTTCATCCGGCAGGAATACAAGCTTTCTCTCCTGGAATTTTCTTAAGCCGAGAGCTGGATCTTTTTTAATATCGTCTATGACTTTACGGGGAACATCAGACACTGTCTTGATGGCAATCCCCCTCTTTCCCATCTGCCGGCGCAGCTCTTCCAGTTCTCCGTATAGTTTTATCTCTCCCCTGTCTATTATGGCTATGCGGTTACAGATGCGCTGCACTTCGTCCAGGTTGTGGGAGCTCAGGAAGATGGTCTTTTTTTCTTTTTTTGCCAGGCCCAGCATTATTTTCCTTATCTGGATCTGCCCTGAGGGATCTACTCCGGAAGTAGGCTCATCCAGGATCAGCAATTCCGGACCATGGACCATGGACCTGGCCAGGGCCAGACGCTGCCTCATGCCGGTGGAGTATGTGTGTACCTTATCATCACCCCTGCCGGTAAGCTCCACCAGGTCAAGCAGCCGGTCTATCTTTTCATCCCCTGTATCGGCATCATAAATACTGGCATAGAAAATCAGGTTCTCCCTGCCGGTCATGCCGTCATAAAGACCGTCCAGGTCCAGTACAAAACCTATCTTTTTCCTGGTGCCGGGATCATGGATGTCCTGTCCCAGCACTTCAAGTTTTCCCGAATCTGCTTCAAAGAGGCCCAGCATTATCCTGATGGTGGTAGTCTTTCCGGCACCGTTGGGCCCCAGGTAGCCGAATATATCTCCACTTTTGACTGAGAAACTTACATCTTTTAGTATCTGGTTTTTACCCAGGCTTTTCCGGATCTTTTCCAGTTTCAATGCTGTGCCCATCTTATACCTGCCTTTGTCCCTCACTATATACAGAACTGTATTTTACTTTATATCCGGTTCTATACTCAATAGCGCCTTTCATGGTTTTTTCATTATTTTAACTTATTATTTTCCTGAACCTTTCTGTTTCTTCCCGGGAATGGAGCAGGAAAGCATATACCACATCTTTACCTGTAACGCTGTCAGGAGCTTCAAATGATATGCAAAGGCCCTCTGTTGCTTTATTTATAATAGGTATGACATAGGGGATCACCAGCCAGAGTCCTTTTCTTTCCCAGCCTTTTCCCATCCTTATATCTTTCATATCACCCATACTGATGGTCTCGGTGTCCCCCGCTTTACCATCAGTAAAGGCCATCACATTCGCTCCCTCCCATAGGATGATAGCTCCAGTACCGCTTATGGCATAGTGCAGGAACAAGACTCCGATTGCCAGCAAGAGATAGACCGGCTTTCCCAGTGCCAGGGGAAATATGATGGCAGGGATCGTTAGAAACAGCAGGATCGACTGTATTAGTATCCAGGTCCTGTATATTACCGGACCTATGCGGGGTCCGGTAATGGAAATACTATCATTGACTATTTTTATCTTTACCCGGCTGCCGAACCTGGAGCTCGTCCTATAATGATATGCCTCGAATAACAGGTTATTGGATGAAGCCATTTTCACCTCATCTTTTTCTATAAAATATACCAGAAGCATGTGTAAAATGTAATATGCCTGTCATTTTCCCATTATGCTTTGACATAGTACAGGCTATTACATAAAATTAGGTTTTCAGTTTAGGACTATAATATCCCGGGAAAGACTAATGAATAATACTGTTAAAAGATCAGACTTTATAAGGGAGATAATAAAGAAGGACCTGGATGCAGGAAAGAATGGCGGCAGGGTCCACACCAGGTTTCCTCCTGAACCGAACGGCTACCTGCATATAGGACATGCCAAGTCCATATGCCTTAATTTCGGCCTGGCGCAGGAATTCGGGGGGAAATGCAATTTGAGGTTTGATGATACCAATCCCACAAAGGAAGAGCTGGAATATGTGGAATCGATAAAAAAAGACGTTAGATGGCTTGGTTTTGACTGGGGAGACCGGGAATACTATGCTTCTGACTATTTTGACCGGCTCTATGAGTATGCTGTAACTCTTATCAAAATGGGCAAGGCTTATGTCTGCGATCTCAGCGCCCAAGAGATAAGACAGCATCGGGGAACCCTTACCGAACCGGGAAAGGACAGCCCCTACCGGGACAGGAGCGTGGAGGAAAACCTGGATCTGTTTGAAAAGATGAAGGACGGATATTATGGTGACGGCACCCGCGTGCTCCGGGCAAAGATAGACATGGCCTCCCCCAACCTAAATATGAGGGATCCCATAATCTACAGGATACTTCACAGGGAGCATCACCGCACCGGAAAAAAATGGTGCATATACCCCACCTATGACTGGGCGCATGGACAGTCTGATTCCATCGAGGATATCACCCATTCCATATGCACGCTTGAATTCGAGGACCACCGCCCACTTTATGACTGGTTTATAAACCAGCTGGGGATACATCATCCACGCCAGATAGAGTTTGCCAGGCTGAACCTTAACTATACAGTCATGAGTAAAAGAAAACTCCTGCAGCTGGTAGAGGAAGGCCATGTAAGCGGGTGGGATGATCCCAGGATGCCTACCCTTTCCGGTATAAGGAGGAGGGGCTATACACCGGAGGCTGTCAGGAATTTCTGTAATGAGATAGGCGTGGCCAAGGCTGACAGTACGGTAGATATCGCCCTGCTCGAATATTTCGTAAGGGAAGACCTTAATAAAAAGGCCCTGAGAAAGATGGCTGTCATAGATCCCTTAAAAGTGGTAATAGAAAATTATACTGATGACGGTTACGAAGAGCTTGATGCTGTAAACAACCCGGAAGACGGATCCATGGGCAAGAGGAAGGTGCCTTTCTCAAAAGTCATCTATATCGAAAAACAGGATTTCATGGAAGACCCGCCAAAGAAATTCTACCGGCTGGCGCCAGGACGGGAAGTCAGGCTCAGATATGCATATTTCATAATATGCAATGAGGTGATAAAGGATGCTGAGGGTAATATAACAGAGCTCCGCTGCACCTATGACCCTGCCACCAGGGGCGGAGATGCCCCTGACGGGAGAAAAGTAAAAGCAACCCTTCACTGGGTCTCTGCCGGGCATTCCATACCGGCAGAAATAAGGCTTTATGACAGGCTTTTTAACAGGGAGGATCCCTTAAAGAATGAAGATGACAGGGATTTTAAATCAAGTCTCGATCCCGGATCCCTCAAAACGTTAAGGGACTGCAGGCTGGAGCCGTCGCTGTCAAAGGCAGCCCCGGGCCAGATATACCAGTTTGAAAGGCTGGGGTATTTCTGTGTGGACCCGGATTCCAGCAAAGACATGCCGGTGTTTAACCGTACTGTCACCCTGAAGGACCAGTGGGCAAAGATAAGGAATAAAAATAATTCCTGATATTAAAACAGTTCGCAGAGCTTATTATCCTTAAGCTTTCCGACTATATGGTTTACAGCTTTTTCGGGTTCATCAAAAATCTTATACATATCCTTATCGCCAGGACTGATGGTCTTAAATTCCTTCCGCAGGCAGTCATCCATCCACCCGGTCAGGCCTTTCCAGTATTTGCTTCCGAAAAGGGCGATGGGAAAATGCTCTATCTTGTGGGTCTGGGAAAGAGTAAGGGCTTCAAACAGCTCATCCAGGGTGCCGAAGCCTCCGGGAAAGATTATATACCCCACCGAGTACTTTACAAACATCATCTTGCGGACAAAAAAGTAATGAAATTCCATGGCGATATTCTGGTACTTATTCGGTTCCTGCTCAAAGGGCAGCTCGATATTGCAGCCTATGGATGTGCCTCCGGCTTCATATGCCCCCTTATTGGCGGCTTCCATGATGCCGGGGCCTCCCCCGGTGATGACTCCCAGGCCCTTTTTGACCAGGAGGGCTGCTGTTTCTTCGGCCGCTTTGTAATAGGGGTCGTCAGGCCTGGTCCGTGCTGAACCGAATATGGATATGCAGGAACCCAGTCCGGCCAGGGTATTGAAGCCCTCCACAAATTCCCCCTGTATCCTTAAAACCCTCCAGGGGTCTGAATGTACAAATTCTCCATCCCTTTCTGGTGTTTTAAGGACTTCATTATCCTCGAATCGTCCCGGGGTCTTTTTCTTCATCTTCTAGTTCCCTTTCAAATAAGTTTTATGCTTTGAATATATAATACCATACCCACTTAATGTTTATGACCGATTATACTAAAGCCGGATTTGAAAAAACAGCGCCAGTGCATATAATGTCTTTAAATAATAATGACAGGAGAAATAGATGACAGGAAAAAAACAGCTGGAACCGGATAAGGAGTACCTGGGGATACCCCGAAAGGAGATACCCTGGTATCCCAGCATAGATAAAGAAAAATGTGACGGGTGCGGAACCTGTGTGGAGTTCTGCAAGCTGGGCACATTTTCATATTCTGATGGAAAAGATAAGGCAGAGGTCACCAGTCCATATAATTGTGTGGTGGGCTGTATCGGCTGCCAGGACAAATGCCCCGGCAATGCCATAAGTTTTCCCTCGACCGGAGTCATAGACAAAGTCAGGAAAAAATACGGCGTTTGATATGGCATATTCCTGCCCCTGGACCATGATATGAAAAGACCGGAAAATAGAAGGTTCTCCTTTGAATCACTGGTACTGGGAATAATATCTGTTATTTCTGGACTGGTACTATTCTTGCTGATGCCTGCAAAACCTTTGGGGCCCGATCTTATAGAAATGATAGATCCTGAAAAAGAGTTCTTAAGATATGCCTTTGTATTATTCCTGCTGCTTTTGATGGGGGCGGCAGCCGCAGGTACTTCCATCGTTGCCATTGTGACCGGGATAAAGGATTACCGGGGAATCGACAGGGGGCTATATATCGACAGGGGCAAAAAGATATATGCTGCCGGCCTCGGACTTGGCATAGCAGGGCTGATACTGCTTATTTCCATACTGGCCATGTGGAGCTTTTTCTAGCTGCCCATTTCCCCTATCTTATCAATATAGCTCTTTATATCGAATTTTGACCTGGCGCCATTATAGCTCATATACCTTACCTTGCCGAATACCGCTCTTTCTCCCCAGGCCCTGTCATGGACGCCGCCGATACTCCAGGCTATGCCCGTATAGCCGTTAGGGTCCCGCCCGTCAAGGCTGTATTTATCATTAAGATAGATGGCTGTCTCCTGGGCCTCTTCCGGGGACGGGCTCCATTCCAGTATCTTCTTGGCCCAGTACATCCTCATATAGCCATGCATCCTGCCGGTTATGACCATCTGGGACTGGGCCGCATTCCAAAGCGGGTCATGGGTAAGGGATTCCTCCAGTCTATGGACAGAATAAATATACTCTCTTAAATCGCCCCTGTGATCATCAAGAGTCCTTCTGGCCCATGAGGGAAAACCTCCAAAGGAATCATAACTTTTGTTGTAATAGCAGTAATTATCCGATAGCTCCCTCCGCACTATAAGCTCCTCCAGGAATGGATCCCTGTCAGCATCGCCTGTATTGCTGTCCAAAACTTCCATGGCTATTCTCTGGGCAGAGATATTGCCGAAGTGAATATATGGGGAAAGACCGGACTGCATATCATTATCCGGGTTATTCCTCTTGCTGCCATAACCCTCTATCCTGCTGCCGATAAAGGAGTCAAGCGTCTTCTGCGCCCCCTTTTCCCCGGGTTCTATGCCATCAACTTCACCCACGGAACGGTCGGTCCTTATATCCATTATTATTTTTTCAAAGTCCGCACCAGGCTTTTCCGGGATATTGTCTGCCGTGTTTTCCTTAAGGGGCGGAAAATCATCCAGAAAATCATCCAGCACCCTTTTTATCTTGGGCCTCAATGTACGGGCACCGTATTCCTGTTTTTGTGATGCATAACGGCATGGGACTATATTATGGGCATCTACTTCATAGAAAGGTATGCCGATTTTCCCTGCCGCGCCGGACTTCCACTTTCTCTTTATCCTTAAGGGGTCAAAATCTGTGACCAGTGTCCCGATATTATTTTTACTGACAAACTCAGGGATCTTTTCCGCCGGGTCACCCTTAACCAGGCAGAATGGAATGTTTTTTTTCATCAGTTTTTCATATACCTGCTTTAATCCTTTGAGCATAAAGGCAAAATGCCGGAAATTGGCACCCGTATAATCCTCTGCCAGGCAGAAACAGACCAGAAGCGGCACCTTTCTTTCCTGTGCCAGCTGCCTGGCATAAAGAAGGGCCCAGTTGTCTGATACCCTCTGGTCGCGGCTCATCCAGTATGCCGCGGCACCTCCGGAAGTTCGTATATCGTTTAGTTTTCTTATCCTGTCTGGATTTATGTCCATAGCATATCTCCGGGATGTTTTTGGAATGTATTGTCTGATAAATTATAGCACCCTGATATATTATTTAAAAAAGTGTTTGAATAATATTATTAACATTATAAAATAAATATAATACGCTTCAATAGCGTATAGGTCAAAAGCAATAGCATTTTTAAAATGGGAGGTAAAAATGGCTGAAAAAAAGATCACATTCCCCTATCTCAGGCGCTTTAATGGAGCCATGGCGGTTCTGCATTTCGTGCAGGCAGTATTCATGCTGGTAATGGGGCTCATAATCACCCAGATAAAGGATTTCAAGCTTCCGGTGGAGTATTATTTCCAGTCCTTTGACACGGAAAAGATGCGTCTTTTCGTGGACTCGGAGATAATAGGCTCCATACCCATAGGGGCATTTGTCTCTATTTTCCTGTTTCTGTCTGCGATCGCCCATTTTCTGGTAATACTGCCGGGCATAAACAAATTCTACAATAGCAGCCTGGAGAAAGGTATAAATTACTTCAGATGGTATGAGTATGCTCTTTCTTCTTCGGTTATGATAGTCATAATATCCATGCTTTTCGGGGCCAGGGATATAGGCACCATAGTAGCCATAGTAGGGCTTAATGCCACCATGAACCTCCTGGGGCTGATGATGGAGCTCCACAATCAGACTACGGAAAAGACAAGCTGGACCTCATTTGTCATAGGAAGCTTCTCCGGGGCCGTACCCTGGGTGGTCATCCTTCTATACTTCCTGGGTTCGGCTGTCAAGACACCGGATGTACTGGAGCAGATACCCTGGTTCGTATATGCCATATTCGGCACTTATTTCGTACTGTTTAACCTGTTCCCCATAAACATGGTGCTGCAGTATAAAAAAGTGGGAAGATGGAAAGACTACCTGTATGGTGAGAGGGGTTATATAATCCTGAGCCTGGTAGCCAAGTCGCTTCTGGCCTGGCTGGTATTTGCAGGCACCATGCAGCCGGCATAAACATGGTTTTTATACGGATGGAATAACCTGATATCTTAGATGAGTTATATAAATATTTCACTACATGCCGCTTTCTGGCTGCTGGGGTTTTTAATACTCTGGAAGATCCCTTTGTGTCAGAAACTGCCTGAAGATAATAATATATCTTCGGCATGGAAAGACTTATCAGTTATAATCCCTGCCAGGAACGAGGAGAGAAATCTTCCCAAACTCCTTGATTCCCTGGCAGCCCAG
>CAYZJW010000034.1:0-12443 GCA_964478985.1 uncultured Actinomycetota bacterium
CTGCTTAAGGATTATGTATAATAAGAAGATAATAATCTCAAAATCAAAATATATGGCAGGCCTGCAGTGCCCCAGGTATATGTGGTACCAGGTACATGCCAGGGAAAAGATCCCCGGTCCTGACTTTTCTACCAGGTTCATGTTCCACCAGGGACACCTGGTGGGGGAATATGCCAAAAAGCTTTTTCCTGAAGGCATTGACCTGGGAAAGATGAAAGATATCGGGAAGCAGCTGGCAAAGACAGCCGAGCTGCTGCCGCAAAGACGGCCCATATTTGAAGCGTCTGCAGGCACAGGCGATTTATACAGCAGGGCGGACATACTGAAGCCGGCGCCGGGAGGCGCCTGGGATATCATAGAGGTAAAAAGCGCAACCACCGTAAAGGAAGAATATATAAATGATGCCGCATTCCAGAAATATACATTCCTGGCTGCAGGAATAAAGATAGAGAACTGCTACCTGGCAGTTATAGACAGCAGTTATGTGAAAAACAAAGATATAGACCATGAGAAACTTTTCTATATCCATGATGTCTCAGAACAGGCGGATGAACTCCTGCCCGGTATGCCGGAAAAGATAGCCGGCATGCTTGAGATGCTGGAGAACCCTGAACCTCCGGAGACCGGAATAGGCAGGCAGTGCCACAGCCCCTATACCTGCCCCCTTAAAAGCATATGCTGGGAACATATGCCGGACAATCATGTATTTAATCTGTATGGCAATAAGGACAGGGCTGTAGAGCTTTGCGCCAGGGGGATACTTTCAATCGATGATATACCCGATGATTATGACCTTACCCTTAAGCAGGAGATACAGAGGGAATGCGCTTCTTCCAGGAAGCCGTATATTGACAAAGGGCATATAGTAAGATTTCTGGAAAAGCTGAAGGAGCCTCTATATTTCTTTGATTTTGAGACTTATTCTACTGCTATTCCCATCTATGAAGGGACCAGTCCTTTCCAGAGGATACCATTCCAGTACTCCATCCATGTGGTCGATGACCTTTATGGGGAATCAAGGCATCATGATTTCCTGGCATCAGGCAGCGGCGACCCCAGGAAAGAATTGCTGGAAAACCTTAAAAAACACCTGGGCGGCCCGGGAAGCATCATAGTATATTATGATTACTTTGAAAAAGGCATATTAAGGGAGCTGGCCGGCGAGTACCCTGAATACGCGGAATGGGTGGAATCAGTTATACCCCGCATAGTGGACCTGTACCGGCCCTTCAGGGATTTCTATTATTATAATTCCATACAGAAAGGCAGCGCTTCGGTAAAAAATGTCCTGCCTGCCATAACCGGATACAGCTACAGGGATATGGATATAGCCGATGGATTATCTGCCAGCGTATATTTCCTCTATGCCTGCGGGCATTACAGGATAAAAGAGAGCTGTCCTTCGCCCCGGGAAGTAGAAAAGATAAGAAAAGACCTTATAACCTACTGCAGGATGGATACCGGAGGCATGATACATATACTTAGGGGGCTGAAGGAAGCTGTTGGGCACGCACATTAAGAGAAATAACAATACATTTAACCAAAAAAAGGAGATATATGAAATATACAAAATTCCCCGGACTTGGCATAAAGGTATCAAGGTTCGGCATGGGCTGCATGAGGCTTCCCGGGATCACTGGCTCTAAAGGCAATCCAGTAATTGACGAAAAAGAGTCAGTAAGCATGATAAGGTATGCCGCTGACAACGGGGTCAACTATTTTGATACGGCATATGCCTATGTCGGAAGTGAAGAGGTCCTGGGAAAAGCGCTGGCAGAAGGCCTGAGAGAGAAGGTGATAATAGCCACCAAATGCCCTACCTGGAATATAAAGGGCATCGGGGATTTTGACAGCTTCCTCCTGGAGGAATTATCCCGCCTCAGGACAGATTATATAGATTTCTATCTTCTCCATGCCCTGGGAAAAGCGAACTGGGAAAAGGTGGAAAAGTTCGGGCTGCTGGAAAAGCTGGATGAGGCCAAAAAGAAGGGCATTATAAGATATGCCGCCTTTTCCTTCCATGATGACCTTAAGACATTTAAGAAGATAGTGGATTCCTATCCTTTCGACATGTGCCAGATACAGTTAAACTTCCTGCAGGAAGACTTCCAGGCAGGTGTTGAAGGCATGAAATATGCAGCCTCTAAAAACATGGGAGTCGTCATAATGGAACCCCTTATGGGAGGTCTTCTGGGAAATGCGGTCCCCGAGGAGTTTGTAAGACAATGGGACGCGTCAGGGATAAAAAGGACTCCTGCAGAATGGGGCTTCAGGTGGGTGGCTGATTTTGAAGAAGCTGCAGTCATCCTGAGCGGAGTAAATACTATGGAGCAGCTGAAAGAAGACATTGCCATATTCTCAGATGCACTTCCAGGCTCCCTGACGGAAAAGGAAGCCGAGACCTATAAGAGATTAAAAGACCTCTACCGGGAAAAACTGAAAGTGGCCTGCACCGGCTGCGGCTACTGCATGCCCTGTCCATCCGGGGTCGATATACCGGCTGTATTCAGGTTTTACAATAATACATTCCTGGGGGGCGAGGAAGACCGGTGGAAGAAGACATACAGGTCATTTCTGGGAAAAAAGGGCGCCGATGCTTCACAGTGTTCAGAATGCGGGCAGTGCCAGGAAGCCTGTCCCCAGGATATAGATATAATAGAAAGCCTGAAAGAAGCCCACGGGCATATGATGTCTGATTAGCTGAGAGCCAGGGATATATAATAGGAGTAGATGTCAGCTATAATCTTTAATATGCCGTATAAAATCATAATCCCTGCTGCAGGACACCATCTCCGTATCTTCTGTATATAGGATGGCACCAGCATCACCCGCAACAGCAATATACAAAGCATCATAAAAAGTCAGGCTGTTTTTTACTGCAATGTCTATGGCCTGTCCAAGGAGTCTTGAATCCGGATGGATTATTTTCATATTCATCTTTACCAGGCTTTCCTTTACAGCCGCAATATCTTCCCCGGTAAAATCTGGTTTTGTCAAAAAAGCATTCAGGACTTCAAGAAATAGAAGACCGGGCACTATTATCTCCACATCCCCCAGCCTTTTTCCCTCCTGAATGGAAAGAGCAAAACCCACATATTCCTCGTCTTTTTCTTTAAACCATTTTATTGCTATCGAAGCATCAATGACTATATCCATATCAATGATCCCTATCCCGGGATTCCCTGATAACCTGAAAGCCCTTTTTATAGTCCTTGAATACGCCTTTTTTCTGCCTTAGGCGCTTTGAAGTCTCTATGGCCCACTCTATATCCTTTCTTTTTTTCTCCAGTTCTCTTTCCTCCCTGACAACTGCAATATATGAAGCCGCTGCTTCACGGATCAGGAAGCTTTTTGTCAGCCCCTCTTCATCACAAAACTTATCTATTTCTTTCAGGGTTTCTTCCGGTATGGTTATATTTATTTTCTTTGAACTCATATATCTTCACCAATTATAAGTATAAATAGCAGAGACTTTATGTCAAGATATTAAATGAGTATAATCGATAGTCCGTATTATTTGATATTTTCTTTAAGGAATGCAAACAACTGTAGTGGTGGGCGATATTGGAGTTGAACCAATGACCTCTGCGATGTCGACGCAGCGCTCTAACCAGCTGAGCTAATCGCCCCTGCTATTATTTTTTTATGTTTTGCAGGACCTCGCTGCTTATCCTTTCCACCAGGTCCTGGTATATGACAGTCTTTGCTTCGGGCTTGAACCTGGGATCGGTTATCCCGCATGAAGTCTCGGAACAGGTTATGCAGAGTGTCTTGTCGGCAGCGCACTGGCCCCTGGAGCCGAATGCAGCCATCCTGTCCATAACCACCTTCTTGACCTCATCCATGGCCATCTTTGCCAGGTCGGGATAGCTGATGGAGCCTGGATGCTCTTCTATGAACTTATGCACCCTTCGTACTGCTGCCTGTGATATGCCGGTATAGAAGTTTATCTTGCATATGCCCAGGCCGGCAGCTTTCCTGAAATCATCATCGGAAATACCGGAGCCTCCATGGAGGACCAGGGGTATATCCACTGTATCCTTTATGGCTTTCAGGCGGTCAAAATCCAGGCGGGGCTCCCCTTCATAAAGTCCGTGTACATTGCCTATGGATATCGCCAGGGTGTCAAGGCCGGTCTCATTGACGAAATACCGGGCATCCTCGACCCGGGTAAACAGATCTTCCGAAGCAGAATGGGCGATAGCCGTTTCCACTCCCACAGCTTCTCCGCCGACATTTCCCAGCTCCCCTTCCACGCTTACATCCACGCTGTGGGCAATCCGCACCACTTCTCTGGTGTTTCTGGCATTTTCCTCCAGGGGATGTTCGGAACCGTCATACATTATAGAGGTAAAGCCGGCCCTTATTGCCCTTACCATAGTCTTTAAGCTCTTTCCATGATCGAGATGGACGCATACCGGGATGCTAACATTCCTGGCTGCACTTATGAGGGCAGGAGCTATGTCTTCCAGGTTGAGATACCTGAAATGCACCTCTGCCAGCTGGAGTATGACCGGGGAGTTGGATTCTACGGCGGCGTCAAGGATGTGATCTATAAGATCGATATTGGTGACATTAAAAGCCCCCACTGCATATTTGTTCTCCTTTGCATGCGCCAGGAGGTCTTTCATGTTTATAAGGGCCATCTTTATCCTTTCGGGCTTAAAAATATTTTTCAAAATACCAGACCAGGCTATTATAAATATTAGGACATTTTTTATCAACAGTACAGTTGCAATTTACTGCAAGCCTGTCCGGACGGCAGCAGCCGGATACATGCAGGATTAGAAAAATAAAGGCAGAGATGATATAGTCTGATTATTATTGATTAGAACAGGAAAAGATGACAGCAGCCTATATAATGATAAAATCGAGTCCGGGGGCGGAAAATGATATATTTGCCCGGGTAAAAAAGATCGGCCAGGTAAAGACTGTCCATACCATAACAGGCCCCTATGACCTTATAGCCTATGTGGAGGCAGAAGGGCTGGACAGCCTGGGAAAGACAGTGGTATCAAAGATCCAGAACCTTAAAGGCATAACAGATACCATGACCTGCGTGGTGGTGGACCCCATCTAGGAAACGGATTTCCAGCAATATTATCTAAAGTTTTTCCCTGTTTTAATTTAATACTGGTTAATTGTTGATATAATAAATATATATTGAAAACGAGATCAGACAGATCAGGAGGTTATTTATGAAACTTGTACCAAAAGTAGTTGTCGGGGTCATCATATTCGTGGTGGTCCTGGTTGTCCTTATAAACAGCTTTGTAGTGGTGCAGGCAGGTAATGTAAGGGTGCTTACACAGTTTGGAAGGACAGTTGGTGTGACTTTTAACCCGGGTATCCATATGAAGATACCTTTCATACAGAATACTGTGAATTATTCCACCAGGCAGGTCACCTATGAGACCAGCGACTTTCCCGAAAGCAGTGAATCCATGTATCCCGACTTTACAGTCGACACCACATCTTCAGACGGCCAGCAGATCCAGATCAAGTATACCATAAGGTTTGCCATCGACGGCCAGCAGGCTGAATGGATACTTAATAATATCGGCACCATGGACCAGCTGGTGGAGAAAGTGGTAAAGACCGAAGCCAGGTCGCTGTCCAGGAATATACCCAAGAAATATACTGCGGCCCAGCTTTATTCAGAGCAGGTATTCGATGTACAGCAGGAGATAGGGGATATACTTAAGCCCATTTTTGAGGAGAACGGCATCATAATGGACGAATTCCTGTTAAGGAAGATAGACTTTACCGAGGATTATTTCAATGTCCTGGAGGAAAAGCAGATAGCCGAGGAAAGGATAGTAGTGGAGCAGAACGTCCTGGAACAGGAAAAAATAAAGAAGGAACAGGCTATCATCCAGGCCGAAGCCGAAGCAAGGACTATTGAGATAAGGGGCGAGGCCCTGAAAGAGAACCCGGAAATAATTCAGCTTGAGTTCATCCAGAAACTGTCGCCCAATATCCAGTGGGGTATTTTACCGGAAGGCGGAGTAATACCATTTCTGGACCTGAGTAATATTACTGAAAACATGGGCAGCAATAATACCTCCACGACCACCAATACCACTGTACCGGCGGAGGAAACCGAATAAAGGCAATATAATAATCACAGGAAGCGGCAGGCCACAGGAAAGGGCATGCAGCTTCCTGTTTGTGCAGAAACAGGATGGTTGGATTTGATCAGGCTGATCAGTATCGACCTGGACGGGACCCTTCTGGATTCCAGTTCTCGGATCTCAATAGAAAACAGAAAAGCTGTAAGGTATTGCCAGGAAAAGGGAGTAAAAGTCTGCCTTTCAACCGGCAAGTCAATGAAGTATGCCGGAAAGATAATAAAGGATCTGGGATTGAAGGACCTGCATATAGTCTCCGGGGGTACTATGGTCATAGATTCAAAACTGGAGCCGGTGTATGCAAAAAGAATGCCCGGGCAGGCGGTCAGGGAAACAGTCAGGCTGGCCCGGGAAAATGATGCCGGCTTTGTCCTGGATACCACCGATGGTTTCCTGTATTATGACAGGTATTATGAGGAGCTTGATCACATCTTCCGTTCCGGCGAAATAAAGAAAAAGGTGGAAGACATACTCCGGCCTCATATTATCAATAATTCACTCATGTTCACCATTACCGTTGATGAAGGACATCCTTTTAATCAAATACTGGCTGGCAGCATCAGCAGGGGAGTAAAGATAAGGAGGGGCGGCCCCTATTTCCTGAATGTCCTTGATGCCGGGGCAGGGAAGACCACCGGCCTTAAAAAGGCTGCCCGTATCTACGGCATAAAGCCGGGGGAGATAATGGTTATCGGGGACAATAATAATGATAAGGGGGCCATGGAGTTTGCCGGCATATCAGCGGCCATGGGAAATGCAACCGGCCAGATAAAAGAAATTGCTGATTTTATTTCTTCTGACAATGATAACAGCGGGGTGGCCAGGGCAATATACAGGTATGTCCAGCCCGCATGAAAAAATACCGGGCTCTTGACGGGGCAAGAACAAAAATGGACAATGATAGTGCAAAAGAAGATCATAAGCGATGGGCTTCAGGACAAGATTTAGAAAATCTATAGATACCATAAGGGTATATAATAGGATAGCCGGGATAACCAGGATAACCAGGCGGTATTTTGCCATAAATGGATTTGACGGGGTCATAACCAGCATAGGCATACTCCTGGGCAACTATATCATCGATGTCACCAGGCATAAAAATGTCCTGATCGCAGGGATGGCAGTAATTATATCCCTGGGAGTATCCGGTGTATGGAGTGCTTACAACAGCGAAACAGCTGAAAGGAAAAAGGAGCTTGATGATCTCTCGGAATCGACTCTGTACGGGCTTGAAGAGACAGTAATATCGAGAGCCCAGAGGTTTGCCGCTATCTTCCTCTCTGCCGTAAACGGGTTTTCTCCTACCATAATGGCTTTCATACCTCTTATCCCGTTCCTGTTTGGAAGCATTATACCCATACAATACTGTTACTGGACGGGCTTTGGCCTGGCATTCCTCATCCTTTTCGGCATGGGGATCTTCCTGGGAAAGGTATCCAGGACCAGCCTGATAGTTAGCGGGCTGAAGATGCTTATAGCCGGGGGGATCTGCGTGGGCCTTTCATTGCTGCTTACATTTCTGGAGTAGGATTCTCTCAGCCCTGCAAAAAAGCCCCGCCCGGAAGCGGAGCCTTTTTGCCTGCAATGCAAAAGCTTACAACTACAGTATTGAGAGGTAGGTATCGAGCTCATATTTTGAGACATGAGTCCTGTACCTGTCCCACTCAATCTTCTTATTTTCAATAAACTTACCAAAAATATGGTCTCCCAGGGTCCTCTTTACAAGTTCACTCTGCTCCATATACTGTACTGCCTCCCACAGGTTGTTGGGCAGGGTATCTATGCCCTTTTCCTGTCTTCTCTCCTCATCCATATCAAATATGTTTTCTTCTACCGGCACGGGAAGCTCATATTTGTTTTTAATACCGTCAAGGCCCGCTGCCAGCATAACTGAAAATGCCAGATACGGGTTGCAGGCGGGATCGGGGCACCTGAATTCTATCCTGGTGGAATTTTCCTTGCCCGGCTTGTACATGGGCACCCTTACCAGGGTGGACCTGTTCCTCCTGGCCCAGGAAATATATACCGGCGCTTCATATCCCGGTACCAGCCTCTTATAGGAGTTTACCCACTGGTTGGTGATCGCCACTATCTCTTTGGAGTGCTTCAGTATGCCGGCTATATACCACTTGGCCTCATCAGACAGGTTAAATGGATCGCTGGCGTCATAAAAAGCATTCCTGTCACCCCTGAAAAGCGACTGATGGGTATGCATGCCGCTGCCGTTTTCCCCGAAAAGGGGCTTTGGCATAAATGTGGCATAGACATCATGCATGGTTGCCACTTCCTTGACTATAAGCTTGTAGGTAAGGGCATTATCAGCCATGGTAAGCGCATCTGTATACCTGAGGTCTATTTCATGCTGTGATGGAGCTACCTCATGATGCGAATATTCCACGCCGATGCCCATTGCTTCCAGGTAAAGTATGGTATTCCTCCTGAGCTCAGTAGCTACGTCCAGGGTGGTAAGGTCAAAATAACCGCCCTTGTCCAGTATCTGGGGTTCTCCCTCATCAGACCTGAAATAGAAGAACTCCAGTTCCGGACCCACATAAAATGTATATCCCAGATCAGAAGCTTCCTTCAATGTCTTCTTCAGTATCCATCTGGAATCCCCCTGAAAACTGGAGCCGTCGGGATTCTGGATATCGGCAAACATCCTGGCAACACCGTTTTCCTTGGGGCTCCAGGGCAGTATCTGGAAAGTGGATGGGTCGGGCATGGCGATAACATCGCTTTCCTCGATCCTGGAGAAACCCTCGATGGAGGAACCGTCAAATCCCATACCTTCCTCAAGGGCTCCCTCCAGCTCTTCAACTGTAAGGGCGAAACTCTTAAGTATCCCCTGCACATCAGTAAACCAGAGCCTGATAAACTTGATGTCATTGTCATGCGCTTTTTTGAGCACATATTCTTTCATTTTGTCATTGTTTTCCATGTCTCATTCCTTTCTTATGGGCATAATCCTCAATGCTGTATTTGTAAGCTGCTACATATTATAGCGTAATTATAGTTTCTTAGGTTAAATCCATGTTAATTCTTTAACCTATGGCTTCTTCTCCTTCCTCGCCGGTCCTTATCCTTATGCACCTGGGAAGGTCAAGGATAAATATCTTACCGTCACCGATCTTGCCTGTCCTGGCCCCTTTCTTGATAGCTTCTATGGTGGGTTCCACAAAGTCCTCGTTTACTGCTATCTCCAGCCTGACCTTCTTTAACAGGTTGACTTCCGTAAGTACTCCCCTGTAAGTCTCGGTAAAGCCTTTCTGCTGCCCGGCTCCAAGGACATTGGTGACGGTCATCTTGAAGATATCGTTCTTATACAGCTCCTGCTTGACGTCGGGCAGCTTATGCGGCTGTATCATGGCTATTATAAGTTTCATGTCTTTCTCCTTGCCTGGCCCTCCGGCCATTAAATAGTGTTGTCAGTCATTCTGGAATATCTGGAAGCCGCCATAGGCCTCCATGCCGTGCTCCTCGATATCAAGTCCTTTTATCTCCTCATCACGGGATACCCTTAGCGCTTTTGCTTTCTTCATCGCCAAAAAGATCAGGAACATGGTCCCGAGCGTCCAGGCGGCGACAGCCGCCACGCCTGTAAACTGGACCAGAAGCAGCCTGCCTCCTCCGCCGAAGAAAAGGCCGTTTGTATTTTCAAACCCGGCAAGGGAGGCATATTTTTCCTGGGCGAAAAAGCCGACCATAAGGGTGCCGAATATCCCTGTAATGCCATGTACGGAGATAGCCCCCACCGGATCGTCTATATGGAATTTCCTGTCAAATACACCAATAGAGATGCTTACCAGCACTCCTCCCAGCAGACCTATTATTATGGCGCTTATGGGCGATACCACGGCACAGCCGGCAGTTATGGCCACCAGCCCGGCAAGGGCTCCGTTAAGGGTCATGGATGCATCAGGTTTTTTATACCTTATCCAGACAAATATCATGGCAGAAAGCGACCCGGCGGCAGCGGCAATTGCAGTATTTACGGCAATGGTGGAGATAGCCGGGCTTGATGCTGACAGGGTGCTTCCGGGATTAAAGCCGAACCAGCCGAACCACAGTATAAAAACACCCAGGGCGGCTATGGCTATATTATGGCCTGGGATGGCATTGGATGATCCGTCAGCATTATATTTTCCCAGGCGCGGCCCCAGTATCGCGGCTCCGGCGAGGGCTGAAAGTCCTCCCACGGAATGGACCACGGTGGAGCCGGCAAAGTCTATCATCCCCAGGCGGGCCAGCCATCCTCCGCCCCAGATCCAGTGGCCCACCACAGGATATATGACAGCAGTGAGTATGGCGCAGTAAATTAGGTATCCATAGAACTTCATCCTTTCAGCCACAGCCCCAGACACGATGGTGGCGGCAGTGGCGGCAAATACTGCCTGGAAAAACCAGAAGGCAAAGTTTCCTGTATTGGAAGGGTCTATTATATCCAGCACAAAGCCGCTGGTGCCTATAAACCCGCCGGCGCTATTGCCGAACATGAGGCCGTATCCCACCAGGAAGAAAAGCAGGAGCCCCACAGATACATTCATAAAGTTTTTCATCAGGATATTAACCGTATTCTTGGCCCTGGTAAAGCCGGCCTCTACCATGGCAAAGCCGGCATGCATGGAAAATACCAGAAATGATGCGATAAGCACCCACACAGTGTCAAGCACCGCTGAAAGTCCCATCTCAATACTCCTTTAACCACATTTATGATGCAGGAATATTACTATAGAAAGGTTAAATGCAGATTACACTAATATTAAATCCAGGTTAAATATTGACTGGATCCTATTCTTCAGGAGAAAACATATAGCCTACATTGCGTATGGTCTTTAACATATTATTATAGGGGGGCGGTATCTTGGCCCTGAGCCTTCTCATATGAACATCGACTGTCCTGCTGCCGCCATAATAATCATAGCCCCAGACCGTGGACAGGAGATTGATGCGGGTAAAGACCTTGTCTTTATTCTGCATCAGGAGCTTTAGCATCTCAAATTCCTTGAAAGTAAGGACTACTACCCGGTTATCGACCAGCAGCTCATATTTTTCCATATTAAGCACCATGCTGCCTATGACCAGGCTGTCTGCCGGGACTACCAGCCTGAGCCGGTAAAGAAGGAAATCTATGCGGGGCAGGAGTTCCTTCTCCAGGCTGTCAGAGAATATAAAATCATCGGCAAATAATAGCCCGTCAAACAAAAGAGACTGCTGAGCAGGTTCTACTATGAGGAGCCTTCCCCCGGAGTTTTTGCCGGATAAGCCGTTTAGCTTTTTAACATCGTCTTTGAAGCCGTCCTCTTTCAGGGAAAAGCCCGAAAGATCAAGTATAATGATCCCTGCATCACCGGGCAGTCCGCCATGTCCGGATAAACTGCCGAACCTTTCTGCTGCCAGAGAAAGATCTTCCCTGCCTGCCAGGAGGGCAGCGAACCTGTCTATATTTTCATCCTTTTCCGAATAAAGGTATATTTTTATCATGCCGGCCTTAAGTATTAAAGAGATAACCAGATCCCGTATATTATAATGTAATACCTGATTATTTAAAAATAGGGGGAGCCTGGCATTATTCTGCTCCCTGAGAAAGGAATTGCAGATGCTAATTGTTTTGATAGGGGCACTTATAATACTGCCATATTTTATATTCAAGGCAGCCAGGTTCGGAGAAGAAACAGTTCACAGATATTAATGGGGAAGTTCGGACACTTCTATGATTATTTTTCGTTTCAAAGATTATAAAACGAGGATATTACTGTAGGATAATTAGTGAAAATGTGATTTTACTACTGTTCCCGACAATTTTCTGCACCATACAAATATACTTCTTGTTATGCTGATTCTTGATATCTCCTACTTTACTAAATAAGTAAGGTACTTTGGCCGGACTATAGGGATGTTCTTATAACTCTTTAGCTTAAGGAGATGCTTGTCACCTGATACTATCAAATTGGCATCCCCGTAAACAGCACATTCAAGTATCCTGTTATCTGACTCTCTTTCTTTTATGATATCGACCTTGATGTCCGCTCTTATATTCTCACTTATATCTGATAGTCTTGTCTTGAATTTATCAATATTATGTCTGGGCCATTTAAACTTATCTTCAAGTATCCTTTCTGTTTCGGCAATTATTTCATCTGACACAACAAGTGTTATCTTATCTTTCTGGGCCATTTCCAGGATTTTTCCGGGAATGCCCTTAAATAAAAGTGCAGAAATATAAACATTGGAGTCAAAGACAATCCTTAGCATTTAAATATTTAAGACCTTTCCTCATCAAGGATCCTAAAGAGCTCTTCCTCATCTTTTATC
>CAYZJW010000035.1:0-12101 GCA_964478985.1 uncultured Actinomycetota bacterium
ATAGAAGGGGGAAAGTTTTACCCCAATAGCATATATTATACCTGGACCGGGGAAAGCGAGCCGGCAATAACCCAGGATATATCATACCGGGTAAAAGGGCTTAAGGCAGAAGACCTTGACGTATACAGGGACAGTGATTTCCTGGATAAGGCAGGACTGGTCCTTTCCGAGTATAATCATGCCATAAATCATGTTAATAATGCCCACGGACAGGACTGGATATTTGACGATCCCGGCCATATAGCCATAGAAGAGAACCTGCTTCAGAGACTGATGGAACTTTCCAGCTCCCTGGAGGACACGCAGGCTTCATCCGGCCTGGCTTCATCAAAAGAGGAGCTGGTAGGGATATCAAGAGAGATAATAGATGCCAAAAAGAGGCAGATCGACTGCATGAGAGCCTCGGATTATAATTGTAATATGTCTTACAACACCATATTCAATGATGCTGTGGACAGGCTGTTTGAGAATTATAACCTCATGGTAGAAAGCTATAATGATAAATATTAGCCTTTGCTGCAGGCACCCGGAATTTCCTGGACTATTTTATAACTAAAAAATATGGATTTTAAAAACAAGCTTTGCTACAATAAAACCACTGACACCACTTAAAATCATTTAAAATATATGAAGCTTAAAAAAGAGCTGAAGCTTATAGATGTCTTTTGCATCGCCACCGGGGCCATGATCAGCTCCGGCCTTTTTATTTTGCCCGGACTTGCCCATGCAAAAGCGGGACCGGCAGTAGTGCTGTCATATTTTCTGGCCGGGCTTTTAGCCCTGATAGGTGTATTGAATATCGCAGAGCTTGCCACAGCTATGCCCAAGGCAGGCGGAGACTATTTTTTTATAACCAGGGGATTGGGCCCGGCAATAGGGATAGTGGCAGGCATGCTCAGCTGGTTTTCCCTGTCGCTCAAAAGCGCTTTTGCCCTGGTGGGTATAGCTGCTTTTGTGAGGATCTTATTTGAATTCAATATGCAGGTAATAGCAATTTTCTTCTGCCTGGTGTTTCTAGCCGTTAATCTCTTTGGCGTAAAAAGCGCCAGCAGGATGCAGATAGGCCTTGTAATAGGACTATTGGCAATTATTTTTATCTATATAGCCTGGAGTGTCCCCTATATGAGGGTACAGCGTTTCGGGCCATTTATGCCAGAAGGGATCTTTTCCATTTTTTCCACGGCAGGCTTTGTATTTGTTTCTTATGGAGGACTTTTAAAGATCTCAAGCGTAGCCGAAGAAGTAAAAGACCCCGGCAGGAACATCCCGCTGGGGCTGATACTGTCCCTTGCGGTCACGACCATTATCTATGGAGTAGCGGTCTTCACAACGGTGGGGCTCCTGGAGCCTTCAGAACTCGACAATTCATTGACTCCGCTGTCAGACGGAGCTAATGTCTCAATGGGTTTTACCGGAGTCATCTTGCTGAGCATAGCCGCTATCCTGGCCTTTGTATCCACTGCAAATGCAGGGATCATGTCTGCCTCAAGGTATCCCTTTGCCCTGAGCAGGGACAGGCTATACCCCCAACTTTTCAGCAGGGTGCATAAAAAATACAAGACCCCGTATATATCCATATTGGCAACCGGGCTGTTCATAATCATATTCTTATTCCTGGAGCTGGACCTCCTGGTAAAGGTTGCCTCGACTATTTTGATCCTGACATACATACTTTCCATATTATCAGTCATCATCCTCAGAAAGAGCAGGATACAGAATTACCGGCCCGGCTTCAGGGCGCCCCTGTTTCCCTGGCTGCAGATCCTGGGAATAGTTGGTTTTATTTTTATACTGACCGAGATGGGCAGGAATGCTATTATCATAAGCTCAGCCCTGGTTGCGGCGGGAATACTGATCTATATCTTTTACGGCAGGAGAAAAGCAAAGGGGAAAGATCATGCCCTTCTCTACATCCTGGACGGTATAACCCCAAAAAGGCTGTCTCTTACCAGCGGCGAACTGGAAAAAGAGCTGAAGATGATAATCTATGAAAGGGATAATATCGTAAAGGATGACTTCCACCGCGCAATCCTGGAGAGCACCGTACTGGATATAGATGAAGATATAGACATACTCAGTCTTTACCAGGAAGCCTCAGGGATCCTGTCAGAAGAGCTGGACATGGATGAAGAATACTTCTATGCTAAATTTGAAAAAAGAGAAAAGGAAAGCAGCCCGGTCATAGCCAGAAACATCATCATACCCAATATTATCATTGACCGTAAAGGGTATTTCAAGATCCTTATAGCAAGGTGCAGCAAGGGCATAAAATTCAGGGGAGAAGGGTCTGAGATCTTTGCAGCCTTTCTGCTTGTCTCATCAAGGGACAGGAGAAACCTGATGCTCCGCACCCATACATGCATATCCCAAATAATAGCAGAAACCGGGTTTATGGAGATGTGGATGAGGGCAAAGGATAAAAAAGGCCTGAAGGACATTATTTTACTGGGGGAAAGAAAAAGGGATTAAGCCAGATGCCTCCGCATATCGGACCAGTATTTTCAAGATGCTCCCGGAAACCTATACATTTATCAATGCTGTTTTGGTATAATGTTTAAGGTTTTGCCGCAATACGGCTGTAAAGGGAATAAAAATACTTTTTTGCCAAGAGGTCTGGTTTTATAACCAGGCAGACATGATAATAGCAGAAGGCAGGCAATTGTATTAGAAGTTTTTCCCGTAATACCATGATTTTATCAACAGGAAAGGAGAATAGACCATGCAGATGGAGCCGAATCTTTTGTGGATGAGGATCATACCTTTTATAGGCGCTGCGCTTTCCCTTATAATGGCAATAGTCTTTGCAGTACTTGTGAGTAAGAAGAGCCGCGGTTCAGGCAGGATGATGGAAATATCGCAGGCAATTTTCATAGGGAGCAAAGCATATTTTTACCAGCAGCTCAAAGTGATCACTATTTTCTTTTTTGTTATTTCTGCTCTTTTAGGCGTAATGGTCTATTTCGGCTACCTGGAATTTGTATCCATACCGGCTTTTGCTACCGGCATGATATTCAGCCTGCTTATAGGGTACCTGGGTCTATGGATATCGACAACATCAAATTCGAGAGTTACCCATGCAGCCAGGGAAAAAGGGCTGGGAGAAGCCATGAACGTGGCCTTTACTGCCGCATCTGCATCAGGCATGCTGCTGGGGACAGTGGCTCTATTGCATACTGCATTGTGGTTTAATCTGCTTTACTGGTGGCACGGGCGCGGCGGGCTTGACCCCCTGGCGGACATGCAGCAGATAGTGACCATACTTATAACATTTACAATAGGTACTTCTTTTGCCGCCTTCTTTATGCGGACAGGCGGGGGGATATTCACCAAGGCCGCCGATATGGGCGCTGATTATGTGGGAAAAGTCGAATCAGGACTCAAGGAAGACGACCACAGGAATCCCGCCACCATAGCCGATAATGTGGGCGATAATGTAGGTGATGTGGGCGGCATGAAAGCAGATGCCCTTGAATCCTGGGTAGGGGCCATAATCGCCTCGCAGTTTTTGGCCTTCGTTGCCTATCAGGGACTGCCGGTCATGTTAAACAGCATATTGCTCCCCATGCTGATCTCTGCAGCAGGGGCAGTCGCTTCCATAATAGCCATTATCATAATGAAAGCGATAATCGCCAGGTATAAGGAAAATGCAACCGTCTCAATGCTCACAGGGACCACCCTTTCAGGACTTTTAATAACGGTACTGGTAATAGCGGGACTGTTATTCTTCGTAATACGGTATGTAATGGGCACAGGATATAACTTCCTTTATTATTGCAGTATCGGGGGACTGGCTGCAGGATTCCTTATAGGCTTATTTACACTGCTTTATACTGATTCCAGATACAGGCCTACCAGGAACATCGCCGAAAGCGCAAAATCAGGACCCGGCACCCTTGTGGTCAACGGGCTTGCCTATGGCATGGAAAGCACCATACTTCCCGCTATAACCGTTATCGCAGTGATGCTTTTCTCTTTCTATATATCAGGAGGCAGTACAGATTTCCAGGTTGGCTTATACGGGGTTGCCATTGCAGCAGTAGCCATGCTTTCCACATCCGCATTTGCAATAACCATAGACGTTTACGGGCCTATTGCAGATAATGCCGGCGGGATAGCCGAGATGTCTGAACAGCCGTCAAGCGTAAGGAAGATCACAGATAAGCTGGATGCTGTGGGAAACACCACTGCAGCCATAGGAAAGGGCCTTTTGATCGGAAGCGCCGCCATCACCGCTCTGGCGCTGGGACAGGCATATTTTTCAAAGATCGAACTTATCACAGATACGGTAATGCTTGATTTTATCAAGGACCCCAAGATCCTGGTGGGTCTTTTTATTGGCATTATAATGCCGTTTCTTTTTACTTCGATGCTTATAAGGGCGGTGGGAAATGCAGCCAATAAAGTAGTGGTGGAGGCAAGAAAACAAATAAAAGGCATACTTGCAGGCGAGTCCAAAGGCGACCCTAAGACCTTTATATCAATAGTCACCAGATCTGCCCAGAGAGGCATCATACTGCCGGGCATACTGGTTTTCACCATCCCTGTATTAACCGGCATTTTCCTTGGTCCGGGAGGAGTGGTAGCGCTTATCATAGGCACCCTGCTTTCAGGCTTTGCCCACGGTATTTACATGGCAAATGCAGGCGGCGCGCTTGACAATGCCAAAAAGAAGATCGAGGAAGAAGGTAAAAGCGGGACTCCGGAACATGCTGCTTCCGTCATAGGAGACACAGTGGGGGACCCCTTAAAGGACACCGCGGGACCATCGATGAACATACTTATAAAGCTTATAAGTATCGTGGCCATCGAGACCGCCGTCCTCATAACCGCTATTTCAGACAGGCTTCCCTATTTTTAGACCTGGATCATTATAAAGATAGATGATGATGCAAAAGGGTTCCTGCAGCCATACGGGGACCCTTTTGCATTAAAAATAATATAAGACCTCAGACCAGGCTTGCTTTGACCACTGGCAGCAGGCACATTGATATCCTTAAAAAGACCATCTGTTTGTTTTTTGCAATACCGGTAAAAATGGTAATATAAGCATGGAAGACATGTTTTTTAAAGGGCAGGTCCTTTGATGGCAGCATTTGAAAAAATAAACTGCGGAATAGACGGATTGGATAAAGTCCTGGACCATATCAGGCTGGGAGACAATGTGGTATTGCAGGTATCCCATATCGATGAATATATACTCCTTGCCGAAGCCCTGGCAAAGCAGGCGGTAATCGAGAAAAGAAATGTCCTGTATATAAGATTCGCCCAGCATAAGCCGCTTCTTCAGCCCGGGCCGGGGCTGAAAATAGTAGAGCTTGATACGGGCGCAGGTTTTGAAAGTTTTTCAGTGGAAGTCCATGATATCATCGAACAGCAGGGGCGTGAAGCCATTTATATATTTGACAGCATATCCGAGCTTCAGGCTGCCTGGTCTGCAGATCTCATGATGGGGAATTTTTTTGTGGTCACCTGCCCGTTTCTTTTCGAGCTGGATACAGTAGCTTATTTTGGCATAATAAGGGGAAGACATTCATTTGATACCATTGCCAGGATAAGGGAGACCACCCAGGTCCTCCTAGACATTTACTCTGAAGGCAATGAGATATACCTGCATCCTCTTAAGGTTTGGAAAAGATATTCAAATACCATGTTTTTACCCCACAGGTTTGAGAAAAGCAATCCCGAAGATTTTACAACTCTGACCGGGGGATTGGGGGTAAGCAGGTTTTATGCGCTTATGGAAAGAAAAGCAGGCGCTTTTGAGGACCAGAACCTTGATAACTGGGACAGGTTTTTTCTATATGCAAAGATGGATCCCGGCAGGGCCGGCAGGGATGTGATAGATGAAATGTGCGAAAGGCTGATCGGCACTGATAAGAAGATCGCCGGCCTGATATCTGAGAACTTCGATATAAGGGACCTGATAGCAGTAAAAGAAAGGATGATAGGATCGGGAAAGATCGGGGGGAAGGCGGCAGGGATGCTTCTGGCCAGAAAGATCATAGAGAATAATGATGCCCGGGCCTATTCCAGGCTTGAGTCCCATGACTCTTTTTATATAGGTTCTGATGTATATTATACGTATATCGTACAGAATGACTGCTGGAAGTTAAGGCTTTTACAAAAGAGACAAGAGGAATATTTCTCATCGGCCAGGCTTCTAAAGGAAAAGATCTTATCAGGAGTCTTTCCCGACACCACAAGGGAGCAGTTCAGGCGCCTGCTGGAGTATTACGGGCAGAGCCCTATTATCGTAAGGTCAAGCAGCTTGCTGGAGGATAGTTTTTTAAATGCATTTGCCGGAAAATATGAATCAGTTTTTTGTGTCAATACAGGAAGTCTTGATAAAAGACTCAAAAGCCTTGAAAAAGCCATAAAACAGGTCTATGCAAGCACAATGGATGAATCAGCACTCGAATACCGCCTTAAGCGGGGCCTGGTCAAAAATGATGAACAGATGGCAATACTTGTGCAAAGGGTATCGGGACTGAAATTTGACAGTGTCTTTATGCCGTGCGCGGCAGGAGTGGGTTATTCATATAATTCCTACCGCTGGCATAAAGACATTGATCCTGATGCAGGCATGGCAAGGATGGTGATGGGCCTGGGGACAAGGGCAGTGGAAAGGACAGAAGGGGACTATCCAAGGATAGCAGGCCTTGGGAATCCGCAGATCTCGCCCCTGACCAGCAATACAGAAAAGAGCCAGTTTTCACAGCACAAAGTGGACGTCCTTGATATTGAAAAGGACGTCTTTTCTTCGGTGGACCTGCAGGAGCTGTCGCCGAAGCTGCCCGGATGGTATAAGAGGATCATGGTAGAGCACGATCATGAAGCTGAAAGGCTGCTGGAGGAGCAGGCAGGCGCCGAAAATGGAAAGAAAAAGAAGGAAGTGCTGTTTTCTACCTGCGAAGGCCTTTTAAGGATGGGAGATTTCACCGAATCACTAAGAGATATGATGTCTTTGATCCAGAAGCATTATGATTATCCTGTCGATATTGAATTTGCATGCAATTTTACAGAAGAGGGGGATTTTCTGATAAACCTGCTTCAATGCAGGCCGCTGCAGACCGGCGGGGTAGGAGCAAAAGTAAAGTTCCCCCATATCGAAGACAGCAGGGTCTTTTTTGAGCTTTCAGGAGGGACAATGGGGGGTGCTGTAAAAAAGCATATCGGCACCGTTATCCAGGTCGATCCGGAGGGCTATTGCCGCCTGCCGTACAGGAAAAAATATGATATTGCCAGGACCATCGGTAGATTGAACCATTATTTCAAAGATATATGTGAAGACAGGGGAAAAGCCGCCTGTAAAAACAGGGATAAGGAAAATACAGTGATGCTTCTGGCGCCCGGGCGCATCGGCACCACCTCACCCGAAACAGGGGTTCCCGTGACATTTGCAGAGATAAGCAATATTGATATCATCTGCGAAGTCTCATACAAAAAGGGGGGCTATATGCCAGAGCTGTCTTTTGGCAGCCATTTTTTCAATGATCTTGTGGAAGAGGGCATATTTTATGCCGCGATTTTTGAAGAAGATAATATAATAAGGTTTGACCCTGATTTTTTTAGAAACATGAATAATATGCTTACTGATATATATGATGATAGCGCTGATATCAGGGATATAATCAGGGTCTATGATGTCTCAAATACAGGCCTGGCTATTTATTCGGACATCATAAGCAACCGGACCATATGCGGAGTAGTACAGGATCCTGCGGGCGCGGTTTGAGGGACAGCTTAGAAAAACGGCCCCCTGCATCTGTTCCCGCAGCGGAAAACCATAAGAAAGCTGCATTTACATTTCAATCCTTTAGGGATATAATCATTAACCTAAAAACTTAAATAATGAGGCAATGAAGCCTTAAGGGTGCAGTGCAGCATCTGTTTGCCGGTTGATGATTTCCGGCGAATGGATGCTTTTTTATTTACACCCCGGGAAGAAAAAAGAGATAGGCAGGAGAAGATGATAAATACCATGACTTACAAGAAAAGCATTATCAGGGGCAATGAGAACTCCTATATAAAGGACATACTTGATACAGTGGAAAAGAAGAATGCCGGGGAGTACGAATTCCATCAGGCGGCCAGGGAAGTCCTGACCTCTATAGAGCCTGTTTTTGATAGACACCCTGAATACAGGGAGACAGGGATCCTTGAAAGGATAGTCGAGCCTGAGAGGCAGATAATATTCAGGGTGCCATGGATCGACGATAATGGAAAAGTCAGGGTCAATCGCGGATTCAGGGTTGAATTTAACAGCGCCATCGGCCCTTACAAAGGCGGGCTGAGATTCCATCCCTCTGTAAACCTTGGAATAATAAAGTTTCTGGGCTTCGAGCAGATATTTAAAAATTCCCTTACATCACAATGTATCGGCGGGGGCAAGGGCGGCAGCGATTTTGACCCCAAGGGCAAGACTGACCACGAAGTCATGAAATTTTGCCAGAGCTTCATGACCGAATTATTCAGGTTTTTAGGACCCAATACCGATGTCCCTGCGGGTGATATAGGTACCGGGACAAGGGAAATTGGATATCTATTCGGCCAGTATAAAAGGATCAAGAATGCTTTCGAAGGAGTTTTGACAGGAAAGACATTAGAATCCGGCGGAAGCCTTCTAAGGCCTGAAGCCACAGGCTACGGACTTGTATACTTCGTTGAAGAGATGCTTAAGTCAAAAAAGAAGTCTTTTAAAGATTCCAGGATCACAATATCCGGTTCAGGGAATGTAGCCATCTATGCCGGCCAGAGAGCCAGGGAGCTTGGAGCCAGAATAATTGCCATGAGTGATTCAAATGGATATATCCATGATCCAGGAGGCATAGACATCGATGAGATCAGGATGCTAAAGGAGATAAAAAGAAAGAGGATAAGACAATACCTGGAAAAATATCCTGATGCGGAATATGTCGATGATCCATCCGGTATATGGGATATAAAATGCGATATCGCCTTTCCATGCGCGACACAGAATGAATTAGACGGAATTGCGGCAAATAAATTGATGGAAAACGGCTGCTATGCCGTGGGCGAAGGCGCCAATATGCCTTCGACCCCGGAAGCAGTACACCTGTTTGTGCAGAATAAAATACTTTTTGGCCCGGGGAAAGCGGCAAATGCAGGAGGCGTGGCTGTATCAGGCCTGGAAATGTCGCAGAACAGCACCAGGTCCTGCTGGACCAGGGACGAGGTAGATGCAAAGCTCAGGGCTATCATGAAAAATATTTATTTAAAATCCAGTATTGCCGCCAGTGAATATGGGGATGAAGGAAATATAGTGCTGGGCTCCAATATAGCCGGATTTGTCAAAGTAGCCGATGCCATGATGGCGCAGGGAGTCGTCTGACCCGGCCGGTAGAAAAGAAAGCCAGCTGCCGGACATATGCCGGGAATGGGGCTTATGGAGCCGGGTTTACAGGAGAGGGCTGAGGCTGCCTTAAAGCGCCTTTTCCATAAATACCCAGTCCCTGTATCCCATATACCGCTGCGCCAGAACAGAGGACCTGAACATCAGCTGGTAAAATCCCATCTTTCGGTAGAATGAGAATGCAGGCTTATTGTCATTGGCCACCCATAATCTCAGCCTGTTCTTGCCCCGGCTGCGGGCGATATATTCGGCATAAGAAAGCATGGCTGTAGCCACGCCTTTACGGCGCAGATCCTTTTCCGCTGCCACATTATTGATATATACGGTGGACCTGTCTATGGCAGGCATATCAAGAAAGGTAAAAAAATATGCCCTCACCGCCCCGGGGAGGCCTAAATTTCTGGCAAAGCTGGAAAAACTCTTCCGGTATCCCCTGGAGTTTTCCCTGGTGACCAGTTCGATGATGCCCGCGATCCTGTGCTTATGGAATGCTGCCATATATCTTCCCAGGTCCAGGTTCACCTGCATCTCTTCCCTGATTATATTGAAGGCAGACTGCCGGCTGTTTCCATAAATAGGCCCAAGTTTTTCAAAAAAGGCATCGAATTCAATGGAGAGGTAATCATCGATCTCGTCATATCTTATAAGCCGGATATTTATATTTTCCAGTTTTTCGCCTATTTTTTATCCTTTAAAAGTTTACTGGCTTTTTCCGCATCTTCCGGCCGTGCCAGGAGCTTTACCCCCCTTACCGTGCCCAGGGAGGGATAAAGTTCTCCGGCATCATCGGCAGTTATCCTGGTTTCTATTCCCATGCTTTCCAGGTATCCCCGGGCCAGTTCTGCTTCCGTGCGGGAGTTAAAGACTTCCAGAGTCACAAGTTTTGCCATTTTTTTATTTCCTGTAAATATCATACATATAAAAATATCATCATGTAGGAATTATAGGATATCGGATTATTTTACTCAATGCTGAAAAAACACTGGCAAATACTTACTTATAGGTGATTAAGCACATATTTTTGCTATAATCATATATATGGAGCTAAACCAACTTCTTTTAAAGATATATGAAGCCGCCGGGATGCAGCGCTGGAACGACCAGATAAGGACCATCGAATTCACGGAGCTGGATAAGCAATCCCACAAGATGATAGCCGCTTATGTCCTGGGAAGATGCCATGAAGACAGGACCGGTGAAAAGCTGGACTGGATAAAAATGATCGAGACCGGCTTATATGACTTTTTAAAGAGGATAGTGCTTACCGACCTTAAACCTCCCCTCATATACAGGATAAGGCAGGACAGGAAAAAATATGAACAGCTTAACCGGTGGGCATTCAATAAGATAAAGCCTTATCTGGATGTCCTGAACGGGGACTTTGCCGCTAATCTCAGAAAGCACCTGGAAAGTCCCGAAGAAGGTCCCGAGGCAAGGCTGGTAAATGCGGCCCACTTTTACATAACTGACTGGGAGTTTATGATAATAAAGCAGACAAGCCCCCGGAACTTTCTTCACAGCGAGATAGACCAGAGCATAAGCAGGGAAAAGGAAAAGTACAGGGACCTTGAAGCTGTAAAGTATCTGGAAGGCAGGGGCAGGAGGCTCAGGGACTTCCTGAATATTGCCGGACAGCTAAGGTTCCAGCAGAGATGGAGCCATATCTACAGGGTCCCCAGGACATCTGTGCTCGGGCATATGCTTATTGTAGCCATATTCTCTTATCTTTTTTCATATATCACGGGAACCGTGCCGGAGAAAAGGATAAAAAATTATTTTACCGGACTTTTCCATGACCTTCCGGAAGTGCTTACCAGGGATATAATAAACCCGGTAAAGAAATCGGTGGAGGGCCTGGACAGCCTCATAAAAGAATATGAAGCAGAGGAGATGGAGAAAAAGATATACAAGCTGATACCGGAAAACTGGCATTCTGATATAAAGGGCTATACCGAGAATGAATTTACCGATACAAAACTGCGGGACGGCATACTGGTAAAAGGAGCGGACGACCTGGCTGCCTATATAGAAGCCCGCCTGGCGCTTGCCAACGGAATAAAGAACGCTGCCCTGGAAAGTGCCATAGAAAGCCTGGAACTTAAATATGAAGGGCGTGACAATATCTCAGGTGTCGATTTTGCGGCTATATATAAAAATTTTGACAATAGACAGGAGATCATCCGGGGGGACCGAAAGGTATGAAAAGACAGCAGATGCTGGAGCTGGTGCGGAAAAATATAAAAAACAAAAACCTGGTAAACCACTGCCTGGCGGTGGAAGCCATAATGGAAGCCCTGGCTGAAGAGCTGAACCGAAGGGCAGGGACAGATGAAAATGACGTGGAAAAATGGAAGGCTGCCGGACTGATGCATGACATAGACTACGGCATGACGGCAGATGACCCGGAAAAACATGCGCTCCTGGGGGCGCAGATGCTAAAAGACCTGGGTTTTGACGATGTGATAATCCATGCAGTAAAAGCCCATAATGAAGTACACGGAATACCCAGGGAAAACAGCATGGACATAGCCCTCTATGCCGCCGATCCGGTATCGGGGCTTATTGTAGCTGCCGCCCTGGTAAGGCCGGAAAAAAGATTAAGCGCACTGGATGCCGGGTCAGTGCTTAAAAGGTTTAAGGAAAAGGCATTTGCACGGGGAGCCGGCAGGCAGCAGATATTGGAATGCGAAAAGCTGGGGCTCGCCCTGGAGGAATTTTTGGGCATATC
>CAYZJW010000036.1:0-12063 GCA_964478985.1 uncultured Actinomycetota bacterium
GTATCTTCCAGGAATGAATAGAAACCGGAGCCGCCAAAAACCCCTATTTCCGCTTTTACATCTTTTGCCATCTTATTTCCTTCCTGCTATTAGTCTTCCAGTCCGTTTTCTCTTAAGTATTCCAGCAAAGATACCATGGGCCTGGCGCCGAAATGTGAAAGTACGGCAGACGCGGTAAGGTTTCCCATCAGACCGCATATATCCAGGGGCCTGTCATTAATATATCCATGAAGAAAGCCGGCAGCATACATGTCTCCCGCCCCGGTAGTGTCTATTATGCTTAAACCTTTTTTTGCCTTGATCATATGCCTGGAGCTGCCCCTGACTATAACGGAACCCTTATCGCCCCGGGTGAGGGCAAATATAATGTCGTAGGGTCTGCATCTTTCCAGTGCCTGTTCAAATGTCTCTACCTCAAAAAGCATCTTTATCTCTTCTTCATTGGCAAACAATATATCAGTGTTCTTTTCCATGAGCTGCAGAAATCCGTCCCTGTGTCTTTCTACGCAGAAAGGATCTGAAAGAGTAAGCGCTACCTGGCCCCGGCTGTCTGATGCGGCATCCATGGCCTTGAGAAAAGACTTCCTGGCTTCTTCTGTGTCCCACAGGTATCCTTCCAGGTACAGGATCCCGGAGTCCCTTATCACTCTTTCATCTACGTCCTCAGGCCCCAGGGTGCCGGATATACCCAGGCAGGTATTCATGGTCCTCTGGGCATCAGGTGTGGTAAGAACCACGCAGCAGGCGGTAGCCCCTCCGGAACCCGCCTTTTTGGTGCAGTAGACAACACCCAGGTCATTTAATCCCTTCTCAAATATGTTTCCCAGGCTGTCATCCCTTACCTTGCCGATAAAGGCCACGCTGTTTCCCAGGGAAGCAAGTCCGGCAATGGTATTTGCCGCCGAACCCCCGGACTGTCTGGCTGCGGAAGTTATGCGGCCGTGCAGATTTTGTATATCAGTTTCTTCAATAAGCTTCATAACCCCTTTTTCCAGATTACAGGCATGCAGGAAATCATCTTCTACGTCTGCCAGCACATCCACTATGGCATGGCCTATCCCCACAACACTGTATTTTTTATTATTTTCGTTCAATGCCGGCGGCCTTTCATAAGATATTTTGATATTTCTGTCCTATAAGCTGCAGTATAAGGGCATGTTTTCTTCCCTTTTTTCATCATTTTATGTTATATATAATAAAATATAATATTACAAGCAAAAATTTGTTTATTGCCGGGCGGTTTTGCATTATAATCATTGTATTTACCGGGAAATAATTTGAACCAGAAAGGCTGCCACATGTTTGAAGTCCTTGAACTGTCCACCAGGAAGAAGACCGACCTTATAGATATAACGGGAGAGATAAGCGCTGCCGTTTCCAGGGCAAGGATAGAGAACGGCCTTTGCTATATCCACATACCCCACTCAACTGCCGGCATAACCATAAATGAGAATGCCGACCCCACGGTAAAGTTCGATATCGACTCCAAGCTTAACCGCATGGTTCCCCGCAGTGAGGACTATACCCACCCTGAAGGAAATTCCGATTCCCATATAAAGTCATCCATAATCGGCACCACCCTTACGCTGATAGTGGAAAAGGAAAGCCTGATACTGGGGACCTGGCAGGGTATCTATTTCTGTGAGTTTGACGGCCCCAGGGACAGGATGATATATATAAAGACCATAAAAGGATGATAATGCTTTGACCCTTTTTGACGAACCGGCACCGGACATGACAGGACAAATACGATCCGGTATACCCCTTGCAGACAGGATGCGCCCCCGGGACCTGGATGGGTTTGTGGGCCAGAAACACCTGGTGGGAGAAGGCAAGGTACTGAACAGGCTGATCGAAGGCGACAGGCTCCATTCCATGATATTATGGGGTCCCCCCGGGTCGGGAAAGACTACCCTGGCCAGGATTATCGCCAACCGGACCCAGAGCCGGTTTATCTCCTTTTCTGCCGTTACCTCCGGTATCAGGGAGATAAGGGATATAATGAAGGTGGCGGAACACGAGCTCAAAAACAGGGGTATCCGCACCATACTGTTCATCGATGAGATACACCGCTTTAACAAGGCCCAGCAGGATGCATTCCTTCCCTATGTGGAAACCGGGACCATAATCCTTATCGGTGCTACTACGGAAAACCCTTCTTTCGAAGTGAATTCGGCCCTGCTTTCCAGGGCCAAGACCTATATACTGGAAAGACTGAGCGATGATGATATCAGGGTCCTGGTGAAAAAGGCAGTAAAGGACAAAAAAAACGGGCTGGGAAAATATGATATAAAGATAGATGAAAAGTCCCTGGATTTCATTGCCCGGGTATCCGACGGCGACTCCCGCATGGCATATAATATACTGCAGCTGGCCTTTGACCTCAAATTTTCCGGCACCAGGGGGCCAGTTATAATCGACAGGCCTGCAGTAGAAGATGTAACCCAGAAAAAGGCGCTTTTATTCGATAAGCACGGTGAAGAGCATTTTAACCTGATATCAGCCCTGCATAAGAGCATGAGGGGAAGCGATCCCGATGCGGCTGCATACTGGACGGTAAGGATGCTGGAAGGCGGAGAAGACCCCCTGTACCTCCTGCGCCGTATGATAAGATTTGCTTCTGAAGATGTGGGGCTTGCCGATCCCGAAGCCATAAAGCAGGCTGCTGCCGCCAGGCAGAGCTTCGAGTTCATTGGTCCTCCAGAGGGTTACCTGGCTATAATCCAGCTGGCAGTATATCTTTCGCTGGCACCCAAATCAAATTCACTGTATCTGGCCTATAAAAGGGTCATGTCTGATATAAGGAGGTTTCTCACCCTGCCTGTGCCCTATCATATACGGAATGCCCCCACGGGCCTGATGAAGGAAGCCGGTTACGGCAGGGGCTATAAATATGACCATGATTTCAAAGATGCTGTCGCCAGTCAGTCCTATTTGCCGGAAAAACTCCTGGGCAGGAAATATTACAGGCCCAGCTCCAGGGGTTTCGAAAGGGAACTTGCCGCCAGGCTTAAGAAAATAGAGCAGATAAGAAAAGAAGACAAATAGCCGGCCTCTCTCTCCGGTTTTTTTATTCATACAATTATTTAAGATATAATTTCTATAAATATTTATATTATTAGATAGTATTGTATTAATATAATATTATTGTTAAAATAAATTAATTAAATAATAATTTTATTTTATAATGTATTAATATTTTTATCAGGAGGTGGTTTTTGGTCGCAAGCTTAAGAATATTCTTCAGGGACTTTGGCTTCAAGGTCATAAGGCTCAAATATTTCATAATGATAGTGGGGGCCCTGCTGCTTGAGATACTGACTCTTACCCTGTATCTTTTAAAGCTCCAGAATATAGTGGATTTCGAGCTTTTTAACCTGGCCATACTCTACGGCGCCATCAGCGGGATCATAGTGGCGCTGGCCTTTGGCGTCCTGTTCCTTATGAGGGCTGACAGGAAAAAGGATGCAGAAAAAATAAAGAGATTCCAGGACTACCAGAAGGCAGTTAAAATGCTGGCATCCAGATACCTGAACAGCATAAACGGCCTGCTGAGATCATTTGAAAATGAAGTATCCGACCTGGATTCCAAACTGGAATATGCTGAAGCTCTTTATGAAAAATACAGCCAGTACCTGGAAGAATTTTCCAGCCTGGATGTGCCGGATTTTATGGCCCAGGCCCATAAATGTGAATGCGGCCACCTGGCCCGGGAAAAGGAATTTTACCGGGGCTTTGTCAGCCTTATGGATGCATCCCAGCTCAAGAGCATAAGCAATAAATCTGATATGCTGCATGATAATTTCCTGAAAGAGACTCACCAGATAGAAAAAAGACTGAAACTGATTATCTAGAGCAAACAGTCATAACAGCACCGTCTCCTGTTAGAATAGGCCGATGGCTTTGCAGGTTTTATTCCCTTATATCCTTTTTCAGCCTGTTTATTATCATAAGTATCCTTATTATGCCGTATACGGCAATGATCTCGACCAGGGTAAATATAACCACAAAAACAGCATAGAAATAAAATAATACCGGATTACTCAATATGCTGTCTGCCTGCATATCAATGACTCTCATATACAGGTTGGGAAGTACCCATGACAGGCCGGGCCCGGTGATTATCACTAAAAAAATAAGGAGCCTTTTATATTTTTCTATTTTGGACTTATTGTCATTGTATAGCTCCATATCCGGGTCTTTTGACCGGTCGCCACGGAAATAAAACCAGGACCCGAGATTTCCTATATTCTCCCATCCGGAATCCTTGAATGTTTCTTTATAATCGTCAACATCCTTATTTCTTATTACCTTGAAATCGAACCTGTAGACATAATCGCGCGGCGGTCCTTCCCTGAATGTATAGTTAAAGAAACCTACCTTTTCCAGGTGCCAGCCTTTCCTGGACATATCTTCAAGCCATTTTGACTCTTTATCCTCCTGCCATGCCCAGAATGTCCTCACTACTCTTTTTATACCGGTGCTATTCATCCCTATTCCCCTTTTTCCTGAAAAGATCCTTTCCATTTTTAAGCATCTCCTCCAGTCTGTTTATCTCATGTTCTATCATATCTATGCCCAATCCTTTGATACGGTAGACTTTTCTGCGATTGTCTGATATTTCACTGCTTTCAAGCTCGATCATCTTTGCTTCCAGCAGATTGCCAAGTGCTCCGTAAAGAGTCCCCGGACCAAGCTTTATCCTTCCACCGCTTAACTTCTCCACCTTCTGCATGATCCCATATCCATGAAGCGGTTCCAGCAGGGATATCAGTATATAAAAAGTAGTCTCGGTTAGGGGGGAATATTTCTTTATTTTCCTTATATCGCTCATTTTCAGCCATCTATATATATCGCAACATGTTATAACGTATTACGTTATAACGTATACCGATATATTATACCATTCAAGCCAGGCTGTCAAGAAAAAAACCGGACCCTTCTTAAAAGATCCGGTTCTAATGGAAATATATTTGATCAGGCCGCCATTTTGCATGCAGGGCGGCCTCCTTGCTTACTTTTTTATAAGCTCCTCGGCTATCTGTATGGTATTAAGGGCTGCTCCCTTCCTTAACTGGTCCCCGACTACCCACATATTTATGCCCGTATCCGATGTAAGGTCTTCCCTTATCCTTCCCACATATACATCATCTTTGCCGGAAGAATCAAGGGTGGTGGGATAGACTCCATTTTCGATATCATCTTTTAATATGATCCCGGGAGCCGAAGAAAGCGCCTGCCTGACCTTTTCCAGGGGTATCCTGTCTTCAGTCTCTGCTATTACAGATTCCGAGTGTGATGTCATCACCGGTACCCTTACAGTTGTCGCTGAGACCCTGATGGCGGCATCCCCCATGATCTTCCTGGTCTCATGGACCATCTTCATCTCTTCTTTGGTATAGCCGTTTTCCATGAATATGTCTATGTGGGGTATGACATTATTGGCTATCTGGACAGGGAAAGTCGAAGTCCTGATATCATTTCCCTTATTGCAGATTATCTCCCTTAACTGTTCTTCCAGTTCGGCCATGCCGCTGGCTCCTGCCCCGGATACCGACTGGTAGCTGGATACGATCACCCTTTTTATGGGGGAAATATCATATATCGGCTTTAAGGCCACTACCATGATTATAGTAGTACAGTTGGGATTGGCTATTATTCCCTTATGCTTCCAGATATCTTCCGGATTGACTTCCGGAACCACCAGCGGCACTTCGTCATCCATCCTGAATGCGCTGCTGTTATCCACTACTACGGCTCCGCTTTCCACCGCATGGGGTGCAAATTCCCTGGAGCGGGATGCGCCGGCAGAAAAAAGGGCGATATCGGCCTGCCTGAAAGAATCTTTTCCCAGGAGCTTTATTTCCAGCTCCTCCCCGGCAAAACTTATCCTTTTTCCGGCAGATCGTTCTGATGCCAGGGGAATAAGGTTTTTTACCGGAAAATCCCTTTCTTCCAGAATTGACAGAAATACCCTGCCTACGGCCCCGGTAACACCGGCTATGGCCACATTATATTCTTTTCTCTTCATCCGCGGTACCATCCTGGACATTATTTAAAAAAGTTGAAAACATATGTTAAAACAATATGAGAATAATGACAAGCACATTATGCCCCTTATCCGTTACCGGCGCCAGGGGGCTTTTTGTATGGTGATAAAAATTATGCTATGTCAAAACCATTGTGAAGCGATCTTACTGCATCCTTTGCCAGGGATTTCCTTATCACGCAGGATATCCTTATGGGGGATGTGGATATCATCTGGATATTTATACCGTCGGCAGCTAAAATATTGAACATCCTGGCAGCAACGCCCGGATGGGACTGCATCCCTGCTCCCACAATGGATACCTTGGAAATATCATCATCTATCTCCACATGCTTCTGCCGCAATTCCTCCAGGACCTTTTTTGCCAGCAAGAGGTCTTCGTTCTTTATGGTAAGCGAAATGGCAGCCAGGCCCTTTTCGCTTACATTCTGCACGATCAGGTCTATATTTATATTATGCTCTGCAAATTTTGTAAACAGCCGGGCAGCCTCTCCCGGCTTGTCTTCCAGCTCAAATATGGAGATCTTTACCTGGTTGGTATCATAAGTCACCCCGGTTATCAGGGGTTTCTCCATCCTTTTATCAATTTTTTCTACATCCATTACCCATGTCCCTTCATTGTTATTGTAACTGGACCGTACATGTATTACTACATCATGCTTTTTGGCAAATTCCACAGCCCTGAGATGCAGCACCTTTGCTCCCGAGGAAGCAAGCTCGAGCATCTCGTCATAGGAAACTGAATGCTTTTTTATGGCTTCCTTTACCAGATTGGGATCAGTGGAATAAACGCCATCCACGTCGGTATATATCTCGCAGTAACCTGCCTTCAGTGCTGCCGCCAGCGCCACTGCCGTAGTATCTGAGCCGCCCCTACCCAGGGTAGTTATATCCCCATCATGACTGATGCCCTGGAAACCGGCAACAATTACAATATTGCCCTGCTTTAGTTCCCTGAGTATCCGCTCTGCTTTTACATTTAGTATCTTGGCCTCTGAATATACATCATCAGTATGGACTCCAGCCTGGATGCCGGTAAGCGACACACAGGGAAAGCCTTTTTTATGTATAGCCATAGCCAGCATGGCAATCGATACCTGCTCCCCGGTGGACAGCAATACGTCCATCTCCCTTCTGGAAGGATTGTCTGTTATCCCGGAAGCCAGCTTGATAAGCCGGTCGGTGGTATCACCCATAGCAGATACTGTTACTACTACATCTTTCCCGCTATTTCTGGCGGCGATTATCCTGTCGGCTACCTTCATCATCTTTTGAGCATCGGCAACCGAGGTGCCCCCGAATTTCATCACTATAATGTCTTTTCTGCCTTTAAACATATCCGTCGTCTATTTTACAATTAATAAACTATTTTTCTGCCATTTCCCTGTATTTTATATATTTAGCCCTGGCATTTTCTTCCGCCCTGGAGAACAGGTCCTCGGCAATGTCCGGGAATGTCTTGGTAAGCGATGCATACCTTACCTCCCCCATCAAAAAGTCCCTGAATGATTCCTTTGGCTCTTTGGAATCCATCACAAACGGATTCTTGCCCTCATCTTCCAGCAGTGGATTGTACCTGTAGAGATGCCAGTATCCGGCATCCACAGCCTGTTTTTGCCTGAGCTGGGATTTGCCCATGCCAATATAAATACCATGGTTGATGCAGGGCGAATAAGCTATTATTATGGATGGCCCTTTATAGCTTTCGGCTTCCTGTATGGCCTTAAGTGTCTGTTTCTGGCTGGCCCCCATGGCTATCTGGGCTACATAGACATATCCGTATGTCATTGCCATAAGCCCCAGGTCTTTTTTCTTTACCTTCTTGCCTGAAGCGGCAAACTTGGCTACAGCTCCCAGGGGTGTTGACTTGGATGACTGCCCCCCGGTATTGGAGTATACCTCAGTGTCATAGACCAGTATATTTATATCCTCGCCTGATGCAATTACATGGTCCAGTCCGCCGTAGCCTATATCATAGGCCCAGCCGTCTCCCCCGAATACCCATACAGATTTCTTGACCAGGTAGTCCTTAAGCTCCAGGATCTTTTTTCCCAGTTCATCAGCCTGGCTGCCGCTGCTGCTTTTTCCCAGCAATTCAAGCAGCCTGGCGGAAGCAGCCCTGCTGCTTTCTGCATCTTCCCTGGAATCTATCCATTCTTTTGCCGCATCCTTTACCTCTGGCTTTACCTCCATCTGTGAAAGTCCTTCAAGGTACCCTTCTATTTTGTTCCTTATCTGCTTGATGCCGGTAGCCATGCCGAAACCATATTCAGCATTATCCTCAAATAATGAATTGGCCCAGGCCGGACCCTGACCCCTGCTGTTTACCGTATACGGGGTAGTAGGAGCCGAACCTCCCCAGATGGATGAGCATCCGGTGGCATTGGCTATTATCATCCTGTCTCCGTACAGCTGGGTGACCAGCTTGGCATAAGGCGTTTCCCCGCAGCCGGCGCAGGCACCGGAAAACTCGAAAAGGGGCTTCTTGAACTGGCTTCCTTTCACTGTATCTGCAGACATGACATTGTCTTTTACTTTTACTGTACTGGCAAATTCCCAGTTGCCTATCTGCTTTTCCTGTGAGGCCAGCGGTTTCATGACCAGGGCTTTTTCCTTTGCAGGACATATATCAGCGCAGTTTCCGCATCCGGTGCAGTCCATGGTGCTTACCTGTATCCTGTACTGGTATTCATCCATACCCTTTCCTTTAGCCGGTATGGCCTGGAAGTCAGCCGGGGCCCTGCCGGCCTCTTCCTTATCAAGAAGAACCGGCCTTAGTACTGCATGGGGGCAAACAAAGGAACACTGGTTGCACTGGATACAGTTGTCTTTCTGCCACTCCGGTACATTTACAGCTATTCCCCTTTTCTCATATGCTGACGTACCCTGGGGGAATGTGCCGTCTTCGGCGCCCACAAAAGCACTGACAGGTATACTGTCGCCTTCCTGCCTGTTTGCCACTCTCAGTATATTCTTTATAAAATCGGGCTCCTGGGCTTCCGCCAGATCTCCTGTTTCCACTGCATCCTTCCAGCTGGAGGGGACATCGACCTTTACCAGGGCATCCATGCCCTTGTCTACCGCTTCATAATTCATTTTTACTATCTTCTCACCCTTATTGCCATAGGTCTTCTTGATGGCCTCCTTGATGTATTTGACTGCATCATCAAGAGGTATTACTTTGGAAAGCTTGAAAAATGCCGCCTGCATTATCATGTTTATCCTGTTTCCCAGGCCGATTTCCTGTGCAATATCGGTAGCATCTATTATATAGAACTCAATATCGTTTTCCGCCAGGTATCTCCTCATGGATGCAGGAAGCTTTTCCTCCAGCTCATCCTGTTTCCACTGGCAGTTCAGCAGGAATGTGCCGCCTTTCTTAAGCCCCTTCATGATGTCATACTGGTTTAAATATGACTGGTTGTGGCAGGCGGTAAAATCCGTCTCCGTTATAAGGTAGGTTGATTTTATGGGCTTGTGGCCGAACCTCAGGTGGGATATGGTGACTCCGCCTGATTTCTTGGAATCATAGGCAAAATAACCCTGCGCATACATATCGGTATTGTCGCCGATTATCTTTATGGCATTCTTGTTGGCGCCTACGGTGCCGTCCGAGCCGAGTCCCCAGAACTTGCATCTTATGGTGCCTTCGGGAGCCGTCTCTATATGCTGGCTTATGCCCAGGGACAGATGGGTGACGTCATCATTTATCCCGATGGTGAACCCATCCCTGGGGCTATCCTGCTTCAAATTATCAAACACAGCCTTTATCTGGCTGGGGGTGGTATCCTTGGAGCTGAGTCCGTACCTGCCTCCCACTATCAGGGGCTGGCGTTCCGATCTATAAAAAATATTCCTTATATCCAGGTACAGCGGCTCTCCCGGAGCTCCGGGCTCCTTGGTCCTGTCAAGCACTGCTATCCTTTTTACGGAATCCGGCAGGGCTTCCATAAAATATTTTTCGGAGAAAGGCCGGTACAGGTGTACCTTTATGGCCCCCACCTTTTCACCGTTTTGGTTCAGGTATTCCACTGTCTCGTCAATAGTGTCGGTAACTGACCCCATGGCTATGATGATATTCTCTGCATCCTTTGCGCCTACATAATTAAACGGCCTGTACTTTCTTCCGGTTAGGCTGCTGATCTGGTCCATATAATCTGATACTATCCCCGGCAGCGCATCATAAAACCTGTTTGATGCTTCCCTTGCCTGGAAGAAAATATCAGGATTCTGGGCTGTGCCCCTGGTCACAGGATGTTCGGGATTAAGCGCCCTCAGCCTGAACTTGAGCAGGGCTTCTTCGTCCAGCATACTTTTAAGGTCCTCATAATCGATAAGCTCTACTTTCTGTATCTCATGGGAACTCCTGAAACCGTCGAAGAAATGGACAAAGGGAACCCTGGACTTTATGGCAGCCAGGTGGGCTATTCCCGCCATATCTATTATCTCCTGAATGGATCCCGATGCCAGAAGGCCGAATCCTGTCTGCCTTACAGCCATGACATCGGAATGGTCCCCGAATATGGAAAGAGCATGAGTGGCTACCGACCTGGCGCTGACATGAAACACTCCAGGAAGAAGTTCCCCGGATATCTTATACATATTGGGTATCATCAGCAGGAGGCCCTGCGATGCAGTAAAGGTAGAAGTAAGCGCCCCCGCCTGCAGAGAGCCGTGGACAGCGCCTGCGGCTCCGGCTTCCGACTGGAGCTCGTTTACACTTACCACCTGTCCGAACATATTCTTTTTCCCGTGTGCTGCCCATTCATCTATATACTCCCCCATGGGAGAGGACGGCGTTATGGGATAGATGGCTGCAGCTTCGGTAAATGCATAGGCAATATGGGCTGCTGCCATATTGCCGTCCATGGATTTCATTTTCTTCATTCCTGGCACCCCTTCAGTAATGTTTTAGAAAAAATAATTGCTAAAGCCTGCCTTCCCCTGCAGGTCCATTAAATCTCTGGATTGTCCCTGTCCTTCTCAGGGCAAACCTTTTGGATTATAACATAATAAGATTTTTTTTTTAATAAAATGCAGCAGCGTTTGTGTGCATGGCGGCGGCAGCCCCCGGTCAGATCTCCCGGCGGTCGGATATGGCCCTTCCCAGGGTGATCTCATCGGCATATTCCAGGTCTCCTCCCACAGGCAGCCCGCTGGCCAGCATAGTGGCTTTTATGCCCAGGGGGGCCAGCATTTTCTTTATATACATGGCCGTACTCTCCCCTTCTACTGTGGGGTTTAAAGCAATTATTACCTCTTTTACCCCTTTTCCCCCGGCCCTTTTTACCAGGCCTGGTATCCTCAATTCATCTGGACCTATATCCTCAATGGGCGAAAGCAGGCCCCCCAGGACATGATAAAGCCCCCGGTAGCGGCCTGTCTTTTCTATGATGATAAGGTCGCTTACTTCTTCCACAATACAGATCTTTTCCTGGTCCCTGGAGGCATCGCTGCAGATATGGCAGATATCTCCTTCGGCAAGATTCCTGCAGATGCTGCAGAACTTTACCTTTTCCCTCATATCGGTAAGGGCCCGGGCAAACTCCTGTACATGCCGGGGGGGAAGCTTCAGCAGGTAATATACTATCCTCCTGGCAGACTTGGGCCCGATAGCAGGAAGCTTCCTGAACTCATTTATGAGGTTTTCTACGCTTTTTATATAAAGAGGCATATATAGATATTATTTATAGTTTAAAACATGCCCGGGATGTTCATGCCGCCGGTAAGCCCTGACATCCTGTTTTTGGCCTCATCCTTTGACTGCCTGAGGGCATCGTTTACGGCCACCATCACCATATCCTCTACCATATCCAGGTCCTCGGCGTCGATCATCTCTTTATCCAGCCTGATCTCGAGGACTTCCTGCTCCCCGTTGACCTTTGCCCTTACGGCGCCGCCACCGGCTGATGCTTCGAACTCCATATTTTTCAGCTCTTCCTGTATCTCTGCCATTTTCTTCTGCATCATCTTTGCCTGTTTCATCATCTGCTGCATGTTAAAACCCAATTTTT
>CAYZJW010000037.1:0-7115 GCA_964478985.1 uncultured Actinomycetota bacterium
CGTGGAGCTTGATGCCAAAAGGTACGAGACGCTGTCCCAAAAAAAACGTTGGGAGTCCCTGGATATTAAGGATATGGGGCACATGGACCTGTCAGTATTCCGGGGATTTGTAAAATGGCTGGATGAAAAAAAATATGCCAACCGCACCATCATAAGGAAATATTCTTCCCTGATAAACTATTTCAGGTTCCTGGAAGAAAACCGGATAATAGACATACCCCTGTCCCAGTTCATAAATGCTCCCCGTAAAAGAAAAAGGTATTACAATATTCTTTCTATGCCGGAGATGAGGCAGGTATTGGACCATATGGAAACAGAAAAGCCGGCAGATATCAGGGACAGGCTGTTGATGGAACTCATTTATTCTACCGGCGCCCGGGTGAGCGAAGTAGAGGGCATGATGCTTGACGACATCAATATGAAAAAAAATGAGATAAAGGTAAGGGGAAAAGGCAGGAAGGAAAGGATAGTATATATAAATAGCGAAGCCCTGTACTGTCTGGATACATATCTTGGCGGAGCCAGGCAGAGCCTTAGCTTCAGCAAAGTCAGAGGAACTTATAGCGGGGACAGGCATTTATTTTTAAACAGCGGCGGCAGGGGACTTACAGCCAGGAGCATAAGGAATATAGTAAAGAAAAATGTCAGGCTGGCGGGAATAAGCAAGAATATCACTCCTCACAGCCTCAGGCATAGTTTTGCCACGCACCTTTTGCAGAGGGGTGCCGGCATCAGGGAAATACAGGAACTCCTGGGACACGAAAATATATCCACCACATCCATTTATTCCCATATGGATATAACCAGGCTGAAAAAAGACTATAAGAAGTTCCACCCCAGGGCGGGGTAATATTTTTTTGCAAAAGATGTTGATTATTTGCCCGACAACATATATTATGTTAGACTTGTAATTTATAAAAACACACACCGTCTGCGGTATTATGGTGGGAAAATTTGCAGTTAAGGCGGTGGAGGTAAACCATAATCAGGAGGTAGGTCTTGAGCGTTGTAACTATGAAGCAGCTCCTTGAAGTAGGAGTGCATTTTGGGCATCAGACCCAAAAATGGAATCCCAAGATGAAGAAGTATATATATACTGCCAAAAACGGCATATATATAATCGATCTTACTGAGACCCTTAGGCTTATACTGGAAGCCCATGACTATGTAAAAGAACTGGCGGCAGACGGAGGCACCATACTTTTTGTAGGCACAAAAAAGCAGACCCAGGATATAATCGAGAATGCCGCCCAGGATTGCGGCATGCCCTATATCAAGAACAGGTGGCTGGGAGGCACCCTGACAAATTTTTCCACTATCAGCCTGAGGACGAAACGCCTGGAGGAGATCGAACAGATGGAAGAATCGGGTGTTTTTGACAGGCTCCCCAAAAAGGAAGTACTGGGAATAAAGAAAGAACACGACAAACTTCTTTATAACCTGGGAGGAATACGGAATATGAAGAAGATACCTGATGCAGTTTTTATTATCGATCCCGGCAAAGAGACCATTGCAGTAAATGAAGCCAGGAAGCTGGGAATACCCATAGTAGCTATTACTGATACCAACTGCGATCCCGATGTGGTTGATTTTGTCATACCCGGAAATGACGATGCCATCCGTTCATGCGCCCTGATAACCAGGGTAATAGCAGATGCGGTGAAGGCGGGAGCTCAGGAGACAATAAAAAGGGAAAAGAGTCCCGAGGCGGAAGACGCCAAAAAAATGGAAAAAGAAAAACCGGAAGACGGATTAGAGGAAAAACCAGAAGATGAAGTCTGGGTATAAGGAAGGATATTATTAGATGGAAATAAAACCAGGATTAGTAAAACAGTTGAGGGAAAAAAGCAATGCGGGCATGATGGACTGCAAGAAAGCTCTTGTGGAGACCAATGGAGACCTGGCCAGGGCAGAGGAAGTACTAAGGGAAAAAGGACTGGCCCAGGCATCCAAAAAAGCTTCAAGGGCTGCCAAAGAAGGGATTATTGACAGCTATATACACCTTGGTTCAAAAATAGGGGTAATGCTGGAAGTAAACTGTGAGACAGATTTTGTTGCCCGGAATGAGATGTTTAAGGGGTTTGTCCATGATGTGGCGCTTCATATTGCTGCTGCCAATCCCCAGTATATATCCATTGAAGAAGTGCCTGGCGAAATTGTTGAAAAAGAAAAAGAGATATTCAGGAAACAGGCCGTAAATGACGGTAAGCCGGAAAACATAGTAGACAAGATAGCCGATGGAAGGATCAAGAAATTTTATGAGGAGATAGTCCTCCTGGAACAGCCTTTTGTCAAGGATGCCGATAAAAAGATCGGGGACCTGCTAAAGGAAAAGATCGCCACCATAGGGGAGAATATAGTCATAAAGAGGTTCTGCCGCTATGTGCTTGGAGAAGATTGATTTTTAGGAAAATATTACTGGACAGATTATACGGCTATGGCTGGACTGAAATACAAAAGGGTATTGCTGAAGATCAGCGGGGAAGCGCTTCTAAGCAAAAACCATAATATTGATCCTTCCGTAGTATCGGGTATTGCCGGCCAGATCAAGGAAGTAGCTGACCTTGGCGTGGAAATAGCCATAGTGATAGGCGGAGGCAATTTCTGGAGGGGCACATCTGCCAGCGCCAATGGAGTGGACCGCACAACTGCTGATTATATAGGCATGCTGGCAACCATCATGAATGCCCTGGGACTGCAGAACGCACTGGAAAAGCAGGGCGTCATGACCAGGGTGCAGACATCGATCTCCATGCAGGAAGTAGCAGAACCTTTTATAAGGAGGAAGGCTGTAAGGCATCTGGAGAAGAAAAGGGTGGTCATCTTTGCCGGGGGGACCGGAAATCCGTATTTTACCACAGACACGGCAGCTGCATTAAGAGCGCTGGAAATAGATGCCCAGATAATATTCAAGGCCACCAGGGTAGACGGAGTATATGACAGGGACCCGGAAAAACACAGCGATGCCGTAAAATTCAAGAAACTGGATTTTACAACTGCCCTGAACCGGGACCTGGGAGTGATGGATTCCACAGCAATATCCCTGTGCCGGGAGAACGATCTTCCTATCATTGTGTTTGACATAAAAGTACCCGGAAATATAAAAGGTGTTATAATGGGTAAAGAAATTGGAACTTTGGTATCAAAGGGGTGACTATGAGAGACAGGATCTTAAATGAAGCAAAAAAGAAGATGATGCAGTCCCTGGAGAACACGCAGCACGAGTTTAACACCATAAGGACAGGAAGGGCTTCAGCAGCTCTCCTGGACAATGTATTTATTGATTATTACGGGACCAGGACTCCGGTAAAGCATGCAGCCAATATCAGTATTCCGGAAGCAAGGACGATAGTGATATCTCCTTTCGACCCCAAATTCTTAAAGGAGATCGAGACCCAGATAATAAAATCCGATCTCGGCATCAATCCTACCAATGACGGCAAAGTCATAAGGCTGGCAATACCGCCCCTGAATGAAGAAAGAAGACGGGAGCTGGTAAAGCTGGTAAAAAAAGTTGCGGAAGACGGAAGGATCGCCATTAGGAATATAAGGAGGGATGCAAATGACGAGTTTAAGAAGATGGAATCCGAAGGCGGCATAACCGAAGATGACCTTATCCATTCACAGAAGGAAGTCCAGGATGTGACTGATGAATTTATTGAAAAGATCAACAGCGCCCTGGAACAGAAGGAAAAGGAAATCATGGAAGTGTAGGTACACCTGTCTTGAACTTTTTTTCTTCAATATCCGCTTCTGGCAAGAATACCGCCGCCGATGATATCACGGGAGAAAACCTTCCCCTGCATGTGGCTATAATAATGGACGGCAACGGCAGGTGGGCTTTAAAGCGCAGGCTGCCCAGGAATGCAGGACATAAGGCGGGAGTAGAATCCCTCAGGGAGGTAATAGCCGCTTGTATCGACTTCAGGATAAAGTATCTTACTGTATATTCATTGTCCCGGGAAAACTGGAAAAGGCCGGAGAAAGAAGTAAGATTCCTGCTGAACCTGTTTCTGGTCACGCTTAAGAATGAATTGAAGCTGCTTGACGGCCATGGTGTAAGGCTGAGGCTCATCGGGGACAGGTCTGATATTCCGCCTGAAGTGCTTAAGGCATATGAAGATGCCGAGAAAAAGACTTCTGCAAATACGGTGCTGAATTTTAATATAGCCCTTAATTATGGTTCCAGGCAGGAGATATTATATGCGGTAAAGGATATATGCCGCCATATGAAGGAAGGAAGGATCAAAGAGGCGGACCTGGATGCGGAAATGTTCTCTGATTACCTGTATACGGAAGGCATACCTGATCCGGACCTGCTTATAAGGACAAGCGGGGAATACAGGATAAGCAATTTCCTTTTGTGGCAGATATCATATACAGAGCTTTATTTCTCAAAAGTCCTGTGGCCCGATTTTAAGAGGAAGTATTTTGTAAAGGCGCTGAGGCAATACCAGAAGCGCAATAGAAGATTTGGAAAGGTTTAAAAAGCCTATGCTGGTCATGCAGTACATAATAGCCATAATTGGTTTTTCACTGATAATAATAGTGCATGAATTCGGTCATTTCCTGTCAGCCAGGGCGTCAGGCATGCATGTCCACGAGTTTTTTATAGGTTTTGGCCCTGTGGTATTTAAGCACAGGTCAAAATCCGGCACAGAATACGGCCTCAGGGCTATTCCCGTGGGCGGATATGTAAAAGTCATGGGAATGGACAGGAATGAGGAGGTCCCCGGGGATATGAAGGAAAAGTCCTATCAGGGAAAACCATTCTATAAGAAATTCCTGGTCATATTTTCCGGTGCCGGGTTCAATATGATATTTGCAGTGATACTTATAGCGGTATTTTTGAGCATGGGCGTCTATGAGCCCAGTAATATGATAGATTATGTACAGCCCGGCACACCGGCTGAACAGTCAGGGCTGATAGAAGGCGACAGGGTAACGGCTATAAACGGCGAACCTATTGACACATGGGATGAATTTGCGGCAAAGACACAGGCGCGGCCGGGGGAAGAAGTGGTATACACCGTGATAAGAGACGGCAGCCGGATAGAGATAGAAACGGTACTGGATACAGTCGAAGGCAGGGGATACCTGGGAATATCTCCCCGTTACATTGAGAGGCGGCCGGGTCTTTTTGAGATAGTGACTGAAAGTTTCAGGATGACCGGAGAGATCCTGGTGACCTATGTAAAGCTTTTTGGGCAGCTGTTTTCAGGGCAGATACCTTTTGCAGAAGCACGTCCTGTCTCGCCTATAGGGGTTGTAAGCATATTCCAGCAGTCTATCTCGCTGGGCATACAGAATTTTATCCTGTTTATAGCCCTTGTCTCCATATTGATCGGCTTTGGCAACCTTCTGCCCATACTTCCCCTGGATGGGGGCAATATACTGCTTTTGACAGTGGAGACCATAAGGAGAAAGCCTCTTCCGCAGAAATTGGTGGAGACAGCGAATTATTTTGGTATCTTCCTTATGGTAGGGCTGCTCATAGTGGGTCTTGTATTTGACATTATAAGTCCATTTAACCTGAACAATATGTAGGATGCTTTTATCTATGGACATTTCAAGGAAAAAGACCAGGGAAATAAGCCTGGGAAATTTAAAGATCGGCGGCAGTAATCCCATTTCGGTACAGTCCATGACCAAGTCAAAGATAAACCATGCTTCTGCCATCAGGGAAGAAATCGAAGAGCTTTCCAGGCATGGATGCGAGGTCATAAGGATGGCTGTACCTGATGCCGGTGCGGTAACCGCTTTAAAAAGACTGATCGATTCCGGTATATTCAGGGTGCCGGTAGTGGCAGATATCCATTTTGACCACAGGCTGGCAATCGACAGCATAAAGGCAGGCGCAGACGGTATCAGGATAAATCCCGGCAATATCGGCGGCTATGAAAGAACGGCAAAGGTGGTAGAAACAGCAAAGAAGCATAAAACCGCTGTCAGGATAGGCATAAATGCAGGTTCTATAGATAAGAAGATCTTGCGGAAAAACAGGGGGAATATGCGCAGTTCCATGGTAGAAAGCGCCCTGGAAAATATAAAGGTTATGGAGAGCCTGGGATTTCATAATTTCAAGATCTCGGCCAAGGCTTCCTCTGTTGCGGATACAGTCAGCGTTTACCGGGAGATCTCGGGAAAATGCGATTACCCCCTTCACCTGGGAGTGACCGAAGCGGGCCCCCTGCTCAGGGGCACGGTAAAGTCCTCGGTAGGAATGGGGATCCTCCTGGCAGAAGGCATAGGAGATACCATAAGGGTGTCACTGACAGGCAGTCCGGTAGAGGAGGTCAGGACTGGCCGCCTGATACTGGCCAGCCTGGAGATCAGGACTGACGGGGTCGACATCATATCATGCCCCACCTGCGGAAGGACTATGGATGACCTGCCGGCAATAGTGGGTGAAGTGGAAAAGATGACAGCCGGCATAAGATGCGGATTGAAGCTTGCAGTAATGGGCTGTATAGTAAACGGACCGGGCGAGGCCAGGGATGCTGACCTGGGAATCGCTTTCGGCAGGAAGAAAGCGGCCCTGTTTTTGAAGGGTTCCATCCTGAAAAGGGTGGAGAAGTCCAGCATACTGGATGAATTTAAAAAAGAACTGGAAAAGTTGATCTAATAAGGAGCTTTGCTTTGAAATACTCACAGGCATTTATACCTACGCTTAAAGAAGATCCCAGTGAAGCGGAGCTGGCCAGCCATGCCCTCACCCTGAGGGCGGGCCTTATAAGGAAGATAGCATCAGGGATATATGCATTTCTTCCTGCCGGCACCAGGGTGCTGAGAAAGATCGAGAATATAGTTAGGGAGGAGATGGACAGGGCCGGGGCTATGGAGCTTTTCCTGCCGGTAATGCAGCCTTCAGACCTGTGGCAGAAGTCAGGGCGCTGGGACCAATATGGCCCGGAGCTTTTCCGGCTGCGGGACCGTAATGAACGCCAGTTCTGCCTGGGACCTACACATGAAGAGATAATGACGCATCTGGCCTATCTTGATCTAAAGTCATATAAGGATCTCCCCATTAACCTGTACCAGATACAGGTTAAGTTCAGGGATGAGATCAGGCCCAGGTACGGCCTTCTCAGGGGCAGGGAATTCATAATGAAGGA
>CAYZJW010000037.1:7215-11826 GCA_964478985.1 uncultured Actinomycetota bacterium
TCTATGCTTTCATGATGACCGGGGACAGGGAACTTAATATCTCCAAGGCAGAAAAGTTCCTCAAACGTCCACTGCAGCTTTTTGAAGGCGGACAGAGGACACTGGTGATCGGCTATGTGGGGCCGGTAGGTCTTGACCCCGGCATAAAGGTCTATGCAGATAATTCACTAAAAGGAATAAAAAATACAATAACCGGCGCCAACAAAAAGGATACCCACCTTAAAAATGTCAGCATGGAAAGGGATGCGGATATTGCTTCTTATGGTGATTTTACCTATCCCGGCCCGGAAGACAGGTGCATTAGATGCGGGAGCGGCATAAACAGGGAAAAAGGTATAGAGATAGGCCATATATTCAAGCTGGGCAGTAAGTACAGCCAGAAGATGGAGGCAAGCTTTCTGGGAAGAGACGGCAGGCAAAAGCCTTTCATAATGGGATGTTACGGTATAGGCATAACCCGCATATTGTCTGCAGTGGTCGAGCAGCTCCATGATGAAAAGGGAATAATCTGGCCGCCTTCCATAGCTCCTTATACCGTAAGCCTGGTAGTCACCACATCCAAATCCGGGGAAATGGCTGATGCCGGCGAGAGCATATATAAGCAGCTGACAGAAAACGGCATAGAAGTATTGTATGACGACAGGAATATAAGCGCAGGCATAAAGTTCAAGGATTCAGATCTTTTGGGACTGCCCATAAGGATGGTGGTGGGAAAGAAGTTCCTGGAGAAAAAAATGGTCGAGGTCCAGCTCAGGCGCACCGGGGAGGCCAGGGATATGCCTCCGGAAGGCCTGTCCGGATTTGTGAAGGAATTCTTAGCTGAAAACATCATAGGATAAATCCTCATGGAAGATGAAACCCTGAATATCCAGGGGACCCTGGAAAAGATAGTATTCAAGAATCCTGAAACTGGTTATATGGTGGGAAGGCTCAGGACGGAGGATGGCGGGCTGGTTACCATAGTGGGAGATGTATTCGAGCTTCAGTGCGGTGAAAAACTGGGGATAAAAGGCAAATGGGTAGTAAACAAGAATTATGGGAGACAGTTTGAGATATCTTCGGTAGAGGCATTTACGCCGGTCAGCATAGCCGGCATAGAAAGTTATCTTGGCTCTGGCATGATAAAAGGCATCGGGCCTGCCATGGCTTCACGCATAGTAGACTGTTTCGGTGAAGAAACCATAGAAATACTTGACAGCGAACCTGAGCGTCTTTCCCGGATAGAAGGCATAGGGGAAAAAAGGATAAGGCAGATAAGGGATTCCTGGTACAGACACAAAAATACCAGGAAAGTCATGATATTCCTGCAGTCTTACGGTATTTCCAGCACATATGCCATGAAGATATATAATACATATGGAGAAAATGCAGAAAATGTCATCAAGGTAAATCCCTACCGGCTGGCAGAGGATATTTTCGGCATAGGTTTTAAGACAGCTGATTCCATCGCCCTTAAGGCCGGCATAGCCAGGGATTCTATTTTCAGGATCAGGTCTGGCATACTATACCTTCTCCACAGGGCTGAAGACAGCGGGCACTGCTATCTTCCCTATGAGATAATAGCTGACCGGGCGCTTGATTTCCTGGAAGCGGGAAAAGATATGCTGGAAAGGGCCCTGGATGACCTGGAGCGGGACGGCAGGATAATCACAGACGGAGAAGGCATCGGTAAGAATATCTACCTCAAAAGCCTCTATGTCTGCGAGCAATATGTTAGGGAAAAAATAGCTGTATTTCTTGACAGGAGCAGAACCGGCCCGGTCGGGGATCCCAGGGATGCAGAATACAGGAAACTGGTAATGGACCTTGCCCGGGATAATAATATAGAACTGGATTCCATACAGGTTGATGCGATCGTAAAGGCTCTTACGGAAAAGATCCTGGTGATTACCGGCAGTCCGGGAACAGGAAAGAGCACCATTCTTAATTTCATAATAAGGATACTGGAACTGGAAAAAAAGAAAGTATTAATGGCTGCTCCTACCGGAAGGGCTTCCAAGAGGATGACTGAGACCACAGGCAGGGAGGCAAAGACCATACACAGGCTGCTTGCCTTTAATCCCAGGCTTAACCGTTTTTTGAAGAATGAAGAAGACCCGGTAAATGCGGACGTTATCGTCATAGATGAGGCTTCCATGCTGGATATAAGGCTTACCAGGCACCTTATGTCAGCAGTAAGGCCGGACAGCAGGCTGGTCCTGGTAGGCGATATAGACCAGCTGCCCCCGGTGGGGCCGGGTTATGTACTGGGGGACCTTATCCGGTCCGGTGTCATCCCGGTATCAGAACTTAAGAGGATTTACAGGCAGGAAGGTGAGAGCCAGATAATAGCCAATGCCCACAGAGTAAGGGATGGCGAATTCCCCAGGCTGGGAAATTCGGGGATGGATGATTTTTACTTCATCGAGAAAAGCGGCCAGGACGAGACGGTGGAACTTATACTGCACCTTTTGACAAAAAAAATAAAATCCAGCTTCAGCATGGATCCTATGACAGATGTACAGGTCCTGGTCCCCACTAACCGGGGCATATGCGGGGTAATAAACCTTAATACCAGGATACAGAAAGAACTTAATCCGGGGAAAGGCGGACTCGTGCACGGCAGCAGGGTATTCCGCAGGGGTGACCGGGTGATACAGCTGAAAAACAATTATGAAAAAGAGATATACAATGGCGATATAGGAATAATATCGGAAATAGATACCGGACTTAGCGAGATGAGGATAGATTTTGAGGGAAAGGCGGTAAACTACAGCTTCTATGAAGCAGACGAGATAAGCCATTCATATGCAATCTCCATCCATAAATCCCAGGGATCGGAATTCAGGTGCGTTATAGTCCCCATCCTCACATCACACTATATGCTGCTGCAGAGGAATCTCCTCTATACCGCCCTTACCAGGGCCAGGGAACTTGCCATACTGGTGGGCAGTAAAAAGGCCATAGGAATGGCTGTAAATAAAAATGTAGTGGAGAAAAGGTATACCGGACTAAGGGAACTCCTGCAGGATATCTGACCAGCCAGCCTTCCGGCAAATAATAATATATGTAATTTTTATTATTTTGTGCTATACTTTTAACGAAATTTTAAGAAGAGGTGATAAAAATAGTGGGCGATATCCCACTATTTTTTTGATTTAGAATTATTTAAAGGCAGCAGGTGATTTTTGTGAACAAGCAGCTGATAGCGGCGCTGGTAGAGCTGGAAAAGGAAAAAGGTATCAAGATGGATACCATAATAGAAGCCCTGGAACAGGCTCTGGCTTCTGCCTATAAAAGGAACTATCAGGTAGAATTTGAATGCAGGACTGACATAAATACAGAGACAGGAGAGATAAGGGTATTCCGGATCCTTGAGGAAGACGAAGTTGGAGACGGTGATAAGGATGAAGTAGAGGTTACCCCGGATAATTTTGGAAGGATAGCAGCCCAGACAGCCAAACAGGTCATAAGGCAGAGGATCAAGGAAGCCGAAAGAGAGATAATGTATGATGAGTTCAAGGACCGGATCGGGGACCTTGTGACAGGCATCGTGCAGCAGAGTGATTCCAGGTTTACGCTGGTTGACCTGGGGAAGGTGGAAGCCCTGCTTCCCCAGTACGAACAGGTGCCGGGGGAAAGATACAGGCACGGTGAAAGGATCAAATGTTATATATCTGATGTCAGGAAAACTACCAAGGGACCCCAGGTGATAGTGTCTCGTTCCCATACTGGACTCATAAGAAGGCTTTTCGAGCTGGAAGTCCCCGAGATATATGAAGGCGTAGTAGAGATAATAAGCATTGCCAGGGAAGCAGGCTACAGGACAAAGATAGCAGTAAAGTCCAATGAAAAGAATGTAGACCCGGTAGGCGCCTGCGTGGGCCCCAAAGGTTCAAGGGTGAAGATGATAGTCGACGAACTGGGCGGGGAAAAAATTGATATAGTAGACTACAGTGAAGATGTAATATCCTATATAAAGAATTCATTAAGTCCTGCCCGGGTAAACAAGGTGCTAATAGACGAGGACAATAAATTTGCCCTTATAGTAGTATCAAACGATCAGCTTTCACTGGCAATCGGCAGGGAAGGTCAGAATGCCAGGCTGGCGGCCAGGCTTACCGGTTGGAAGATCGATATAAAGAGCCAGAAGCAATTCGAGGAAGAGCTGGCCGAAGCCAGGGAAGAAAGAATAAAAAGCCAGGAATCGGGAGAAGAAGACGAAGAAGCAGCCGGGCGGGAACTTGAGGAAGATGCTGCAGATGACGTACTGGCGGAAGCAGAGGAGGAAGCAGCAGTTAAGGATGACGATAAGGATCAATAGGCGTCCTGCTTTTATGGCAATATGAATAGGGAGTGATTGCAATTAAGGTTATTGAACTAGCTAAAGAAAAAAAATTAACTACTGATGATATTTTCGATCTATGCGACAGTCTTGGTATTGCCATAAAGAGCGAGATGTCTGTACTTAATGATTCCCAGGTAAAGAAGATAGAGTCAGCCATAAAAAGGGAAGCAAAAAGAAAACAAAAGGAAGCTGCCGAAAAAACCAAAAGAGAAGCAGAGAGGAAAAAGGCAGAAGCAGAGGAAAAGAAAAAAGAAGCTGAGCGGAAGAAGAAAGAAGCCGCAAAG
>CAYZJW010000038.1:0-3124 GCA_964478985.1 uncultured Actinomycetota bacterium
ATCCAGATGAAAAGGAAAAGACATTAAAGCTGCTTGACAGCCTGGCACCATTAGAAGTAGACAAGGATATAGTGTTGTCGGCATATGAAATAAAGAATAAAGCCAGGGGATTTAATCTTGAACTTTATGACTGCATAATCGCAGCCACAGCCATACAAAATGATATGGTCCTGGTTACTAAAAATGCAAAGCATTATCCTGATGAGAGGATCAGGATATATGCCCCGCAATACTGATCAAGCATTAGTTGATATTTATAATAAAATCCGGCCAATAGGTGAACTGTCATGGAAAATTTTATTTTCGAGAACCCCACAAAGATAATATTCGGAAAAGGCACCCAGAAACAGGCCGGCGCTGAAATAAAGAAGATCACCGGCAGGGTGCTTTTCCATTACGGCATGGGAAGCATAAAGAGATCCGGCCTCTATGGCCAGGTCATGGAGTCCCTGGATGATGCAGGGGTCGAAGTATTTGAGCTGGGGGGAGTCCAGCCCAATCCCCGGCTGGGACTTACCATAGAAGGCGCCCGCGTCTGCAGGGAAAACAATATCGGGGCGGTGCTGGCCGTGGGAGGAGGCAGTGTTATTGATTCTGCCAAGGCCATAGCTTTAAATGCCTGCTATGAAGGTGAGAGCATGTGGGACTTTGTGGAGAAGAAGGCAAAGCCGGAGTCGGCGCTGCCTGTGGGGGCAGTCCTCACCATACCGGCAGCAGGCAGCGAGTCCAGCGACGTGGCAGTCATAACCAATGAAGACGGCATGCTTAAATGGGGATATCACAATGAACTTATCTATCCGGTATTTGCCATAATAAACCCTGAACTGACATTTACTTTGCCCAGGGAGCAGATCGCCAGCGGGGCTGTGGATATAATATCTCATGTGATGGAAAGGTATTTTACCAGGGTAAAGAACGTGGACCTTACAGACAGGCTGTGCGAAGCTGTCATAAAGACAGTCATCGCCAATGCTCCCCTGGCCCTGGAACATCCCCGGGACTATGATCCCCGGGCAGAGCTTATGTGGGCCGGCACCATAGCCCATAACAATCTTCTGGATACCGGCAGGATGGGGGACTGGGCCACCCATAAGCTTGCCCATGAGCTTAGTACATATAACGGGATCATCCACGGGGCAGCCCTGGCCATATTATTCCCGGCCTGGATGAGATATGCCTACCGGGAGGACATGGATATATTCCAAAAGTTTGCACTCAGGATATTCGATATTGAGGCCGGCAGCAGAGACAGGGAAAGCATTATACTGGAAGGCATAGAAAGACTTGCTGCTTTCAGCAGAAGCCTGGGGCTTCCCACCAGGCTTAAAGACATCGGCGAGGGCAGAAAAGGTATTGAGGAGATGGCAGAAAAGACCCAGCGGTTCGGTCCCGTCGGGAGGTTCAAATCGCTAGATAAATCAGATGTGGAAAAAATATACAGGCTGGCTCTGTGAGTACATCAATGATTTTGTCCTGCATTAACCCTGCACTATTATGTGCACCGTATGCAATAAAATGCGGTATCAGGAATGCAACTAAAACTTGTAAATAATATCACTTTATATATAATATAAAAAATTGTCCATGTGATGCACAGATGTTCATAAGAAAAAGCACAATTTGAAGCAGTATGGGAGCATCACTTTTCCGCGGCAATAAAACTAAAGTAATTGACTGAAGTTTTCTATTAAAAATGGTAGAATATCTAGGATTACTTAGACAGCTTTTACTTTAAAAGGGTGAATGGTCATTTGTAAACAATAACAAATACAAGGGGGGAAATTTTGAGCTTCCAAATCCCAAAAAACACTTACAGCGGAAAGATCAATACCTTAAAGTTGGGTACCGGGGATTTCCAGGTGCTGGTAGGAGGTGAGACTGCTTTACCATTCTACACTTTCGAGGGTGAGAACCCGAACAGGCCCATAGTGGCTATGGAAGTCTATGACGCCAGGCCGGAAGGATGGCCGGAGACTGTAGCCAGATATTTTGAAGACGTGATGGATGATCCTGTAAAGTGGGCAAAGAAAAACATAGACGAATACGGAGCTGACGCCATATGCCTCAAGCTTACCAGGATAGCTCCGGACGGCGAGGATATGAGCCCTGATGATGCTGCAGCCATGACAGCGGAACTACGGCAGGCGATATCCAAACCCCTGATCATATACGGGACCGGGCCTATAGAAAAGATAGCTGAAGTAATGAAAAAAGTATCCGAGAAGAATGCTGACAGCAATATACTGATGGGCTGGGCAGAGGAAGACAGTTACAAGACCATAGCTGCAGCTGCCATGGGATATAATAACAGCGTAACTTCGCTTAACCAGCTTGATGTAAATATAGCCAAGCAGCTGAACATACTGCTTACACAGCTGGGGCTTCCTCCGGACAGGATAGCCATGGACCCGGCAAGTTCGGGACTGGGATACGGATTGGAATACTGCCATTCTGCCATGGAAAGGCTGAAGATAGCCGCGCTGCTGCAGGATGACAAGATGACCCAGATGCCTATCATAAATGATATAGCGCCGGAGATATGGAAGGTAAAGGAAGCGAAGGAATCCGAGGAGAGCACTCCTGAATGGGGAGACCAGGAAGCCAGGGGTATAAACTGGGAAGCAGTATCATGTATGAGCCTGCTTATATCCGGTTCCAATATACTGGTCATGAGGCATCCCAAAGCTGTAGAACTTATTAAAAAAGCAATTGATGAATTACTCTGATCTTAGATCATTAAAGGATGGTGTATCAATAAAATGGCGAAGGAAAAGAAAAAGAGAAAACCGGAAGATATATCTTCGGACGCTGCCGTATGCCAGATGCTAAAAGACCTGGATCCGGAGCTTTCTACCGTATTCGACCGCTCAGAATCGATGAAGGCATGTCCCATCGGTTCAGGAAAATCAGGCATATGCTGCAAGAACTGTTCCATGGGTCCCTGCAGGGTAACGGAAGGAAAGACAGGTCTCTGCGGCGCCACCATGGGTACCATAGCCGCCAGGAACCTGGCAAGGGCCATAGCCGCAGGTGCTTCAGCCCATTCCGACCATGGAAGGGATCTTGCCCATCTTCTTGGCCTTGCCGCCCAGGATAAGGCCGAAGGGGTAAGGATAAAGGACCC
>CAYZJW010000038.1:3224-11678 GCA_964478985.1 uncultured Actinomycetota bacterium
ATACTGGACCAGGCAGTCAGGACTGCTCTGGGAGACGGCTGGGGCGGTTCCATGATAGCAACCGAGATAAGCGATATCCTGTTCTCTACCCCTAAGCCCAACCAGGCCAAGACCAATCTGGGTATGCTGGCCGAAGATGAAGTAAATATAATAATCCACGGCCATGAACCTACATTATCGGAAATAATTGCCACCCTTGCCGATAATGAAGAGATGGTGGAATATGCCCGGTCCAAGGGAGCCAAAGGCATAAATGTGGTGGGTATATGCTGTACCGCCAATGAAGTGCTTATGAGGCAGGGAGTGGCGCCCATAGGAAACTTCCTTTCCCAGGAGCTGGCAATAATGACCAGGGCAGTAGAGGCCATGGTGGTCGATGTGCAGTGCATAATGCAGTCGCTGGGGGAGATAACCGGGAAATACCATACCAAGCTTATAACATCCTCACCCAAATGCAAGATACCCGGCGCGGTGCACATGCAGTTTGAAGAAGATAACGGACTCAAGCTGGCCAAGGAGATCATAAAGATGGCAGCTGATAATTATCCCAACCGGGCCAAGGAAGTCTGCATACCTGATATAAAGTCAGACCTTGTGGCCGGTTTCTCCAGGGAGTATATAAAGTACATGCTGGGAGGAAGGTTCAGGTCTTCCTTCAGGCCTCTTAATGATGCCATCATAGACGGCAGGATACAGGGTGTGGTCGGCATAGTAGGATGCAATAATGCCAGGTGCACCCACGATAAATACCACAACTACCTTACTAAGGAATTCATAAAAAGGGATTACCTGGTGGTACAGACCGGCTGCGGAGCCCTGTCTACTGCCAAGTGCGGACTGATGGAATCGGAGGCCATGGAGTATGCAGGTGAAGGCTTAAAGTCCATCTGCGAGGCCGTGGGAATACCCCCGGTACTTCACCTGGGCTCATGTGTCGATAATTCCAGGATCCTTACGGTAGTATCCGATATAGTCCGGGAAGGGGGACTGGGAGATGATATAAGCGACCTTCCCATTGCCGGCATTGCTCCTGAATGGATGAGCGAGAAGGCGCTTTCTATCGGGACCTATGTAGCCGCCTCCGGTACTTACGTAGCTTTTAGCGGAGAGCCCATACCGGTGGAATCAAGCACTGAAGTAAAGGATATGATGACAAAAGGCTGGCAGGAAAAATATGGAGGCCAGCTTGAATATATAGCCGATATTGATGAATTATTGAAAAAAGTCATTACTGTTATCCAGGAGAAGAGAAAAGCCTTAAAGATCGATACAGTCAAGGAAAGGGTCTTACTGGATATGGACGCAAGGAGGTCATTGAAAGATGTCTAGGATCATTGCAACCAGCGCTATAAAAGGAGCATACAAGATAGTAGAGCGGGCAGAGAAGATGCTTGCTGACAGTATTGAGAAAAATGGCGGAGACCAGGTAATAGAGTTTCCCGATACCGGTTATTTCCTTCCCATCATCTACAGCATGACCGGCATCAAAGTGGAAAAGCTTTCTGACTGCGGCGAGGTACTGGAAGAGGCCAGGAAACTGCTTCCCCAGGTACCTTCGGAGAAGCTGTGGCTGCCCTATCTGGGAGGAACCCTGGATGCCGGTGTCGCCACCCTGTGGGCAGAAGAGATAATAGAGGGAATAAAATATATAGACGGCCCCGACCCGGTAGACGGAATATGGCTGGGAGCAGCCACTGATGTCATCATCAGGGAGAGGGGTATTGAGTTTGTGGACGGTACAGCGCCCGGCTTTGCCGCCTGCGTGGGTGCCGCCAAAGACAGCAAGACCGCTGTAAAGATAGCCAGGGAGCTCCAGGAAAAGAACATATATGTGTTCATGACCGGGGAGACCAACGGTACATCAATGTCGGAACAGCTGGAGCAGGAAGGCGTGGAACTGGGCTGGGATACCAGGCTGGTGCCTTTCGGTAAGGACATAACGTCCACTATATATGCCCTGGGATTTGCTGCCAGGGCCGCCCTTTCATTCGGCGGCGTCCAGGGCGGCGACTACAGGAGGATGCTGCTGTACAATAAGAACAGGGTATACGCTTTCGTGCTGGCTCTGGGCGAGGTTGACGAGCTCAAGTATGCAAATGCTGCCGGCGCTATAAATTATGGTTTCCCGGTAATTGCCGACACCAATATACCCGAGATTCTTCCCAGGGGAGTATGCACCTATGAACATGTGGTGGCCAATGTACCCGCAGAAGAGATGGTGGCAAAGGCCATAGAGGTCAGGGGACTCAAGATAACTGTGGACAAGGTAGACATCCCGGTGGCATTCGGTGCCGCCTTTGAGGGTGAAAGAGTAAGGAAGGAAGATACATTTGTAGAATTCGGGGGCAATAAAAGCGAAGCAGTGGAATTTTTGCATTCTGCAGATGCTTCTGAAGTAGAAGACGGGAAAGTGGAAGTTTTCGGCCCTGATATCGATGATATAAAGGAGGGCGAAGTGCTTCCGCTGGGAATAGAGGCACTGGTATCGGGCAGGAAGATGCAGGATGATTTCGAGCCGGTAATGGAGAGGCAGTTCCATTATTTTATAAACTATGCCACCGGGATATTCCATATGGGACAGAGGGATATCATCTGGGTGAGGTTTTCCAAGGATGCGGTAAAGGCAGGTTTTAAGATAAGACACCTGGGTACCATACTGCATGCCAAGATGCATTCGGATTTCGGCAATATAATGGACAAGATACAGATAAAGATATATACCAATCCGGAAGACGTAGCATCGCTTAAGGAAAGGGCAAAAGAGGCATTCAGGACCAGGGATGAAAGGCTGAAGACACTTACCGACGAGTCCGTGGATACTTTCTATTCCTGCACTCTGTGCCAGTCATTTGCTCCCAACCATGTCTGCGCCGTATCGCCGGAAAGGCCGGGCCTCTGCGGCGCCTATAACTGGCTTGACTGCAAGGCGTCATTCGAGATAAACCCCGCCGGACCGAACCAGCCCATAAAGAAAGGCGAGACCATAGACGAGAAGATGGGTATCTGGAAAGGGGTCAATGATTTCGTGTTCAAGGCTTCCAACCAGTCGCTGGAGTCTTTCTCGGCTTATTCCATGATGGTAGACCCCATGACTTCCTGCGGCTGTTTCGAGGTAATAGTCACCATACTTCCCTCCACCAATGGCGTAATGGCGGTAAACCGCGAGCATTCGGGGATGACTCCCAGCGGTATGAAGTTCTCTACCATGGCAGGAATGGTGGGCGGAGGAATACAGACTCCGGGGTTCATAGGTATCAGTAAATTTTTTATAGGTTCCAAGAAGTTCATAAAAGCAGACGGCGGACTTGAGAGGCTGGTATGGATACCTAAGTCCCTGAAGGAAGAGATAAGGGATCTACTGGAGGATAGGATAGAAGAGCTGGGGCTTGAAGGTTTTCTGGATAAGATCGCCACCGAAGAAGACGCGGAAAACGAAGAGCAGGTCCTGGAATTCATGCAGAAGGTAAACCATCCGGTCCTTGAGATGGAGCCCATGATGTGAACCATAAATGTTTAGACATATTATTAGATAAGGAGAGATAGGTATGGCATTAAGCGGTTTAGAGATATTCAAGAAACTGCCCAAGACTAATTGTAAAGACTGCGGATTTCCCACCTGCCTGGCCTTTGCCATGCAGCTGGCAGCAGGAAAAGTGGAGCTGGATAAGTGTCCCCATGTCTCGGAAGAGGCCAAGGCAGACCTGTCCGAAGCTTCCCAGCCGCCAATACTGAAGGTAGAGATAGGTGCCGGCGACAATGCATTTACCCTGGGAGAGGAAACCGTACTTTACAGGCATGACAGGACCTTTGTCAACCAGAATGCATTTGCCGTGACTGTAAGCGATGATATGGCTGAAGATGAGATAGAGAAACTGGTAAAGGATATCGACAGTATATCCTATGAGAGGGTAGGTCTTACCCTGGCGCTGGAATCTGTATGCATCAAGAACAGCTCAGGCGATAAGGGCAAGTTTATGGCTGCAGCAGAAAAGGTAAGCTCGATCACCCAGAAACCTATGATCCTGGTATCAGGCGATACCGCGGTCCTGAAGGAAGCTGCCTTGAAGTTCAAGGACTCAAAACCCCTGCTGCATGCAGCTACCGCCGACAATATAGATGAGATGGCATCGATTGCCAAAGAAACAGGATGTCCCATTGCTGTCAGGAGCGAGACCATAGACGGCATAATGGAGCTTACGGGAAAGCTCAGGGATGGGGGCATAAAGAATATAATAATAGATGTGGGTTCCAGGAAACTGAAAAAAGACCTGGAAGACCAGGTGGCTATGAGGGCTGCTGCCATAAAGAAGCAGGAGAGAAGCCTGGGGTTTCCCACCATAGTTTTTGCAGATGAGATGACTGACGACCCCCGGTTTGAGACCCTTATAGCTTCCGTATTTGTAGCAAAATACGGTTCCATAATCGTCCTTTCAAATGCGGATAAGCATAATATCTATCCCCTACTGGTATACAGGCAGAATATCTACACCGATCCCAGAAGACCGATGCAGGTGGAAGAAAAGATCTATGAGATAGGAAAACCTGACCAGAACTCGCCCATACTCATCACCACCAACTTCTCCCTTACCTATTTTATAATCTCAGGCGAGGTGGAGACCAGCAAGGTCCCGGCCTGGCTTCTGGTGATGAATGTGGAAGGACAGTCGGTCCTTACTGCCTGGGCAGCAGGAAAATTCGTCCCCGAGCTGATCGCCCAGTTCATAAAGAAGAGCGGCATACAGGAAAAGACTTCCAAAAAAGAACTTATAATACCCGGCTATGTGGCCCAGCTCCAGGGCGAGCTTGAAGACGAACTGGGAGACGGCTGGAAAGTGGTGGTGGGCCCCAGGGAAGCAGGGGAAGTCACCAAATTCCTTAAGGAATATGCTTCAAAATAAGGTTTTGCGGGATAGCATGTATGTGATTCCCGGCAGGGGGGATTGATTGTAAAAAAAGCGAAAGGAGAATGAAGTGAAAAGCGATATTGAGATCGCGCAGGCGGCAGAGATCAAGGATATCCGGGAAATCGCGGGATCCATGGGACTGGATGAGAAGTACCTGGAACTATACGGCAATCACAAGGCCAAGGTGAGCCTGGATGTGATCGATGATTTTAAGGACAGGCCAAACGGGAAATATATAGATGTGACCGCCATAACTCCTACACCCCTGGGTGAAGGAAAGACAGTTACCACCATAGGACTTGCCATGGCGCTAAACAAGATCGGAAAGAAGACCATTACCTGCATAAGGCAGCCGTCTCTGGGTCCGGTATTCGGAATAAAGGGCGGGGCTGCCGGCGGAGGATTCTCCCAGGTGATCCCTATGGAAGATTTTAATCTTCACCTGACCGGGGACAACCATGCTGTGAGCATAGCCCATAACCTCCTGGCAGCTTTCCTGGATACCCACCTGATGAAGGGAAATGACCTGAACATAGACCCGTTTTCCATAACCCTTAACCGGGTTGTAGATGTCAGCGACCGGGCCCTGCGCAATATAATCATAGGACTGGGCGGGGAGATCAACGGCATACCCAGGGAGACAGGATATGATATAACGGTAGCCTCTGAAGTAATGGCCATACTGGCGCTTACCACAGGACTGAAAGACCTCAGGCAGAAGCTGGCCAAGATGGTCATAGGCTCCACCTATGATGGAAAAGCGGTGACAGCTGAAGACCTTAAGGCTGCCGGGGCCATGACGGTGCTGTTAAAGGATGCCATAAAACCCAACCTGCTTCAGACCCTGGAGCATACTCCATGTTTTGTGCATGCAGGACCATTTGCCAATATCGCCCACGGAAACAGTTCCATACTTGCAGACCAGGTGGCCATAAAGCTGGGTGAATATATAGTGACAGAGAGCGGCTTCGGAGCTGACTGCGGGGCAGAAAAGTTTATGAATATAAAGTGCAGGTACAGCGGCCTCAAACCGGATGCAGTAGTCATAGTCGCCACTGTAAGGGCGCTTAAGATGCACGGCGGGGGATTTGAGTTCATACCCGGCCAGGGTGTTGACCGGGATCTTATGGAGAAGGAAAATGTGGATGCCGTGCTCAAAGGCTGCGCCAACCTGGAAAAGATGATAGAGAATATGGCGCTTTTCGGAGTGCCGGCGGTGGTGGCCATAAACCATTTTGATTCTGATACCCAGGCGGAAGTCGATGCCATAAGGGACAGGGCTCTGGCTGCAGGTGCAGAGGATGCCGTCACCAGCAAAGTATGGCTCAATGGCGGAGAAGGCGGGACCGAACTGGCAGAAGCCGTGGCAAAGGCGGCAGAGAAACCTTCAGACTTCAGGTTCCTGTATCCACTGGACCTCCCCATCAAGGAAAAGATAGAGACTATCGCCACAAAGATATACGGCGCAGACGGTGTCGATTACTCAGCTCTGGCAGAGAAGAAGATAGCGCTTTATACAAAACAGGGATTCGATAAGCTGCCCATGTGCATGGCCAAGACCCACCTGTCGCTGTCTCACGATCCCAGCCTCAAGGGAAGACCCACAGGGTTCAGGATCCCCATAAGGGATGTAAGGGCTTCGGTAGGGGCAGGATTCCTTTATCCGCTCCTGGGTGAGATGAGGACCATGCCCGGACTGCCCAAGGAACCTGCGGGCAACAGGGTAGATATAGATGAAAACGGTAATATCGTAGGCCTGTTCTAAGTTGTAACAAGTACTACATTAATATCGGATTATATGGCATAATCTTATTAATAGATTCTGGGGCCCACCGCCCCGGGATCTATTGACTATAAAGATTACAAAGGGAGGTGGTCAAAATAGCAGATTTGATCAGTGGACCTGATATAGCCAGAGACATCAAATCAGAAGTTGCCCGGGAAGTTGAGGAAATAGTAAGCCTCAAAGGAGTGCGTCCCGGCCTTACAGTGATCCTGGTGGGCCAGGACCCGGCATCCAAAGTCTATGTGCGCAACAAGCAGATGGGATGCGATGAGGTTGGCATAAAGTCAGAAGCTATTAAGATGCCTGACTCCATATCCACAGAAGACCTTCTCAAGGAAATAGACAGGCTCAACTATGACGGCAATGTCCATGGGATACTGGTTCAGCTCCCGCTTCCGGGACAGGTAGACAAGAACAGGGTCCTGGAGTCGATTTTCCCGGAAAAGGATGTCGACGGTTTCCATCCTACCAATATGGGCCGGCTGGTGGCCCAGGAAGACTGCCTTGTGCCCGCCACCCCTTCAGGCATGATAGAGATGCTTAAGAGGAAAAATATAGGGATCAAGGGAAAAGAAGTGACTATTGTGGGAAGGAGCGTGATAGTGGGTAAGCCCATAGCCCTTCTCCTTATAAACGAATCTGCCACTGTTACCATATGTCACACCAGGACCAAAGATATGGCCGCCCATACCAGGAATGCGGAGATACTCATAGTTTCAGCCGGCAGGCCCAACCTCATTGGAGGGGATATGGTATCCGAAGGGGCGGTAGTCCTGGATGTAGGCATCAACAGGATAAACAGGGAAGATGCCGATGACAGGCTGCTTGAATGGCGGAAGGATGATTTTGATAAAAAAGGTTCTACCCTTATCGGTGATGTGGATTTTCTGGAAGTAGAGCCAAAGGCCAGCTATATAACCCCGGTTCCCGGTGGTGTGGGGCCCATGACCATAGCCATGCTGCTTAAAAATACCCTTAAGGCTGCCAGGATGCAGCTGGGGGTTAATATATGATATCAAATCTGGTAGAATCTTTTCAGCTCTGACTATATGATATTGGAAGGTAAACATGTATTATGCACGCGTAATAGGAAATATAGTATCTAGCATAAAGTATAAGGGACTTGCCGGGAAAAAGATCCAGGTGATCCAGCCGGTGGATATAGATACCGGAAAGGATGCCGGCAGTTTCCTGGTGGCCCTGGATGCCACTTCGTCAGGCATAGGAGAGATGGTGGGATATGAGGACGGAGCCGAAGCAACATGGGCTTTTGAGGGCTCGGATACTCCTACCGATGCCACCATTGTGGCTATAATCGATAAGATAAATGTCACTTGATATTTTAGAGAAGGATATGATATGGTACTTGGCCAGGTAGTGGGTAATGTAGTAGCTGTCCAGAAGGATGAGAAACTTAAGGGCAAGAAACTGCTTATAGTAAAAGCTATTGACCTTGACGGCAGGCTGCTGGACCCTTTCGTGGTTGCAGTAGATATAGTGGGGGTAGGGATCGGTGAGAAGGTGCTGGTGGTAAACGGCAGTTCTGCCAGGCAGACAGATGAGACCAGGGACAGGAGCATCGATTCGGTCATAGTGGCCAAGGTGGACAGCATTCAGGTGGAAGGCTAAGTCTTATCTCAGATAAATATAGAACTGCCCTGCATCTATCACCACCATCACCTGTATTAACAGTATAAAAATGAAAAGTATATACATCATTATCCTGGGAAACAGCCTCATCCTGATCCTTTTATCCCCATTCCT
>CAYZJW010000039.1:0-11646 GCA_964478985.1 uncultured Actinomycetota bacterium
AGACTGTAGTGCTTATGGAAACTGTCCGGCAAAATATATCAGCCAAAAACGAATTCGCCCCCAATGGGCCCATAACTATTGATATGCCTGAAGGACCGGATTGGGAAGTAAATAATTATGGCGGCCAATCATTTGAGGGAGACCTCTCCATAGCCGACGCTACTATTTATTCCGTTAATGTAGTTTATGCGCAGCTGATGATGAGGCTGGGTGCTGAAAACGTGGAATCACTGTGCAGCCGGATGGAAGTCTATGACACAGGCAGCAACCCTGCTATCGCACTTGGGGGGCTTGAGGTCGGTGTAACTCCGCTTGATGTCAGCAAGATCTTTTCCACTATTGCTTCTGGAGGCATATACCGCCGCCCGGTAACTATATTGAAGATAACAGATGCTGAAGGCAATATCCTGTTCCAGCATGAGCCCGGGGGTGAATCCGCCGACTCCAGGATACTGGATGAGCCTGCTGCAGCATATATTACCCGTATATTGAGGAAAGTCATCGAGACAGGCACCGGAAGAGGCGCCAATATCGGAAGGCCGGCAGCAGGAAAGACAGGCACCACCAGCGATTATAAGGATGCCTGGTTTGCCGGGTATACTCCAGAGCTGGTAACAATAGTATGGATGGGCAATTCCGAAAGCAGTGAACCTATGGAGCCCATCAACGGAAGGGTGGTGGTTGGCGGTACATATCCTGCAGATATATGGAGGCAGTTCATGTCTTTAGCTCTTGAAGGAAGTGCTGTCACCGATTTCCCCGATCCCGAGAATGGCCTCACAGATTTCATGGTCTGCAGCGAGTCCGGGCTGAAACCGGTTTTCTGGTGTCCCGAAGAATTGCTGGAATGGAAAATATTCGAAAAGGGTAAAGAGCCTGACGGGATCTGCGATATCCATAATAAGGTAGAAGTACCGGATCTCACCGGGCTGGACATCCAGGAGGCCAGGGGGATACTTGAGGAGATGTTTATCGAGGCAACCGAAGTAGATGAATATAATGATACCTTTAACCGGGGAAAAATATTTGACCAGAGCCCGCCGCCGGGCTCTATTCTGGAATCCCTTACCGGCGAGAAGCTTAGCATCATATTATATGTGAGCATGGGAGAAGAGACTTTTGAGATGCCTGTCCTTACTGGATTCAAATTAAGCAATGCCGAGAAAATACTTTCTGCCCTTGATCTGGAAATAGATGAAGTCGTTTATGAGTTCTCGGACCTGCAGCCGGAAGACTACATATTCGACCAGAAGCCGGCAGCCGATACCCTCATAACCAGGTCTGCAAAAGTAAAGATATTCATCAGCAAGGGAGAAGACCCCCAGGGAGAGATACCTGATGTCACAGGCATGACGGAAGAAGAAGCCCGGGAAGCGCTTTCAATCTCTGGTTTTGGCAATGTGACTGTTGTCATGGAAGAAAGCATCGAGGAAACAGGGCTTGTCTTTTCACAGGCTCCTGAAAGCGGGACGGTATATGATAAGGCTTCTGAAGTGGTGCTGGTAGTAAGCAAGGGCCTTGAGGTGCCCGATGTGACCGGGATGTCACTGGAGAAGGCTTCCAGGCTGCTGCAGGATGTGGGATTTACTGTGGCTACTGTGCCTGAAGGCGCCGGGAAAGGTACGGTCACAGGACAGTTGCCTGCCGGCGGAGAATATGCCGGAAGCGGCACAGAGATCATATTGACCATCGAAGATGAGGAAACTGCAGAAGGGCCTGCCGGGGATTGATCTTGATTGACTCCATTATCTATTCCACACCCCGGAAAAGATGCCCCCTGGAATAATCCCTGAACAGGTTTTCGTTTTTCAGGCTGTCTGCATATCCCCTGTATTCATCAGTACGGCCCAGGGCCAGCAGCGAGACTGCTTTCCTGTAGCTTCCTACCAGTCTGGCGGTTTCGGGCATATCCATAAATATGCTGTCGATCACCAGGTCATTTATCCCTGTTTCCAGTACTCTGTCCAGGTCGAAGATAGTGCAGGTCTTTCTTGAGTTGAAGATATTTGTATTACCCCTTCCGTCATATCTTAATCCAAACCTGTACTTTTTCCTGTCCATCAAAAATGCAGGATTGCCGCCTGCATATTCAATCCTGTGCCTGGCGGTTACCACCCGGAAAAAACCATGGGCAAAAACGGAAAAGGCAATATCATTTTTTAGCTTCTGCCTCAGGGACCGGATCATGTCCCTTATCTCATATCTGTCTATTTCAGGAGAAAATTCCCAGCCCTTTATTCCGGGAAAGAAGTTATGATAGAATAAAGCCGATAGCGTATTGGATATATTGAGGAGACCCCCCAGAATTATATTACTGTCTTTTCCCGTTATTTCCCCGGATGATGCCAGGTGCTGAAGCAGACCGGCATTGGACACCCTCACTACCGTATCTTCCCTATCCAGGAATCCTTCCAGGCTTTCCGTTATTTTTTCCATATCCCGGTCATAGATTATTTCAGGAGTATCAAGTATTATTTTTCCCGTCAGCTGGCTGCAGTCTTTCAGTATTCCTGCTATATGATGCTGACGGCTCCGGTAAAAGATATTTTCCGCATCCTGGACCAAAATATTATCTGCTCCCGTATTTAAGGCATCTTTTATTTTATCTATATCATATATGCGCAGGGTAATAGTGGCAATTCCGGGACCCCCGCCCCGATTTTCTTTGCTGCTGCCGGCGCCTGGCAGGTTTTCTTCCAGATATTCTTTGAGTCTTGCGCCTCCATGAATACCCTTTATCCTGTCCTTTTTTACGGATTTCCGGGGCATCTCATACCTGTAAAGTGCTCCGGCTTCCTGGTCCAGCTTTATATCAAAATATTTGAAGACCCTGTCTTTGGGAGAATAAGCTTTATAGTCATCTATTTCCAGGACATGTTCATATCTTTTCCCGGCTGCCCGGCCGGATATTTTATCTACCTTCAGCCTCCTGCTGCCTTTTTTAGTCCATATCTCCAGTATGTCTTTCTTCCTTATAGGAATATCTCCCCATATCAGTATGGATGCTTTTGTATCCCTTTGGCCCGGATAAACTTTTTTTATTCTTCCGGCTGGATTTCCGATGCTTCCCGACCTTTCAGGGTCGACTATATTCTCCAGCCTTCCTTCATAATAGCCCGTTCCCAGTGTGCGTGAAAATATCTGTCTTATCTTCATAAGGTCATTTTCGTCCACTCTGTAATCTCCGGGCCGGCTGTAATAAAGATCAATATATTTCCTGTATATCCTGGTAACTATGGCTACATATTCGGGAGTTTTCATCCTGCCCTCGATTTTTAAGGCCCAGGTGCCGGCTTCGATTATCTGCGGCAGGATCTCCAGGGTGCATATGTCTTTCTTGCTCAGCAGAAAAGAAGGTCTTCCGGATCCGCTCCCATTATGTGATGCCAGTTCATATTTCATCCTGCATGGCTGAGTACATCTTCCCCTGTTTCCGCTTCTTCCGCCGGTAAAAGAGCTGAAATAGCATATCCCCGAAAAACCATAGCACTGGGATCCATGCCCGAATACTTCCAGTTTTATGTCTTTTTGCGGTGAAAGGCCCCTTATCTCATCCAGGGTCATCTCCCGGGCCAGTACCGCCCGGCTGAAGCCGGATACTGCGGCGAAGTCTAGAGACCTGGAATTATGGATGTTCATCTGGGTGCTGGCATGCACCGGTACTCCCGGATAGAGCCCGGTTAGTATTTTTAAAAGCCCCATATCCTGGATTATGAGGCCGTCCCGGCATATTGCAAGGTAGTTATCAAGGAAGCTTAACAGTCCCGGTATTTCCTCGTCCTTTATGATGGTGTTAAGGGTAAGGTATATTTTCTTACCGCTGGCATGTGACTTTTCTGCTGCCAGCCTCAGCTGGCCAAAGCTGAAATTGCCGGCATAAGCCCTGGCTCCGTATTTACTGTATCCCAGATATACTGCATCCGCACCGGCATTCAGGGCTGCTGTCAGCTGGTCCGGCCCACCGGCAGGACTGACCAGTTCGATTTTTTCCCTGCTGCTGTCCATCTATGACGGCACCTGGCCTGTCTTTCTTTTATGCCTGTAAAAGCCGGGCCCGCATACGATGCCTATTCCCATTTCTTCCAGCCTGTCGCAGTAAATGTTCAGGCCGATGGAATCACTGGCCATATGTCCGGTCATGACTGCGTTTATATTGTTCTTTTTTAAGGTTTTTATATTATCCTGGCTGTAATGCATGGATACAAGCGTATTTATACCCGCTTTTTTAAGCAGCGGGAATATAGACGGATCCGGATCTATGCCTCCGGTCATATCAACCATGATCTTTCCCGGGGCAGCCTTGCTGCTGCCGGCTATATAAGGAATGTCCCCGTTTGATGAAGCAGCCCTGCATTCAGGCAGGTCCCTGATAAATCCAAGGATATCCCCTGTGGTCGAAAAGCCATTTATATTTACAATGTCTTCAAAAAAAACCTGTACGATATTATCCAGGGGCGTATGCAGGCATATTACCGGGATATCCAGGAGACCGGCTGCATTGCCGGTCCTAAGGTGGTTTCCAGCCCTTATACCTGCACTCTCCTCCCGCATCATCTTCTTATATATGCTGTCCGCTTTTTTGGTATCCACGCCATGCCTTATCCAGTTATATTTCTGCAGTATGGCCATTTCTGCCAGCCTGTAATATCCCTCACCTGCCGGATGGTGCACTATGATGCCGCCGATTTTCTTGCCCTGCTTTTTTAATTCGTTTACTACAAGCATCTCTGGCACGCCTGCGTCTACCGCTATATAGACATCTTCTATTTGCCTTTCCCTATCACCATGGATTATCATGCTGTCGGAATACCCCGAACTGTAAGAACCCGGAGCTTCGATATTCCTGATGTCGCATGCATGCCCCATACTGATGCCGGCGTCAAATATCTTTTTCCATTCCATCTTTCTGGTCCTTATTTCTCCAGTCACCATCTTGCAGCGCCTGCATTATGCTTTCCAGGTCTGCCGTCCTGCTTCGGAATGCTTTCATATCCTTCTCGTAGGATATTAAAAGGTCTTTTATCTTTTTCAGTCTGGCAGCGATATGTTTTTTGGAAGTCCCGCAGTCTACATCCCTGGCCTCAATACATGACTCTATACGGAGCTTATCAAATATATCATCACTAAAGAGAGGTGAGAATTTTTTCAGCTCCTCCAGGGATAAGTCCCCTGTATTTTTCCCCTTCTCTATGCATTGCCTTATGATCTTTCCGGTTATATTGTGCGAATTCCTGAAGCTCTCCCCTCTTTTGACCAGGTAATCAGCCATATCGGTCGCCTCGGGAAAACCGCTTTCCAGTTTTTTCCTTATTCTTTTCCTGTTAAAGCTTATCTTTCCCAGAATGGCGGTAAACATGGATAGGCTTCCTGCGGTCTCGCCCACAGCATCGAATAATATTTTTTTATCCTCCTGGAGATCCCGGTTATATGTAGACGGCAGGGCTTTCAAAAGTATCATCATCTGCACCAGGTTCCCTGTGACAATAGAGCTCTTTCCCCTGATGAGCTCCAGTATGTCGGGATTCTTTTTCTGGGGCATTATGCTGCTCCCGGTACAGTATGATTCTTCTATGTCTATATAAGAAAACTCATCTGAATTGTATATTATAAGATCTTCACAGAACCGGGAAAGGTGCAGCATTATAATGCTGCAGGCGTACACCAGGTCTATTATGAAATCCCGGCTGCCTGCGATATCCATGCTATTGGCAGCAGTTTTCTTAAACTTCAGCAGCCTGGCCAGAAGATCCCGGTCTATACTGTAGCCGCTGCCTGCGCAGGCAGCGGCCCCTAGGGGCATCTCATCGCAGCTTTCGAAATCACATTTCAGCCTGCAGAAATCCCGGGAGAATTTCTCAAAAAAAGACAGGAGATAATGGGCCAGCGATACGGGCTGGGCTTTCTGCAGGTGGGTGTATGCTGGAAAGGCTGTGTCTATCTCTTTGTCAGCCGCTTCTGCCAGTTTTGCCAGGAGCTGTAATACCTTTTCCAGCAGCACTACTATTATATCCTTGCAAAAAAGCTTCTCATCCAGGACTATCTGGTCATTCCTGCTCCTCCCGGTATGGATCTTGAGTGCCGGCTCCCCTATCAGACGGTAAAGCTCATTTTCGACCAGGCTGTGTATGTCCTCATAATCCCCGGCTTCTATATTGCCGTCCTCAAGACTCTTTTTTACCTCTGCCAGGCCGGTAATGATCTTATTTAGTTCTTCAATATCAAGTATACCGGCCTTTTCCAGACCCATCACATATGCTGCAGTGCCTGTTATGTCATGAAGATAGAGACTCCTGTCTATACCGATGGAATAAGTAAATTCTTCCACCCTGCTGTCGGTGGCTTTATTTATCCTTCCTTCCCATATCTTATTCATCGATCCTTCCTTTTCTTCCCAGTATTTCATATGGATATCCATACAGCCTGATAAAGCTTTCTGAATGTCCGGGATCAAATTTATCCCTGCGGTCATAAGTAGCAAGGTCCTCGATATATAGCGAATGCTCTGACCTTCTTCCTGTTATGCTGAATGCCTTATGCTCAAATTTTACCTTTATAGTACCGGAAACATATTCCTGGCTCCGGTCTATAAAAGCCATCAGGCTTTCCTTCAGCGGCGTAAACCACAGCCCATAATACACCAGTTCAGCCATCTTCTCCTCTATTAGATACTTATAATGTGTCAACTCCCTGTCAAGGATAAGGGCTTCCAGCTGGCGGTGGGCTTCTATCAGGACCTCTGCTGCCGGAGACTCGTATATCTCCCTGGATTTAATGCCTACCAGGCGGTTCTCTACCATGTCGATCCTGCCTATCCCGAAAGCTCCTGCATCCTTATTTATGCTTTTGATTATATCAAGCCCCTTCATCTTCCTGCCGTTGATGCCTGCGGGTATCCCCTGTTCGAAATCTATCTCCATATACTGGCTTTCCCCGGGTTCCCTGGTTATTTTAGTCCATTTATATATATCCTCGGGCGGTTCATTCCAGGGGTCTTCCAGCACGCCGCATTCAATGCTCCTGCCCCAGAAATTCTCGTCTATGCTGTAGGGGCTCTTTTTAGTGACTGTTATCTTTATATTATTCTTATTTGCATATTCTATGGCATCTTCCCTTGACAGGTTCCACTCCCTCTGGGGGGCTATTATCTTAAGGTCCGGTTCCAGGCTCCTGATCCCCACATCAAATCTCACCTGGTCATTGCCTTTTCCAGTGCATCCGTGGGCTACGGCTTTTGCCTTCTTTTCCCTTGCCAGCTCTACCAGCTTCTTGACTATAAGCGGTCTTGCCAGGGCTGTTGCCAGCGGATAGTACTTCTCATACTTTATATTTGCCTTAATGGAAGGATAAATAAAATCATAAATAAATTCATCTTTTCCATCGATTATGACAGCTTCACAGGCGCCTGTATCAAGCGCCCTCTGGTAGGCTTCCTCAAGATCATCCGGCTGGCCGCAGTCTATAAGGGCTGCAACCACATCCATTCCGTAATTTTCCTTTATCCAGTTTATGGATATTGACGTATCCAGTCCTCCTGAATATGCCAGTATTACTTTGTCCTTCATATTGTCCATGCCTTTCTAATTGCTTATTGCTGTTCCATCAAATTCCGCATCCTGCCTGCTGTGCCGCTGTCAGAGGCAATGCAGATAATAGTATCATCTCCTGCCACTGTCCCCAGTATTTCCACAAAGTTCATCCCGTCTATTACCGCAGCGGTTCCCTGGGCTTCTCCAGGATAGGTCCTTATAACCAGTATATTTTCTGCACTGGAAACTGATATAACGCTGTCAGCAAATTTTGATCTGAACTTATCCATATCAAAGATATTTTCCCGGGAAAACCTGCCGTCCATTGAATAGAATTCCTGCTGTTTGTGATCCCTTGCCTTTGTCAGCCTTAATTCATGCATATCCCTGGATATGGTAGACTGCGCTACTTCATGACCCTTCTGCTTGAGATGGCTGACAAGCTCTTCCTGGGAAGATATCCTGTTTGTCCCTATTATCTCCTTTATGAGTTTTAGCCTCTGTCTTTTATTCAAACCATGCCTCACTGTCCATATATATAGGCAAGCAGCGCTTTCTGGGCATAAAGCCTGTTCTCTGCCTGTGTAAAAACTATGGAACTGCCCCCATCCATCACTTCGGCGGTTATTTCCTGGCCTCTGTGGGCCGGAAGGCAGTGCATCACTTTTACACCGTCTTTTGCTGCCGCCAGCAGCTCACTGTTTACCTGGTAGGGCTTTAGCCTTTTTATTTTGCCGCTCGTGTCTTTGTCCCCCATGCTTATCCATACATCAGTATAGATTATATCTGCATCCTCTACCGCCTTTTTGGGATCCTCCACTACCTCTACATCTTTTCCAGGAAGGCTGCTGCAGTAATCAAGTATTTCCCTGTCCGGCCCGTACTCCCGGGGGCTGCAGACAGTGATGCCGATCCCCAGTTTTGACATGCCTATCATGAGGCTGTTGGCGACATTATTGCTGTCTCCCATATAGGTAAATCTCAGGTCTTTGTCCAGTATGCCCAGTTCACTGACAGTAAAGATGTCTGCCAGCGCCTGGCAGGGATGATAACTGTCGGTAAGCCCGTTTATTACAGGTATGCCGGCATGCCTGGAAAATATCTCCAGGACCTCCTGCTCATAGGTCCTTATTACGACACCATCGATGTATCCTGAGAATATCCTTGCCGTGTCGCTGTAATTCTCTCCTCTTGAGAGCTGAAGGCTGCCGGCATCCAGGTACAGGGTATTTCCTCCCATCTGGTTGATACCGGCTTCAAATGAAAGCCTGGTACGGGTAGAATGCTTATTAAAAAGCAATGCTATACTCTTACCGGAAAGCAGCCTGCCGCATATTCCCGGATCTGCCTTGATCCTTCCGGCAGAAGATATTATGTCCCTTATCACTCCCGGGTCATGGTCTTTCAGGGTGAGCAGGTCTATTTTTTCTTTTTTACGCATTTACATCTCCCCCAATTTTTTATTAAGCCATTTGAGCAGGTAGTCGATATTCTTCTTTTTTATGATAAGAGGAGGCAAAAACCTTAGTACATAGTCTGAGACCCGGTTCAGCACCAGACCGTCGCTTAGACTGTCTTCCACTATTTTTGCCGCTGCCGGTTCCTTCAGTTCCAGGGCCGCCATTAGTCCCAGTCCCCTTACCTGGCTTATACTACTGTACTTCTTTTCAAGCTTCATGAGCCCGGACATCAGGTGCCTGCCCAGTTCAGCTGATCTCTGTGCCAGGCCATTATCCCTTATATAATCTATAACAGCTATACCTGCGGCACATGAAGCTGCATTTCCCCCGAAAGTGGAGCCGTGCATGCCGGGAGCAAAAGCGCTGCTTATGCTGTCAGTAGAGACTAACGCTCCTATGGGCATTCCTCCTCCAAGACTTTTTGCCAAAACCAGTATGTCCGGCTTTATATCATAATTCTCATATGCAAACATCTTCCCTGTCCTGGCAAAACCGGTTTGCACTTCATCGAGTATGAGCATGATGTCATTTTCGCTGCATAACTGCCGCAATTGTCTCATAAACTGTTTTTCGGCAGGAAATACGCCGCCTTCGCCCTGGACCGGTTCCAGCATGACTGCACAGGTCCTGCTGCTTACCAGGGCCCGGACCGAATCAATATCATTGAATTCTCCATATAAAAAGCCTTCCAGCAGGGGCTGGAACATCTTTTGTTTTTTAGGCTGTGCCGTAGCAGAAAGGGCCCCCATGGTCCTTCCATGGAAAGACCGCTTGAAAGTTATCACTTCATGCCTGCCGGGGCCGTACTTATCCTCAGAATATTTCCTGGCCAGCTTAAGCGCAGCCTCTATAGACTCGGTCCCGCTGTTGGCAAAGAATACCTTCTGTCCAAATCCGGTCACCTCGCATATTTTCCTGGCCAGTTCTATCTGGGGGATATTATAGTAGACATTGGAAGGCTGTATGATCCGGGCAGCCTGTTTCTGGATTGCTTTTATTACATCTTTATTGCTGTGCCCTACATTAAGGCAGCCGTAGCCGGCTATAAAGTCAAGGTATTTTTTACCCTCGATATCCCACAGGTACTGCATGCTTGCCCTTTCGAATATGACTGGAAGCCTGCTATATGTATTCATCAGGTATTTGCTGCCCCGGTTATATCCTGCATTATTATCAATACTTTCCATGTTTATGCCTACACTTTCTTCCTGGTTATCATTGTCCCTATGCCCTTGTCAGTAAAAACTTCTACCAGTATGGAATGCTTTCTGGTGCCGTTTAATATATGCGTCCTTCCCACTCCGGCTTCCAGGGCATCCATACAGGCCCTTACCTTGGGTATCATGCCGGAATTTATCTTGCCGCTGCCGATCATGCTGACGCACTGCTTAAAAGTCAGCCTGGATATAAGCCGGGTGCCGTTATCATTGCTGTCAATGATGCCGTCTACATCGGTAAGCATTATCATCTTTTCCGCCTGCAGCGCCGATGCTATACCGGAAGCACAGGAATCAGCATTTATATTATACATCTTCTCCTTATCATCTACACCAAGTGTGGCTATAACCGGAATATAACTGTTGGCCAGTATATCATCCAGGAATTTTACGTTTATATCCTCTATTTCACCCACGAAACCAAGGTCGATCTCCCTGCCGTTTTTCTGGTATTTCTTCTTTTTGCATTTTATGAATGCGGCATCATTTCCCGACACTCCCACGGCGATGTTCCCGTGTCCGTTTAAAAATGATACCAGCCGGGAATTTATGCTTCCTATAAGGACCATCTTGACGATGTCCATAACTTCATCCGTGGTCACCCTGAGTCCATCTACAAACTCTGCACTTATGCCTCTTTCCTTCATAAGACTTGTTATCTGCTTTCCCCCGCCATGTACCAGCACTACTTTGATCCCCACATATTTCATCAGCACCAGGTCATCCAGCACGCTTTTTAATATATTTTCATCCTCCATCATGCTGCCGCCTATCTTTACCACCACTATTTTTTGGAAATACTGCTTTATATACGGAAGCGATTCCAGCAGTATACCTGCTTTCTGGAGATAGGCGCTGTTTATATCTTCTTCATCTTTTTTATAGTATTTCACATTTTTGCTGTCTTCGGTCATCTCTAACTCCGGTATATCAATTATGGTAAAGCGCATTTATCTTTATATAATCAAAAGAAAGGTCCGAGGTCCATACAGTCCAGCCGCCATTTCCATTCCTGAGGTCTATGGAGATTTTTATATTCTGCGGCTCCAACAGTTCTTTTGCCGCCTTTTTGTCCACATCAAGACCGGTCCCGTTTTTTACTATCATCCTGCCGCCCACAGATATGTCTACCTTATCAGGATCCAGGCCGCAGCCCGATGCCCCCAGGGCTGCATTTATCCTGCCCCAGTTAAGGTCCTGTCCGAACATAGCTGTCTTAAACAGGTTTGAATCTGCTATTGTCATAGCCGCCCTGCCTGCCTCTGCATCATCTCTTGCCCCTGATACACTTATCTCAATAAATTTGGTGGCGCCCTCGCCATCCATGACTATTTTTTTTGCCAGTTCCTGCATAACGAAAGTTACAGCTTCGGCAAATTCTTTATAATAGATGCTTTCCTCTCCGATGTTTAATCCGCTTAAGCCATTGGCCATCAAAAAGAC
>CAYZJW010000040.1:0-11627 GCA_964478985.1 uncultured Actinomycetota bacterium
ATAAATTCCTGAATATTTTATAATATAATTCTAAAGTATCATCTACTATTAATAATGTAAATAAACTAAATTATATTATTTAATTAATACTATTATTATACTTTAATCAAGATATGAGTGGGCATACAGTATCCTGTTATTTACTATATCAAAAGTCTTTACCGCAGCCATAAGCTCTTTGTCCAGGGGATCTACTATGGCGCTGTCAAGGCCGTTAGACAGAAGCACCAGAAGCATGGTCCTGTTCAGGAGGCTCTTAAGCTCTGCCGGTGAAGACTGGGATACATTGGAAAGCCCTACGGTAGTCATAGGCTGGGAATCCAGTCCCATAAGTTCCTGGAGCTGCTTGAAGACTTTCAGCCCCTCGATACAGTTATGCACCTGCTCCTGAAGGACAGCTACCGGCAGCACTATTGGATCAAGATAAAGGTCTTCCATGGGTACTCCATGTTCCATGGCGGAACTTACTATATTCATCGCTATCTCCAGCCTGCTGTCCACATCCGGGGGAACGCCTTTGTCTGTAAGGGCAATGCCCACGATCTTAGCTTCATATTTTTGGGCCATGGGCATAAGCACATCCAGCTTTTCCTTGTCGCCGGTAACAGAGTTTATCATGGCTTTTCCCCTGTGGACCTCTAGTCCTGCTTCAATAGCGCTAGTGTTCTTGGTATCCAGCGCCAGGGGAAGATCCACCTCGGCCTGTATACTCTTTACTATCCACTGCATGAGATCTTCACCATTTTTGGTAGCAGGCCCGATATTTACATCAATATAATTGGCTCCTGCGCCGGCCTGGGCTTTTGCCAGCTCTACTATCGGCCCGGCATCCCTTTCCTTTATGGCATTACCTACAGCGGTGGCTGTGACACTGATGTTTTCACCGATTACAAGCATATAACCCCCATTCGTTATATAGATTTGCTATAATTATTAATCAGTTATTATATCACTGTTAAAGCAGAAAATAACAGGAAATGAAGGATAAACTCCGCTATTTTTGCCTGGATCTATTTTTCCGGCAGCAGAAACCACCTGTCGTAGATCTCCTGGCAGGTTCCGTCCTGGACCATCTCCGCCAGTATGCTGTTGACTTCGTCTCTTAAAGGGCTTCCTTTGTGGAATACCATATTGAACGACCGGTTGGACTTAACCTTCTCCAGCACCCTGTAAATACCGCCGTTTTCCTCTATCAGGTTCTTTCCCACCGGGACAGATTTTAGCACAGCATCTATTTTTCCGCTTTTAAGGTCATCCATCATGACCAGTACTTCCTTATATTCCTGGATATTGAAATCCTTAAGATAGGCCGGGTCCAGGTCCTTTACCCTGATATCCAGCATGCCCACATCCTTGCCCCTGAGATCCTCCCTGATGGTAAGGCTGGCATCAGAGAGAACTACCAGTATATACTCCATTGTATAATAAGGGTCCGAAAAATCGACAAACTCTTCCTTGCCTTCGGATGCGGATATAGCTGATATTATCATATCCAGCCTGATGTCTTCCGGGATCCTGTATGAAAAGTCCCAGGCTATGGGGACTATTTCCAGTTTTTTTCCCAGCCTTGATGCTATCTCCCCGGCAATATCTATATCAAATCCTGCGATCTCTCCGTCGTTTATAAATTCGAAGGGCGGGTACGATGCATCTGTGCCCACCAGTATCCTGCTGCTGAAAATAGTCAGCTGTCCATCCTCCGGACCAGGGATATTGTCTGCGGCCTGTCCGCATCCGGGTATCATGATCATATAGACAGCTATGATCATTACAATAACTGCAGCCAGTGCAGCTTTTGTGGTTACTATTTTAGTAAAATCCATTAAATCTCTAAATCCACCCTTTTAATCGGTTTTATGAGTAATGCAAATTGTATTAGAAAATAAAAAAAATTCAAGCGATTATTTGCATATATGCTTATTTTATCAAATATATAAGCTATAATATATTAAATATTAATATTGCATCATAATATTATTTTTTGAAGAGGACATTTCTTTTGGTACCGGTCAGATTATCTGCTCCGGCTGGGGAAACTGCATCCCGGCTATAAAATGATCGCTGAAACCGGGGTAGACTGTAAGCTCCAGGTAATCTGTCTTTTCGGCTATTTCTTCGGCCTTTTTTCTCTGAGCCGCAGAGATCAGTATCATCTTGGCGCCCACGCCGGCAGCATTGCCCACCTGGGATATCCTGTCCAGGCTTACCCTGGGAAACATGCCGATATTGACCACATTCCTGGGATCTATATATGAACCGAAGGCCCCTGCTATTATTATGCCGTCTAATCCCGTAAAATCTATGCCTGCATTTTCCAGCAGGATCTCTATTCCCGTCCTCATGGCTCCCTTGGCGAGCTGGATCTCGACTATGTCCTTCTGGCTGACCGATATATCCTTTTCACCGCAGGGAAGCTCCATAAGATTTTCTGTTATACGGTCTTTTCCTTTTCCGTCATCTTTTTCTGAGCGGGCCAGGACAAACTGTTTCTGGCCTTTATCATCCTGGCAGATAAAAGAATTATCAGCCTGGAATTTGCCCCTTATGTCTATGACTCCTGTCCTCAGCAGTTCTGCCACTGCATCCAGTATCCCCGAACCGCAGATGCCGGTGGGTTTTTTATCATTAATAGTCTGTATGGCCGGAATAAAAGTGTCCTTCTCTATCACAACCCTCTCAATAGCTCCCGGGGCAGCCCTCATGCCGTGTTTGATATGGGCTCCTTCAAAAGCAGGTCCCGAAGCCGTGGATACGCTGGTCAGTTTTCCGCTGCTGGCAAGGGCTATCTCCGTATTTGTGCCTATATCCACTCCCAGGTAATTGCCTTTCAGGTCAAAAAGTCCTGAAGCCAGCACCATGGCCAGGTGGTCGGATCCCACAAAACCGGCAATGGGGGGAGGCATATATATGTATGCTCCCGGGGCCATCTCAATGCCCAGCTCCCTGGCCTTTATGCTGATGGGGCTTTCCGTAAGGGGCACAAAAGGGGAAAGGGCCAGCTGCTTTACCGGAAGCCCCAGGAATAGATGGTGCATGGCAGTATTTCCCACTACAGTCATCTCCAGAAGCTGCCTTGTCTCTATATCATTCCGGCTGCATAATTCCTTTGCCGCCTCCCCCATCCTTTTGACCACGATATTTTTTATATTCTCCAGGTTTGACGGTTTTTCCAGGGCATAATTAAGCCTGCTCATCACATCTTCGCCAAAACTTATCTGGGGATTCATTATCCCCTGGCTGTCTATGGTCTTACCGCTGGCAAGGTCTACCAGGATAAGTGCGATCTTGGTGGTCCCCAGGTCCACTGCCAGGCCGTATGACTGTTTAGCGGTATCACCGCCTTCTATGCTTATGACCTCGCCATCCCGTATGGCGACAGTTATCTCCCAGGAGCTGGAGCGTATCACTCCGGGCATAGTCCTTAATGCCTCAAGATCTATCCTGTCGGCAGTGACATCATATTCCTGCCTGAGGCCTTCCCGTATCCTTTTGAAATCCGAATCAAGGTCTTCCAGGGAGGCTCTCTTAAGCTTCAGGTGATATTTTGATATCAGGGGATCGACATCTATCTCCGCTTCTTTTCCCTTCACCTGGAGTTTTTGCTCTTCACTCAGGGAAGAGGCGGGGATATATATCTTGATGTCCCGGTCAAATATCTGCTGGCAGGCAAGCCGGACCCCTCCGTCTATCTCATCTTTTGCCAGCACCTTTTCTTCCTGGCTGGTGGGAGGCCTGATATCCCTGTCCATTATCAGGATGCGGCATTTCCCGCAGGTGCCTTTTCCGGCACAGACCGATTTTATACCGATCCCTGCTGAACGTATGGCATCCAGTCCGTTGGCCGGCTTTTCCAGCAGGACTCTCCTGCCGATAGGCTCGATGCTTACTTTAATCTTCTTTTGGATGTTTTTTGGATTCATCTTCTATGAATTTCTCTAAGTCAGGCCCTGCTTTCATCAGGTTTCCCATTTCCCCGCCGAGATCAGACGGTTTTATTTTTACTATCCAGCCCTCTTCATAGGGCGATTCATTTATCAGCTCCGGGGAATCCTCCAGCTCTTCATTGGCCTCCACAACCTCGCCCGAAAACGGGGCAAATACCTTGCCCACCCATTTACCGCTCTCAAGTGAAGAAAAAGACTTGCCCTGCTCTGTTTTCGTACCCTCCATGGGAAGTTCTATAAAGACTATTTCTCCAGCCAGCTGCTGGAAAAAATCAGTAGCCCCTATTATAACATTGCCGCTGCCGTCTTCCTTTGCCCAGAAATGGTTTTTTTCATAATAAAGATCTTCGGGAAATTCATAATCTCCTATTTTCATATCCCACTCCTCCAGTAATGACTTTGTCTTATTATATTTAATCTGCCCTTATGCTTGCAAGTACAAGTTCGGCGATATCATATACTTTTATCTTTCTTTTAGTCTCCTTTTTAAGCTTTTTCAGCGCTGCCGCCAGGGTCCTTTCACACTGCTGGCAGGCTGAGACCAGTATGTCTACATCGGCATCCAGGATCTCGCGAGCCCTGGACTCTGCGATCCTGGCAGAAAGGCCGGGATCAATGGATTCCAGGTTGCCGCCGCCGCCGCAGCAGTTGGCCAGGTTCATATTGGCCTCTAGCTCCACAAACTCCACTCCCGGTATGCTCTTTATTACTTTACGCGGTTCGTCATATACTTCGGAGTTCCTTCCCAGGTCGCAGGGGTCATGGTAGGCTACCCTCTTTTCAAACTGGTTTAGCTTCAGGCAGCCGTCCTGTATAAGCTTTAGCATATATTGTGAGACATGCATTATCTCGAAATCCATCTTCTCTGATGATATCTCCCCGTATTCATGCTTCCAGGTGTGATAACAGGAAGGACATGATGTCACAAGTACTTTTGCCCCTCTTTTCTTGACCTCCCTGATATTATGGTCTGCCAGCTTTTTGGCTTCGGCTTTCATCCCGGAAGAAAGAAGGGGGAAACCGCAGCACCACTCTTCATCACCCAGGAGCCCGAAATCAACTCCCGCTTCCCTGAATACCTGGACTATTGAACGGGGTATGCTGAAAGTCCTGGGAGAAAATGAAGATACGCATCCTACAAAGTATATTACGTCAGCCTTATCCTTTAGGAAATCATCAGGCTGGCTGTCGGGTATCTGCCTGGTCCAGTCTATCCTTCCTTCATTGGTATCAAAGGTGACATTCTTGGCTTCATCCAGCCGTTTTTTAAGAAAATCAAGGGCCAGGGGATATTTCTCCGTATCGACCAGATCCTGCCTCATCTCCTGGAACAGCTCTTTTATATTTACCCCGCTGGGGCATTCGCTGTCACAGTAATTGCACATGGTGCAGGTGTATATCTTATCCGAGACCTTGTCGGTAAACCTGAGTTTTTCCTGGCTTATGGCTTCTATCAGGCTGAGCTTTCCCCGGGGAGACAGGCCTTCGTCATTGGTATTCTTATAAACCGGGCAGAATGACATGCAGGTGCCGCACCGGGAGCAGTTAAAAAGGTCGTCATATCTTTTAAAGATCCTTGCCTGGTCTTTTTTCTTTGTATTCTTTTTCTTTTCAGTCATTTTCCTTCGTTTCTTTAAATAATCTTTTTACCGTTCACATTGCTCTAAAGGTCGGTAAACATCTTTCCCGGATTAAGGATATTGTCAGGATCAAATGCCTGTTTTACCCTTTTCATTATCTCATAGCTCTCCCGGCTTATCTCCATGCGGAGATATTTGGCCTTGGAGATCCCTATGCCATGTTCCCCGGAAAGAGTACCTCCCATCTCTACTGCAGCCCTGAAGATATCCTCTATAGCGCCTTCCACTTTCTTTTCTTCTTCGGCATCCCTTAAGTCGGTAAGGATAGTAGGGTGGATATTGCCGTCGCCGGCATGCCCGAAGGTGCCTATGCGGAGACCGTACTTTTCCGCGATCCGGTTCACCTCCTGCACCATGTCAACTATCCTGCTCCTGGGTATGGTGGCATCTTCCAGTATGGTTGACGGCTTCACCCTGGCAAGTGAAGAAAGGGCGGCTCTCCTGGCAGCCCAGATCTCATCCCTTTCCTCTGCGGATGCCGCCTTCTTGCATGAAAGGGCATTATTGGAGTTACAGACCTTCATTACTATCCCGGCTTCTGCATCCACCGCACCCTGCTGACCGTCTACTTCGATCAGCAGCATGGCCCCGATATTCCTGTCAAGGCCCAGGCCCAGATAATCTTCTATGGCATTTATGGTCACCTGGTCCAGTATCTCCAGGGTAGAGGTTATTACTCCTTCCGCGACTATATCCCTTACTGTCTTAGCCGCATCATCGATGGTGTTAAAAAGCGCCAGCAGGCTGGCCCTTGCCGGAGGAATGGGAAGCAGGCTGAGAGTGGCTTTGGTTATGACTGCCAGGGTACCCTCGGAACCTGTCATAAGGTCCACCATATTATATCCGGTAACGCCCTTTACTGTCCGGGTACCGAAATTGACAATATCACCATTGGGAAGCACCGCTTCCAGGGCATTTACATAATCCCTGGTTACACCGTATTTGAGGCCCCTGAGTCCCCCTGCATTCTCGGCTATATTGCCGCCTATGGTAGAGGTCTTTACCGTACCCGGATCCGGGGGATAGAAAAGCCCGTATTTCTGGGCTTCCATGTCTACTTTCTGGGTTATTATCCCTGCCTCTACATCTATGAGCAGGTCTACCGGGTTCACATCCAGTATCTTATCCATGCCCACCATAAGCAGGATTATCCCTCCCCTCAGGGCCAGGCATCCGCCGCTGAGCCCGGTGGCCGATCCCCTGGGGGTGACTGGGATCTTTTCACTGGACGCGAATTTAAAAATATTGCTTATCTGTTCAACTGTGGAAGCTTTTACCACTGCATCCGGCATATACTCCAGCCTGGTGGAATCATAGCTGTAGCAGTACCTCTCCTCCTCAGAAATTATGACATTTTCTTCTCCTGCTATTTGCTTTAATGCATCTAACTCTTTTGTCTTCATATAATATATCTCCTGGTAATGATGTCCGGTATATTATAATAATTTTTATCAGGTTTAAAAAGTAACAACTTTGCAACTATGCGCGGCTGATACGGCACGGAGATCATTTCCTGAAAACGGGTATGATATAGGGGCCTTCCGGTATCACTGATATGGAAGCCCGGGGTCCGTATTTTTCCATTCCCTTCTCTATGGCCTCCTCAATGGAGCCAGTCCTTATCAGGGTGGTCTCGGGGATGCTGCAGCTGCATTTATTGAGACAGTCGCTGTAAAGGTATATCTCTGCTTTTTTCCTGGCTTTTACCAGCATCTCCAGCTCCCACTGGTCTATTTTAAAGAATCCGGGATCATTTATCTTTTCCATGAAGGCATCCAGTTCTTTTTCGCTTGCTAAGAGCTCCACGAATTCCCGGCTCCCTATCTCCTCCGCGCATCTGGCAGCTATTATGATCATGCCCCCGTCCCTGACTGCAGGCATGGCCCCCACCATACCCTTTACCGACTGGTAAAGGTTGCAGTCCAGGGGATAGCCGCCGGCTGATGTGATGACTATATCTGCCTGCCTGTCTATTTCATAGGTGCTGCTTTCCCTGCAAAAATCCGCTCCGGCATAAAATGCCTTCTCCAGATCGCCGCAGAATATGCCAGTCACCTGTTTATTCTTGTTTATGGTAACATTTATAATAAAATCCACGCCCGCCATTTTGGCTATCTCGGTAGATTCTTCATGAAAAGGATTGCCGTCAAGTACAGCATTAGCCGCCATGGGAGACTCCAGTACGGCGGGGCCGTGAAAATGCCGGAACATGTCCATATAGCTTATCCCGGGGCAGATTGCTTTTCTTCCCCCGGAGAAACCGGCCATGAAATGGGGCTCTATCAGTCCGGTAAGTATTTTGAAGTCTGATTCAGTATAGACCCTGTCGATTATTACCGGGGTACCCCTTTTAGTATTTCCTATATGCCGGCAGGAATCCCTGTTCCTGGCATCATGGTTCACAATGCGGTAGTTATTTACTATATCTGCTCCCACCATCCTTTTTAGCTCTTCTTCCGTATTGGGGCGGTGCAGTCCTGTAGCTACCAGGATGGTTACAGCTTCGGCGGGGATGCCGCAGCTTTTTATCTCGTCCAGCAGTCCTCCCAGGATGATATCGGTGGGTACTGCCCTGGTGCTGTCAGAGATGACGATGCATATGTTTTTCTTTCCCGAAACAAGTCTCTTAAGGGGGGGACTTCCAATGGGCCGGCTGAAACCTTCCAGAAACCTCTGCCTGACATTATCAAGTGCAGGCGCAGGTTTCTTTTCCAGGATGTGGATTATCCTGTCTCTATCCACCTCTACTTTTAAATAGCTCTCCCCGTAATCAAGCCTTATCTCCATAAATAGGCTGCCCTTTCTGCTAGAATATGGCCCTGTACAGATCCTCGTGGGGGGACGGTATTACCTGTGAGTCTACCAGGAATCCCTTATCCCGGGCATATTGTATGCCCACCCTTACAGACTCCGTTACCGAAGATACATCCCCGGTTATGATGCAGATATTCTTGCCGCCCAGTGCCCTGGCTATCCTTATCTCCACCAGCTGTACATCGGTGGCCTTTATGGCAGAATCTGCAGCAATAAGCACTGAAGGCGAGGTCAATGTCTCTATCACGCCTATGGCTCCGGGATCCTTTATTTCCGAAGTCTGGCTTATGGCATAGAACATCTGGGGATAGACATTGGAGAGCTCACCCATATCTATGATGAACTCAGCAAATTCTTCACCGACGGCCTGGGCTGCGCTTCTTACCGCGCTTACGCTTCCGGCAAAGATTATATAGTATTTTCCGGCACAGATGGTCCTGGCATCAAGTATCCTGACATCGGATGTCTTGACTATTGCATCCACGGCGCCTATGCCCATGGCAATACTTCGAAATTCAACTATACCGATCGATCTTTCCATAAGTCAAACTCTTTTTTTATTATTGTTTCTTAGACTTCTTTATGTCTTTGGACGGGGTTATGGTCCGCTTGCCCTGTCTCACATATTTTTTTGAATTGAACTTATCGAGCTCTTCATGGGGTCTGGGGATAATATGGACCGACACTACTTCACCCACCCTTTTTGCCGCAGCAGCGCCTGCATCCACGGCTGCCTTGACTGCTCCCACATCACCCTTTACTTCCACCTCTACCATACCGCTTCCGGCATAGTTTTTGGAAGTAAGCCTGACATTGGCAGCCTTTACCATGGCATCAGCAGCCTCCAGGGCCGCCACATAACCCCTGGTCTCTATAAGTCCCAATGCTTCACCACTCATCTGCATCTTCCTCCCGGTATTATCATTTTATATCTTATTTTACAAAATTCATGGCACCTGATACATACATCACCCTCTGCCTGGTATAAGACCTGGGTGTAGTGTTTCCTTCACCTGTTGCCCCGGCTATAGTCCAGGCGGTCCCGCCCTTTTCATTGCTGGCAGCCATGGCCTGGCTCCTGGCATTGACTATGAAGTTGGTAGTACCGATGACCTGGCCGAACCTGGTTATCCTGTCTATGTCTTTGGAATGTATCATAGCTGTATGTCCAAAACCGTGCTCGCATCTCACTGCTGCGGCCATAGCCTCCTCAAAGCTGTCTACCAGGAATATGGGAAGCACCGGCATGAGCTGTTCATGCTGGATTATGGGATGATCCTCGGAATCGGCCACGAAAACCGCCAGCCTGACCGGGGGACTGCATTCTATGCCTGCATCCTTAAGTATCTTTGCCGCATCTTTTCCAATATAATCCTTGTTGATCTCCCCGTCTTTTACTACCAGGCCTGCTACCTTCTGGGCCTGTTCCCGGGAAAGCACCATGGCATTATTGGCAGAGAATGCTGACAGCAGTTTGTCAGACACACTCCTTATGCATATGCACACTTTCTCCTCATTACACAGTATATTATTGTCAAAGCTGGCGCCATTTACTATCTCTACCGCAGCTCTTCCGATATCAGCTGTCTCATCCACGATGACCGGGGGATTGCCGGGACCTGCACCTATGACTTTCTTTCCGCTCTTCATGGAAAGCCTTACAATGCCCGGTCCGCCGGTAGCTGCTATCATATCCACCTTCTCGCTTTTAAAGGCAGAAGATACATTCTCCACCCTGGATTCGGCGGCAGCAGTTACCAGGTTTGCCGGTCCTCCCGCCTCCACTATGGCAGCATGGATCACCTTGATGGCTTCCAGGCTGCATTTATGCGCCTGGGGATGGGGTAAAAACACTATGCTGTTACCTGCTGATATCATGATGATGGCATTATTTATGATGCCGGGAGTGGGATTGGTCATGGGGGTTATGGCTGCTATAAGCCCATATGGAGACCTGTCTATGGTAATGGTGCTGGTCTCATCGGAATAGGTCTTTATGTCAAGGTCCTCAGGGCCGGGGGAAAAATTTACCGCTACCTGGTTCTTTACCACCTTGTCTTCATATCTTCCTATCCCGGTCTCGTCAACCGCCATCCTGGCAAACTTCTCTGAGTTTTCCAGGCATCTCTTCCTGATATTTGCTATTATCCTGTATCTTTTCTCCCTGCCCATAGAAACCAGTTTTGGCTGGGCTTCTTTGGCAGCATCGATAGCGTCGCTTATCTTTCCCAATATACCATTAGCTGAAGAGGCGCCGGAGGCTGTCTTAAATGCAGAGGCGCCGGAGGTAGTCATAAGATTATCTACCACACCTCTTACTATCTCTTCTATCTGTTTCTCGTCTATAGCCACATCTTACCTCCTCTATTGTCTGTAGCTGATCTTTATTCCTCTTTTTTGGGCTTCGTCCCTTGCCAGCGGGCTCAGTATGACATCACTGGTCACTTCAATACCCTTTGACACATAATCATCCAGGTCTGCCGTGGTTATGACTGTCTTTTTCCTCTCTGCGGCAGCATCATCGCTTTCTTCCGGGGCCACAGCCCGGGTGACCTCCACTGCCTGGTTCATGCTTTTAAGGATATTGCTGTCGGTTATCTCGCCTGTAAAGCTCCTGTCCGGTATATCAGGCGGCCTGTCTTTTCCGTTTGCCATCTGCAGCGATATGGGGGATACGCATGATGCATCCACTATCTCTGCCATGGTCCCGTTCACAATATCTGCCGCATTGCCGTCATCGGTATCTACATGCATCTCAGACTTGAAATCAGGAGATACCCTGACCTGCACATTATTGAAGGTAAGGCCCTTGGGGCCAGAGATCCTGACATCTACCAGGTCATTATCCTTCAATCCGAAATAGGCAGCATCATCTGAAGACAGGTGCAGGTGCCGGTTAGCCCTTATGACACCGTCCTTGAGGTACACTGCGCCCATGGGCCCTATGACTACGGCAGAGGCGGTGCCTTCAAGCTGTCCTGAAGGCTTGACCGGCGCATCTACACCTAATGTGATGCAGTCAGTCTTTGCCAGTTCTACCTGTGTCTTGCCCCTCAGGGGTCCCAGGACCCTGACATTCTGGATGGCATTGAGCCTGGGCCCCACTACGGTGACAGTCTCCTTATAGGCATAGGTGCCGGGCTGGTATAGCTCCTTTAATACCTGCATCTCATGACCCTTCCCGAAAAGTACGTCCACATGCTCCCGGGAAAGGTGTACATGCCTGACC
>CAYZJW010000041.1:0-5135 GCA_964478985.1 uncultured Actinomycetota bacterium
AAGACCAGCCTTGTTCCCTGAAGGCTTCTTGTATTAGTAATACTATCATGTACAATAATCCCATAGAGTCAGAATTTGCTTAAAAAACAGTTTTTTAGGATATAGAAGATTACATTTTTTATAAGGGAAGGTAATAAATGTCATCAAAATACGTTATAGGCCTTGACTTCGGCACCGACTCGGTGCGCTCTGTCATAGTGGACGCAGAAGACGGAAAAGAGATATCTACAGCCGTATCATTCTACAGCCGCTGGAAACAGGGTAAATATTCAGATCCATCCAGAAACCAGTTCCGCCACCACCCCTTAGACTATATGGAATCCCTTACAGCTTCCATAAGAAAAGCAGTAGAAAAGGCTCCGGAAGGAACTGCCGGGGACATAATCGGCATAGGCATAGACACCACCGGCTCCACCCCGGCCCCGGTAGATGCTGACGGCACTGTACTAGCCTTAAAGGATGGATTTAAAGACGACCCCGATGCCATGTTTATACTGTGGAAGGACCACACCGCGGTAGAGGAAGCAGAACTTATAAACAATACCGCACGTTCCTGGGGCGGTACAGATTACACCAGATACTCAGGCGGGGTATATTCTTCCGAATGGTTCTTCTCAAAGATACTTCACACCATAAAAAATAATGAAGAAGTAAGACTGGCAGCATACTCCTGGGTGGAGCTGGCCGACTGGATACCGGCCATACTAACCTCAAACACAAAGCCTGAAGACATAAAAAGGTCAAGATGCGCTGCCGGGCACAAGGCCATGTGGCATGCCTTGTGGGAAGGCCTTCCCCCGGAAGAGTTCCTTACAAAGGTAGACCCCCTTCTTTCGGGCTTAAGAAAAAGGCTTTATAAAGATACATATACATCAGACATAAAAGCAGGAGGCCTGGCCCAGGAGTGGGCGGGGAAACTGGGGCTTCCTTCCGGCATAGCTGTCACCGTAGGCGCCTTCGATGCCCATATGGGGGCAGTGGGTGCCGGTATAAAAGAGGGTACATTCATAAAGATAATAGGCACCTCCTGCTGCGATATTGCAGTATCTTCCAAAGATACCATAGGAGACAGAGCCGCAGCCGGCATATGCGGGCAGGTAGACGGATCAGTAGTCCCCGGCCTTATAGGCTTTGAGGCAGGACAGTCCTCCTTCGGGGACGTATATGCCTGGTTTAAGGACATCCTTATGTGGCCAGTAGAGAACCTATTGACTGAAAAGACAAAGGCCTCTATTGAAGACAAAATAATTCCAGGACTTACAGAAAAGGCAGAAAAGATAGATCCCGAAGATACCGGACTTGTCGCCCTTGACTGGCTAAACGGAAGAAGGACGCCCTATGCCGACCAGAAGCTAAAAGGGGCAATTTTAGGACTATCGCTGGGAACAGATGCCCCCGCCATATTCAGGTCACTGGTAGAGTCTACCGCCTTCGGCTCAAAAGCCATAATAGAAAGGTTTAGCCAGGAAGGTATAAAGATAAATGAAATAATAGCCATAGGCGGCATATCCCAGAAGTCGCCCTTTGTCATGCAGGTACTTTCTGATGTACTTGACATGCCGGTAAAGGCGGCACAGTCCTTCCAGGCAGTGGCCCTGGGGGCCGCCATATTCGGGGCAGTGGCCTCGGGCTATTACCAGGATATAGGAAAAGCCCAAAAAAAGATGGCAAGCCCCATAAAAGCAACCTATAAGCCTGACAGTAAAAATGCTTTTACCTATAAAAAGCTCTACGGGCTCTACCGCAGGCTGGGAGACAATACAGAAGACATCCTAAGGAAGCTGTGAAAGATTACCCAGACATACTTAAACAAAAGGTATATGAAGCCAATATCAGGCTTTCAAAGTCCGGGCTTGTCACCGGCACCTTCGGGAATGTATCGGGCATAGACAGGAAAGAAGGCATCATAGCCATAAAGCCCTCAGGCATACCCTATGAAGACCTCAGGCCAGTTGACATGGTGCTGGTGTCCCTGGATGGTAAAAAAGTGGACAAGGACTCACCAAATCCCTCATCAGATACCGCCACCCACCTGGAGCTTTATAATAATCTTTACTCCATAGGGGGAGTTACCCACAGCCATTCGCCTTATGCCGCAGCCTTTGCCCAGGCAAAGACCGCCATACCCTGCCTGGGTACCACCCATGCCGACTATTTCTACGGGGCTGTGCCGGTCACAGGGGTAATAGAAGACAGCTGCATAATGGGCGAATATGAGAAGGAGACGGGAAAACTTATAGTAGAGACATTCAATAACAGGGATCACACAAAGATGAAGGCCTGCCTGGTAGCCTGCCATGGCCCCTTTACCTGGGGCGCTGATGCGGACTCTTCGGTGGAGGCTGCCATAGCACTTGAATATATTGCCATGCTTGCCTACAGGTCCATAGTCATAAACAGTTCTGTCAGTGACATAAAGAAGACCCTCCTTGACAAACATTACTTAAGGAAGCATGGAAAAGATGCCTATTATGGGCAGGGTGAAGATTAAACATTCCAAAGAAACATTTAAGTCTTTTCCTGCGCCTTATCTATAGTTAAATTAATATTTTTGATATTAAGGCATTAGTCTTATAGAATTATTATATTGATAAAGAGTGCGGAGGCATCATGGAAAAGATACTTACCAGGATAAACCGTATTTCAGCATATATACTTATAGTTCTTTTTTTACTTATCCTTATAACAGGCTACAGGCAGGTAGGTTATTTTACATTCTTTAACAGGGGCCTGGCCAATTCCCTGCACCAGGTATACCTGAATATCGCAGGCCTGGTAGTGGGTGCTGTACATGTACTTCTGTCCATCAGGAGAGCCCTCATCAGGAACAAGATAAAGGGGATATATATAAATATTATCCTGGCCCTTATCGGCATAGTTGTGGTAGGCGGCTTCTCCTACTTTACTTTTTCTTTAACTCGATAAAAAGGTTATTATGAAAAGAAAACTGACAATAATACTTGTATTTGCTTCACTGGCAGTCCTTCTTGGTTTTTTCATATATTTTATAGCACAAAATGAGTTGTCCAGGGCAGCGGCAGATGATGATATATTTGTCCCGGAAGATATCGATATCAGTACTATAGAGGATGATGTTGATTTTGCCATGACCATACCCGAATACCAGATAAGGTTTTCCGGCCTTCTGGGTGAAGATATGACAATAGATTTCCTGACTATCCTGGAAGACCATATGGATATGGTCGAAGTATTCGATGCTTCCGGTATCCGTACCGATGGAGAAGAGGTCCAGGAAAGTTTCACTGGCCTGAAAGTGAAGCACCTCATCGACGGACTTGATATACTGGATGAATCAAGGAATGTAATAATCTATGCCACAGACCTCTATGCAGCCCAGTTCAGCCTGGATGAGGTCACCGGGGATGATCTATACCTGGTATGGAAGAAAAATGGCCAGTACCTCAACCCCTCCGCAGACGGGATAATCAAGATAGTTGCGGATGAGGGTCCCACCACAAAATGGGTGAAAAACCCGGTATTATTTGATTTCATAGCCGGGTTTAGCGACCTGGTGCCGGAAGCCGATGATCTTGGCAGCACCGATATTGATTTTATCTCCCAGCAGAATTTCTTTACTCTTTCCCTGGGGTTTATTCCTGACATAGAAATAGGCGACTGGACCCTGGATGTAGGCGGCCTGGTGTCTAGCCCCTTTGAGCTGAATTATGACCAGATAATGGACATGCCCCGGGAATCTGTTTTTGCCACCCTGGAGACCATATCCAACCCCCAGGGCGGAAGCCTGATAGGCAATGCTGTGTGGACCGGAGTACCTTTTAGCCATATCATGGAAATGGCCGGGCTTGATGAAAACGTGCTGGAGGCAGTCTTTTACTGTGAAGACGGATATTCCACCAGCATAACCATAGAAGAAGCCGCGCAGGAGGGAGTCATGGCGGCATACAGCATGAACGGGAAGCCTTTGGCTCCTGAGCATGGTTTTCCGGTAAGGATGGTAGTTCCCGAAAAATACGGCATGAAATGGCCCAAATGGATAAATGAGATAGAATTTGTAGATTATGACTATAAGGGTTACTGGGAGCAGAGGGGATGGTCTGATTATGCCGGAAGGGACCGTCCCGAACAAAGGTTTGACTGATCTATGCAGGAAATGGCTTTACTGAACTCAGCTAGTCCAGCTGTATGACGGCACTTCCACTGGCGGAGTGCTTGCTGTCAAAGTCGATCCCATTATCATTCACTGCAAATATAACACCATATTCATTGCCCGGGACAAGCACCCTGTCAAACTCATCTCCCGAATCCAGCGGAATTGAGAACTCATAGACAGTGATCCCGCCATCCCTTCCAGCAGCAGATGCGGTTATATCATTGGTGCCGCCAAGCTCCACATCATCATCATGGCTGAATGCAGAAGTCCCGAAATCATCGCGAATCATCACATCTTCCCCGTCAAGAGCCATAAATATTATATTGGCATCTTTCATGGCAGACTGGGGATCAAAGCCTGCTGATATCCAGCCGGAAGAAACGGTTTTTATTCCGGCAAAAAGCTCCTGGCCGTCATGGCTCCAGAAAAACTCGATCCCGGTGGCATTTTCTGTCAGCGAGTGTATATACTCTCCCGGGTCAATACTGCCGTCAATAACCGGGGACATATCTGTATCAGTACTTTCTGTCTCTGCTGCCATGGTCCCGGTCCCTTCCTCAGCGGTTTCATCAACCAGTTCCCTCTCCTGTGAGGTGCCGGCTGCAGACCCCTGTTCCTGACCCCCCGCAGCCTGAGCACAGCTAAAAAGCAGCATGGGAAGCACCATGAGTATTGCGAATGGTAAAATATATTTTTTAGAAAAAATCATTTTTATCCTTTCAAATATTATGATTTATTATCGTTTATGTAATATTATATTATAAAGGACCTGATTTATCTAAATACCTGTTGTCTGATGCAGGGAATGGGATATTATCAGTATTATGGTTTTGTAAAACAGGAAAAGGAGTGATCATGACTGAGAAGATGCAGATCTACAAATGCGGGATATGCGGAAATATTGTCGAGATGGTTCATGGGGGGAAAGGCGAACTGGTATGCTGCGGACAGCCCATGGGATTATATGAGGAAAACTCAACCGATGCCGCCAGGGAAAAACATG
>CAYZJW010000041.1:5235-11389 GCA_964478985.1 uncultured Actinomycetota bacterium
CAGCCCATGGGATTATATGAGGAAAACTCAACCGATGCCGCCAGGGAAAAACATGTACCTGTAATAGAGAAGACAGATGACGGCTATAAGGTGACCGTAGGAAGTACAGCCCATCCCATGGAAGAAGAACATTATATAGAATGGATAGAACTGGTATCAGGGGATTTTTCTTCCCGGCAGTTCCTCAAACCGGGAGATGAACCGGAAGCAGTATTCTGTACCAGCCTTGATGACGTTACCGTAAGGGCATACTGTAATGTGCACGGTCTCTGGATATCCCAGGACAAATAAAAGCATTAATAACAGTCCCGTTCTCCAGCCTCTCAGGATTGCGGGACATGGCTGCCAAGAGTTTAATGGAATGGAGTTTTTCAGATGGACAGGAAAGAATTAAAGAAAAATATATATTATGCCGGCGTGGCCGACCCGGAAAGAAGACTTTTTGATGAACTTATTCCGCTCCCGGACGGCACCACATATAATGCATACTTGATAAAGGGCAGTGAAGCCACAGCCCTGATCGATACTGCAGATCCCCCCAAGACTGATGATCTTCTAAAGAATATAGAGGATGCAGGCATGGGGAATATCGATTATATAGTCTCCCAGCACGGTGAACAGGACCATTCAGGTTCAATCGGTGAACTCGCTGTAAAATACCCCGATGCAGTCATCGTCACCAATGAAAAATGCAGGGGGATGCTTATTGACCTGCTCCATATACCGGGAGACAGGTTCATGACGGTAAAAGACGGTGAGACCCTGTCGCTTGGGGATAAGACCCTGGAATTTATCTTCACTCCCTGGGTGCATTGGCCCGAGACCCTATCAACCTATTTAAAAGAAGATAAGATATTATTTTCCTGTGATTTCTTTGGCTCGCATTATGCTTTTTCAGAGCTGATGATCTCAGGAAATGACCTGGAAAGGGTAATGCCGGCGGCAAAAAGATATTATGGGGAGATAATGCTCCCCTTTGGCAGTATTATAAGGAAAAACCTGGAAAAACTTGAAAGCTGCCAAATAGATATGATAGCTCCCAGCCACGGGCCTGTCCATGATGACACGGGACATATAATGGATGCCTACAGAGAGTGGTCGTCAGGAAAGCTGGCAAATACGGTGGCAATACCATATGTATCCATGCATGGCAGCACCCGGAAGATGGTTATGCATCTTAAGGGTGCCCTGGAAAAGAAAGGCATAAGCGTGGTTGATTTTCACCTGTCAGAGGATGATCTTGGTATTCTTGCTTCAGCCCTCATAGATGCGGCGACTGTGGTGCTAGGCACCCCTACCGTGCTGGCAGGACCGCATCCGCTGGCAGTCTATGCTGCTTATCTGGCCAGGGCCTTAAGGCCTCCGGCGAAGTTCCTGTCCATTGTCGGATCATATGGATGGGGCGGAAAGACCGTGGAGATCCTGGGGGATCTGGCTGCACCCATGAAGGCAGAGATCATCGAACCGGTCATCATCAGGGGATATCCCCTGGAAAAGGACTTTAAGGCTCTTGATGATCTGGCGGAAAAGATAGAAAGGGCTCATAAGGGACTGGGCGATGACCTTAAAAAAGACTGAAAAGGGTCAGTACACTGAAGAAGTTTTAAGGCATTTTCTGGATGGCATATACCGTAAATACCACCACCGCAGTTTTGTCCATCCGGACCCCCTGGAATTTTTATATTCATATGAGGATATAAGGGACAGGGAGATAGTGGGCCTTATAGCTTCCTCGCTGGCATACGGCAGGGTCACCCAGATACTTAAAAGCGTTGACAGCATCCTCTCCCTGATGGGTCCGTCGCCCTATGACTATATAATGAATACAGATATTATGCACCTGAAGGAGAGATTGTCGTTTTTTAAACACAGGTTCACGCCGGGAGAAGAGATAGCCTGCCTCCTGTCTTCAGCCCGGGAGATGATCGCCAGCCGGGGTTCGCTTAATGCTGCATTTCTTGAAGGCTATGACGACCATCATCCCAGCATACTGTATGCCATGCTTGCTTTCAGTGAAAAGATAAACAGGCTGGCCTCTAATTCATGCTGCAGCCTGATGCCTTCGCATGAGGGGAAAAGCGCCTTTAAAAGGCTAAACCTTTTTTTGCGCTGGATGGTAAGAAGCGATGAAATAGACCCCGGAGGCTGGGAGGGCATACCTGCTTCCAGGCTGCTTGTGCCCCTGGATATACATATGTCGCGCATGTCAGCCATGCTGGGACTGACTTCAAGGAAGCAGTCAGACCTCAAAACCGTGCTCGAAGTCACGGAATCCCTAAAACAAATTGATAAAAATGACCCTATAAGATATGATTTTGCATTGACAAGGATAGGCATCAATAGAATAGAGGAGGATCTCAGGCCGGGATCATAGAAAAATCAAATAGATGTATTTAATAATATATAAAAGATAAGGGGCTGGTGATGAGAAAAAGGATTTTACCAAAATGGAAGTTTATAGCGGTTTTTACCGTTATAGCGGCACTGCTGGTTACCATAATGCCGGCAGTTCTTACAGGAGGCAATTCGGAACAGGTACAGGCATTTGTCAGCAGGTTCTATGTGCAGTGCCTTAACAGGCAGCCTGACCAGGCCGGACTGGAAGAGTGGGTGGGAAGACTGCTTAATGGTTCCAAGACCGGGGCTGACGTAGCCCAGGGTTTTGTGTTCAGTGAGGAGTTTTCCAGCAGTAATCACGGAAATGAAGCATTTCTGACTATTTTATACAGGTCTTTTTTTAACAGGGAACCCGATGCCGAAGGATATAATACCTGGCTTGGCCGGATGACCGGCGGCATGAGCAGGGAAAAAGTCCTGGACGGCTTCCTGAAGTCCCAGGAATTTGCCCAGCTCTGCGCTGCATATGGGATAACGCCCTATGCAGGGGCGCCTGCAGCCGCATCCGGTGCTTCGGGCAGCGGTTTTTCTTCAGGCGGAGCTGCAGGCTTTCATGCAGGACGAAAGGTAAACTTCATAATATGGGGCGATGACAGTGCAGCCGACAGGGCTGGCGGAAGAGTAAGCGGCAGGACAGATACAAATATATTTGTCCATCTCAACCTTGATACCAGGAAAGCATACCTGGTCACTATTCCCAGGGATACCTGGTTCGGAGGCAGAAAGATAAACGGATACCACGCCTCAGGCGGTCATGACTATGCAGTATCAAAGTTTGAGCAGTTTGTAGGGGGAAAAATAGATTTTTATGCCATAACCGATTTTGACGGATTCCCGCCGCTTATAGACTGGATGGGAGGAGTCACAGTGACCGTAGAGGAAAATATTGCTGACGGCTTTTCCGGGTGCTATCTGGGTCCGGGAGTCCATCATATAAACGGCGCCCAGGCGCTGGCCCTTTCAAGGGCACGGAAGGGCAGGACCCTTTACGGGGGAGGCGCTTATGCCAGGGAGAAGCAGGCAGCCATGATGCTGGCAGAACTTCTTCTGCAGAAGAAGGGGATGGTAAATTCAGGCAATCTGGCAGGGTTTATGGGGACTCTGGGAAATTTCATATATACCAATATATCGCTGGCCCAGGCCCAGGAGATACTGCCGGTCCTCTTATCGCTTAACAGGGAAGATATAGTGATCACTACCTTTAACTCATGGCCCCAGTGGTTCGGCAATGCCAGTGCAGTGGGGTATAATGAAGCTGAAAAAAACCAGTTCTTCCAGAACATCCTGAACCAGTAGAGGCAAATCGGCATAGAGCCCCCTGTCCCTGCAGAGCAAGGGGGCTCTATTTAAATATACACTTTTTTATTTTCGATCTATCAAGGCAGGAAGCATGATAATAAAGAGACTCAAAAAAAATGAGCCCATAATAATGGATGACGGGGAAGCTTCGGGAATCAAGTTTTATCCCATGCTTACCGTTAAAGACGGTGCCCCCAATTTTGCCATGAGGCTTTTTGAAATAAAGCCTTCAGGGCATACCCCCAGGCATTCCCATACCTGGGAGCATGAAGTAGTAATAATCTCCGGGAGCGGCTATGTGCTTAAACAAGATGAGAGGATAGCCATAGAAAAGGACGATTTCATACTGGTCCCTCCCGGCCTCTTGCACCAGTTCATAGCCGGCAAAGATGGTATGAGCATGGTATGCGTGGTGCCCAATGAGGGCCAGCCGGCATAATGCGGTCACTGGACTTTAGGCTTAAAGGACTGTCGGGAATCAGGATACCTGCAGCTTTATTGTTCCTTTCCTCCCTTTTTATCCTGCTTGTGTCCTGTTCGGCCGGTGGGACATTCGGCCAGCTTATCATAGGCGGTGATATCGATCCCCTGACATTGGAACCGGTTAACATAGGAAGCCGATACAGTATAGATTCTCCCCAGATCGCAGCAGCTGTCAAAGTCTCAGGCGTTAGGGGTGGCGACAGGTGGAGGTTCACCTGGAGGAATTCAGATAACGGGGAAGTGATAGCAGACTCAGCCGGTACCTATTCCATGGATAATCCAGCCTTCGTAGAAGGGTATATCTCCAACAGGCTTCTTCCCGCAGAAGGATCAGGGATAATAGCAGAGCCCGGAGAGTATACAGTAAGCTATTATCATAATTCAGAGCTTAAGGCCGAGGCAGGTTTTACCATAATGGAGCCTTCAGCAGAAATAATCGAAGCCGGCATGTCTAAAGACCTGGATCAGGATGGAAAACCCTACGGCAAGTCCCGTGAATTCTACCAGGACGATGAAATATATGCTTTCATCAGGCTGGATCACAAGATCTCAGGGGACAGATTCGGCATAAAATGGTATGAAGACGACATACTCCTGGGAGATGAAGAATATACTATAAGTGAAAACTCATATATGCCCGGCTATATATTATTCCAGCTGGTAAATGAAAAACAGCCGGCTTTCCCCCCAGGAAGCTACAGGCTGGAAATAATAAGCCAGGATGAAACCTGGCAGGAGTATGTCTTTGAAGTGGTGCCGCTGGAATATGATGACGGCATTTTTGCCGGAAACCAGGTATATGCAGACCAGGATTTCGGTTTCCAGATCGCCTATCCTGACGGCTGGTCCCTGGAAAAGGAAGAAATTGAGGCTGGTCTTAAGGCAGGTTTTACCCCTGATGACGGCATAAGGCAGATAATCATAAATATGTGGGTACTCAAAGAAGACTTCTCACCTTCGCCTGGCGAGTATTCCAGTTTTGCAGACCAGAGAGTGGAAGAGCTGAAACAGCATTTGGAAGAACTTAAAGAACAGGACCTGGAAGATGATATCAAAAAGACAGAAATGGACACCGATGCGGGAGATATGGAACTGTTTGAGGTAAGGTATGATAATCTTGATAAGGCAGGAGGGGGCTGGTCCATGACTTTCAGTTTTATGGAAAAAGACAGCCTGCTTTTTCTTTTTATGAGGTTGACCGATCCTGCATATATTGATTATGGCGAAAAAGTAGTAGACTACATGATAAGAAATATTAGTTTCCAAGAATAGGGTTTGCATTATGGAAAACAAGCCGGAAGGACTTTCAGAAGCTAAGAGGCCCATAAAAATCGGGCTGGCGGGACTGGGCCAGATGGGGAGAGGCCTGCTTTCCCAGATAAGGGGCCTTGAAGGCATGGAAGTGGCAGCCGCTGTCGATAAAGATGCGAAAGCCGCATTTAATACTTTCAAAAAACTAGGAATCACATCACAGCAATATTATATTGCTGATCATGGAGGCGGTCCTGGAAAAAGAAAAAAAATGATAGAAGGCATAAGCATGCCTGATTATCATATTCCTGATGCTGAAAAAAAGAAAATAGATGCCGCTTCTGAAGATCATATCCTGGTATACAGTGAAGATCTCCGGCTTCTTTGTGAATATGAGGGCATAGATGTCATAATAGATGCTACAGGCAATCCTGAAGCCGGAGCCTATATAGCCATAAATGCCCTTACCTCGGGAAAGCATCTCATAACCCTGAATGTAGAGATGGATGTGACCATAGGTCCCTTTCTAAGAGATCTTTCCCACAAATATGGCGTTATATATTCCCTGTCAGCAGGCGATGAACCTCCTGCGGCCAAAGCAGGCTTAGACGCCACCCAAATTTTATCCATGTTCTCAATAAATGCCGCCTCATCAAAAATCAAAAGAGACAAAGCCTCTGAACGAACAGCGTTAATAGATGTTCCTACACAACGAACAGAAGAG
>CAYZJW010000042.1:0-11347 GCA_964478985.1 uncultured Actinomycetota bacterium
AATATCTATTTATTATTTAGCCAGCCCATAGGGGACTCAAACCAATCAGGAATTGCCAGGATATAATGCCCTTTAAGCTTTTTGATGGTGACTAAGTAAAAATAGAATTACCCGCATCCGATTGCCCGTTATGCTTTATATTATTTTCCCTGAACCAATAGTCCTGCGAAATTATTTCATTTTCAGGGTATTGGGATATAATAAGACTTAAAGATATAAACATTGGAAAGGGGCTATGAACCAGCATATCAGCAATATCATAGAGGGTCTTATGAAAAGCTATAAGAGGGGCGATATATCAGAGAAAGCCTTCCTGGAAAATATAAAAGACTTCTACTTCGAAGATATAGGCTATGCCAAGGTCGACCATCACCGGCTGCTCCGCAGGGATTTTCCCGAAGTTGTATACGGGACCAATAAGACCCCTGACCAGATACTGGAAATATCAAAAAGGATCCTTAAATACTCCCATATCCTTATGGTCACCAGGACAGACAAGGAAGTTTATGACCTGCTTGAAAGGCATATCACAGACAGGGAGCTCAGGTTTGAATCAGGCATAATATACACCCCCCTGGATATACCCGAAAAAGACCTGGCAGAGGGTATTACGGTAATATGCGGAGGCACTTCTGATATGGATATCGCGGATGAGGCAGCAATTACCGCCTACCTTATGAAGAACAGGGTAGATAAGATATATGATATCGGGGTAGCAGGCATACACCGGCTCATGAGCAATAAGGAAAAGCTGAAAAAATCCAATGTCATCATAGCTGTAGCAGGGATGGAAGGCGCTCTTCCCGGCGTGGTGAGCGCCATGGTAGACTGTCCTGTTATTGGGGTTCCCACCAGCGTAGGGTATGGGGCAAACCTGGGGGGTATTTCCGCGCTTCTTACCATGCTTAATTCCTGCAGTCCGGGAATATCGGTGGTAAATATAGATAATGGTTTTGGCGCCGGCTATACTGCTGGTATAATAAACAGGAAAAAATGATCTTTTATGGTCCCGGGATGTGTAAAATAGACAGGGATATATTATAATAGGGAGTAATAATTATAAAAAGTTATATGATAACAATTATTAATATTTATATTAAGGTATTTGGTTTAGATGGTTGATATAGATCTCAGGACCCAGAGGATCGGGGAAATACTGGTAAATAAAAACCTTATAACCCGGGAGCAGCTGGAAGAGACCCTGGAGACACAAAAGCATACGGGAAAAAAACTGGGTGAGATACTGGTCAAGAAGGGCTTCATAAATGAGAAGACCCTGGTCGATCTCATATCATTCCAGAGAGGCTATGATACGGTAGAACTGGGAAACATACGCGACAGTATAGACCAGTCTGTAGCCAACCTCATATCAAAGGAATTCGCCTTCAAGAGGAAGGTATTTCCCTTCAAGCTGGTGGACAGCACCCTGCATGTAGCTATGATAGATCCCCGGGATATCAATGCCATAGATGAGATAAGGCTTCTTACCGGATATAATGTAAAACCCTTCATAACTACCCAGAAAGAGATAGAAGATATAATAAAGCAGTATACTTCTGATGACTACAGCCTGAAAGAAGTCCAGGAGATAATGAAGGATGCGGATCTTACCATCGCTGAAAAATATGAAGAAGACATGGTGGAAAAGAATCCGCTGGTAAAGCTGGCCAACCAGATCATACTTAAAGCCATATCGCTGAGGGCAAGCGATATACATATAGAACCGCAGGAAAAGAACTGTACCATAAGGTTCAGGGTAGACGGGGTCCTGCAGAAGATAAAAGATGTGCCCAAAACGGTACAAAGGCTGCTGATATCCCGCTATAAGATCATGGGTGGTCTGGATATAACCGAAAACAGGCTTCCCCAGGATGGAAGAGGATCCATCAATTTCCAGAACAGGCTTATAGACCTGCGGTTTGCTTCCATACCCTCTGTTTACGGGGAGAATATAACCATAAGGATACTCGACCGGGATGACAGCGTGTTTGACCTGAATAAGAGCGGGATGCTTCCCCAGGATTTTGAGAAATACAAACGCATGATAAGCATACCTCATGGTTCAGTAATAATCACAGGCCCTACCGGGTCAGGAAAGACGACTACGCTTTATGCCAGCCTGAACCGCATATCAAATGTAGAAAAAAAGATCTTCACCATCGAGGATCCGGTAGAGTTCCGTTTCCCCAATATCATACAGGTCCAGGTAAACCAGAAGATAAATATGAATTTCTCCCGGGGCCTGCGCTCCATGCTCAGAAGTGACCCCGACATCATAATGGTAGGCGAGATAAGGGACCTGGAGACGGCAAAAATAGCCATGGAGGCTTCTATAACCGGCCACCTTGTACTGACTACCCTTCACACCAATGATGCGCCTTCCAGCCTCACCAGGCTTCTGGAGATGGGAATAGAATCATATATGATATCTTCTGCAGTAAAGTGTATTGTAGCCCAGAGACTGGTAAGAAGGCTTTGCCAGAACTGCAGGGAAAAAGATGATATATCCGATATACCCCTAGATGAAGAAATAGAACCCATACTAAAGGGTAAGACCATATATAAGGCAGTAGGATGCGCCAATTGCAATGACACAGGCTATTATGGAAGAATCGGCATCTACTCAGTCCTGCTGGTGTCTAAAAAGATAAGGGAGATGCTCCTGGAGAAAAAGAGCACCGATGCCATAAGCGGCGCCGCCCGGGAAGAAGGGATGCGGACGCTTTTGGAAGCAGCAGCGGAAAAAGTGGCAGCCGGCGTCACCTCGCTGGAAGAGATGTACCGGGTAGTGCTTTGATCCAGACAAAATCAATACAGGTAAAACGGAAAAACGGATTTTAATGGCCAGAGATAATTTTGTACACCTTCATGTCCACAGTGAATATTCACTCCTGGATGGTGCAGTAAGGATAAAAAACCTGGTAGAAAAGGCGGCAGCCCTGGGCATGCCGGCAGTGGCCCTTACCGACCATGGTGTGATGTACGGAGCAGTTGAATTCTATCGCGCAGCCAGGCAGGCCGGCATAAAGCCTATTATAGGATGCGAGGTCTATGTGGCGCCGGGGAGCCGGTTTGAAAAACAGGCAGTAAGGGATAAAAGCCAGGATTCCCTGTTTCACCTTACCCTCCTGGCTAAGGACAATACCGGCTACCAGAACCTGATGAGGCTGGTAAGCTTCGGTTTTCTTGAAGGCTTTTACTATAAGCCCAGGGTGGATATGGAAATACTTAAAAAGCACAGCCAGGGTCTTATAGCCTTAAGCGGCTGTATTGCAGGCGAGATCCCCAGGCATTTATTGGCTGACAGGACGGACCTTGCCGGAAAGGCGCTGGAAAAGTATATCGGTGTATTCGGCAGGGAAAACTTTTATCTTGAGATACAGGATTCGGGACTGCCGGAACAAAAAAAAGCCAATAAGGGGATGAAAGGACTATCGCAGAAGTACTCCATACCTCTGGTAGCCACAAATGATGTCCATTACCTGGAAAAACAGGATAACAGGTTTCATGATGTCCTGCTATGTATCCAGACCGGGTCTATGATAAGTGACGCAGGCAGGCTGAAATTTTCCACCGACCAGTATTATTTCAAGGATGTTTCCGAGATGAAGGAGCTTTTCGGTGAATACGGGGATGCTTTGGAAAACACCCTTAAAATAGCCGAAAGGTGCAATGTGGATGTCAGTCTGGGCATGAACCTGATCCCTAATTTCCAGACCCCGGAAGCTATGGCTCCGGAAAAGTACCTGGAGAAGCTGGTCATTGCCGGGGCTGAAAAGAGGTACGGGAGTATCGATGAACAGGTAAAAGCCAGGATAAGGAAAGAGCTGGATGTGATAGAAAAGATGGGGTTTTGCCAGTATTTCCTCATCGTCTGGGATTTTGTCCATTTTGCCAGGCAGAACAATATAAGGGTAGGCCCGGGAAGAGGCTCAGCCGCCGGAAGCATAGTGTCGTACTGCCTGGAGATAACTGATATAGACCCCCTGGAACACGGCCTTCTTTTTGAGCGTTTTCTCAATGAGGAAAGAAGAAGCATGCCGGATATTGATATAGATTTTTGCTATGAGAAAAGAAGCCAGGTCATAAGATATGTAACGGAGAAATATGGGGAAAAGCGGGTAGCCCAGCTCATAACATTCGGCACCATGGCAGCCAGGCAGGCCATAAGGGATGCAGGAAGGGTGCTTGAGGTTCCCTATGCAGAGGTCGACCGGGTGGCAAAGATGATACCCATGGAACTCAATGTAACTATCAAGAATTCCCTGGAGATGTCTGCCGAACTAAGCCAGGTATATGAAAATGACCAGAGGATAAGGGATGTCATCGATATGGCCATATCCCTGGAAGGTATGGTCAGGCAGGACTCCATACATGCGGCCGGAGTGGTGATATCTGCAGAAGACCTGTTTAACTATACCCCCATACAGAAAGAGGGCGACAGCGATATAGTCACCCAGTACAAGATGGAGGATGTCCAGGAGATAGGCCTTTTAAAGATGGATTTTCTGGGTCTTAAGACTCTTTCCCTTATTGATAAATGCCTTTTTTTGGTAAAAAAGACCGGGGGAACCGATATTGATATAAACAATGTCGGCCTGGATGATGAGAAGACATATAAGATGCTGGCTGAAGGAGACTGTCTGGGTGTATTCCAGCTGGAGAGCTCAGGTATGAGGGAGCTGGTGGTAAATCTGAAGCCGTCCAAATTCGGAGACCTGGTGGCGCTTCTGGCTCTCTACAGGCCGGGACCGCTGCAGAGCGGCATGGTCAATGATTTTGTGGAAAGCAAAAACGGAAGGAAAGCCATAGAGTATCCCCATCCCAGCCTTAAACCTATCCTTAGGGACACCTACGGTATTATCCTATACCAGGAACAGGTAATGGGCATTGCTTCCGAGCTGGCAGGGTTCTCCATGTCGGAAGCCGACATACTCAGGGGCGCCATAAGCAAGAAAAAAAGAAAACTCCTGGAACAGCAGAGGCAAAAATTTATAGATGGGGCGAAAAATAAAGGCATCGATGAGGAAATAGCGGCAAATATCTTCCAGCTGGTAAACCATTTCGCCGAATACGGCTTCAATAAGTCACATAGCGCCGCCTATGCCATGATATCTTACCAGACGGCGTATCTTAAGGCCAATTACCCGGTCCAGTTCATGGCTGCCATATTGAGCATCAGGATGGGAAACCAGGATAAGGTGGCCCAGTATGTGCAGGAGACCAGGAGGATGGGCATAACCGTCCTTCCCCCTGATATCAATGAGAGTTTTTCTGATTTCACGGTTGTGGGTGATTCCATACGTTTTGGACTGTCTGCCATAAAGAATGTAGGCGTAAATGTGATAGAAAGCATAGAAAGACAGAGGAAGGAATCCGGTAAATTCAGGGACTTCATTGATTTCTGCGAGAGAGTGGAGCCTGTAGTCCTGAACAAGAAAACCCTGGAAAGCCTCATAAAAAGCGGAACATTCGATTCGCTGGGCCGCAGCCGGAAATTCCTTTTTAATAATTTTGAGAAGATCACAGAGGAAATACTAAAGGTCAGGAAGGACAGGGACAGGGGACAGTTCTCGCTTTTTGACAATGGGGATCCCGGACAGGACAAGATGATGTTCAGCGGCATCCTGGAGAGCAGCGGCCATGATGAGGAATATCCACCCAAGCAGCTCCTTAATTTTGAAAAGGAGATGCTGGGATTATATATATCAGGCCATCCCCTTTTTGAATACGAAAACACATTATCAGACCTTGACAGTATAAACAGCCTGGCCGACAGGGAGGATAAGGCAGCTGTTGCTGTGGGAGGCATAATTACCGGTGTAAAGACCATATATACCAGGAAAGACCAGCAGATGTGCTTTGTGGACCTTGAGGATATTGAGGGAAGCCTGGAAGTTATAGTATTTCCCAATGTCCTGGAAAAATACAGGGAATCTATTGCAGAAGACCAGATAGTCTGCATTAAGGGAAAGCTGGATAAAAAGGAAGACCAGATAAAACTCCTGGCCAATGATGTCAGCAGGCTGCAGAAGGATGCCGGCAATGTTAAAGACAAGGCGGCCGTCAAGAAAGAAAATGGCAGAAAGATCGTATTTTCCATAGAGAAAAAAGACCTGGACAAAGATGTAATAAATGATCTTTATGGTATCATAAGGAAAAATCCAGGCCAATATATGATAGAATTCAGGGTGAAAGATGATAATGGAAAAGGTCCGGGTAAAAAATACGACCTACCGCCTGATTTCAGTATAAATGGCAGTACTGACCTTTTGAAAGATATTGAGACTGCTTTTGGCGGCAGGATGACCTGGCAAAGATCGGAAGAAAAGGAAAACATCAAAAAGGATATACCGGGGTGACAATAATTGAAAGACATTAAATTTGCTGTCCTGGGGGCAGGACATGGCGGAAAGGCGCTTGCGGCGCACCTGGCCATAAAGGGCTTTTCTGTGAACCTTTACAACAGGACGCTTTCCAGGATAAAGCCTATCATAAAGATGAGGGGCATAGAACTTGAAGGCGAGATAAAAGGTTTTGGCCGCCTTGATGTGGTAAGCGACGATATCGGCAAGGTGATCGAAGGGGCAGAGATCATCATGGTGGTGGTGCCGGCAAACGGTCACAGGTACATTGCCGAAAAGTGCGCCCCGTTTTTAAAAGACGGACAGATAGTGGTCCTAAACCCGGGTAGGACCTGCGGAGCCCTGGAATTTCTCCAGGTGCTCAAGGAAAGCGGCAATAACAGGGATGTCGTAGTGTCAGAGGCCCAGACATTTATTTATGCCAGCAGGGGCATGGGTCCGGCAACGGCAAAGATATTCAGGATAAAACAGGCCATACCGGTGGCAGCCATACCGTCCGGCAAGACAGAAGAGGTAGTGGAAAGGCTGAATACTGCATTTCCAGAGTTTATATCCGGTAGCGATGTCATCGAGACCAGCTTCAATAATATGGGAGCGGTATTCCATCCGGCAATAACCATACTTAATGCATCCAGGATAGAATCGACCCTGGGCAATTTCCAGTTTTATATAGAAGGAGTCACCCAGTCTGTAGCCAGGGTGCTGGAAGCTGTGGACCTGGAAAGGGTCAGGATCGCAGAAAAGCTTGAATGTGATAATATATACAGTGCCATAGACTGGCTGTCTATGGCCTATAATGTAGTGGAGGACAATCTTTTTGATGCCATCCACAGCAATCCCGGATATGTGGGCATAATGGCTCCCAGGACTACCAATGTACGCTATATAACAGAAGACGTACCCATGAGCCTGGTGCCCATATCAGAAGTAGGTAAAAAGGCAGGAGTCGAGACTCCGGTAATAGATTCCCTCATAAATATTGCCGATTCCATCTTCGGCAGGGATTTCAGGGCAATAGGGCGGAATCTTGACAGTCTGGGGATGACGGGCCTGAAGATGGACGAGGTAAGGAAAATACTTATAAATGGATAGAAGCAGATAGCCATGAAGAAGATATTGGGAGTATGCATAGGCAGTTGTATACATGTAGCCGGTGTATTGAATTTCCTGGCTGATGCCAAAAAGGCAGGTTATGATACCAGGTTTTCCGGTTCTGCCATGGATATAGACAGCCTGGTCAGGGAAATAGAGGAATACGGGCCAGATATCGTAGCCATAAGCTACAGGCTTTCCCCAGAAAGCATAATGGGAGTATTTGATGAGCTGGGGAAAAAGATCAGGGAAGAAAAGCGGCTTGAGAGTATAGATTTCATACTGGGAACCACAAAACCGGTGGCAGAAATAGCACAGAAGACAGGCATATTTAAAAAGATATTCACCGGCGGGGAAGACAGCAGCCAGGTGGAAGCCTACCTCAGGCAGCAAGAGCCTGAAGCGGTCAGGGAAGTTCCCCCGGACAGACTGGTGGAAAGGATAAGCTATAAAAAGCCCTTTCCCCTTATAAGGCATCATTTCGGCAGGCCCTCTTTGGAGGAGACCCTTAAAGGAATAAAGCTGATAGCTGAAAGCGGGCTTCTGGATGTCATTTCCATAGGACCTGACCAGAACACCCAGGAGTTTTTCTTCCATCCGGAAAAGATGGACCCCAGACAGGACGGTGCCGGAGGTGTACCGCTCAGGAGCAAAGATGACTTCAGGCAGCTCTTTAAAGCATCAAGAACGGGAAACCATCCCCTGATGAGGTGCTACAGCGGCACCAATGACATACTGAAGATGGCAAAAGTGCTGCAGGATAATATTAATAATGCATGGTGTGCCGTGCCTCTTTTCTGGTACAATGTGCTGGATAACAGGAGCGGCAGGAAACTTATACCGTCTATCTCGGAAAACCAGTCAGTGATGAAATGGCATGGAGAGAAGAATATACCGGTAGAAGTCAATGAATCCCATCACTGGAGTTTACGATATGCTCCTGATGCCGTGGCAGTTGCAGCTGCCTACCTGGCAGCATATAATGCAAAAAAGATGGGAGTTAAAAACTATGTGGCCCAGTATATGTTCAATACTCCTCCCGAGACTTCATTTAGCATGGACCTGGCCAAGATGCTGGCAAAGGTAGAGCTTATAGAATCACTGCACGATCATACTTTTACCAGTTTCAGGGAGACCAGGGCCGGACTTTTCAGCTATCCCCCCGATTTCGACCAGAGCAAAGGCCAGCTGGCTTCTTCCACTATGCTGCAGATGCAGCTGGAACCTGCCATACTGCATGTAGTGGGCTACTGCGAGGCTGATCATGCAGCCCGTCCGGATGATATTATTGAAAGTACGAAAATAGCTTCCAGGGTCATAGAAAACTGCATCTACGGATGTCCCGACATGAAAAGAGACCCTTCTGTACTGGAAAGGAAACAGGAACTGGTAACAGAAGCCAGCCTTATAATAGACAGCATAAGATCTCTGGATAAAAGGAAAGAATACCCCGATCCCCTTATTGCACCGGCAATACTGGCATCTGCGGTAGAAAAGGGCATCCTTGATGCGCCTCACCTGTGCGGCGTGGAAGCTGCACGGGGCACCATACTTACCGTGTTTGAGGACGGAAAGAACTACTCGGCAGACAATGACCTTAAGCCGGTCACCGAGAGGCAGAGGCTGGAAAGCCTGGGCATTTAGGTTTTACTTTTTTATTGTTTTGTAATATTATTCTTTTCTTAAATATTTTTTTATATAATCTATTATGTTTGGACAGTCAGGAAAAAACAGCCAGATCCGCCTGCCCTTTGGCTTCCGGGATATTTTCCCGGTGGAATCAGGCCAGAGGAATGCTATCAGGGAGGTTATAAGGAGCCAGTTCAAGAGCTGGGGATATGGCGAGGTCAAGACGCCGGTTATGGAATATACCGAGAATATCTCCATAGGTGTGGGTGGAGGCTGGAAAGAAAAACTCATAAACTTCATCGATATAGACGGAAGCCTCATATCCCTTAGAGCCGATATGACCATACCTATAGCCAGGCTGGCGGGGATGCGCTTAAGGAAGGACCAGCTTCCGGCAAGGTTCAGCTATTTTTCAGATGTTTTCAGGCAGGCCGGAAGCCAGGCCGGTGATAAAAGGGTGTTCTCCCAGGCAGGCCTGGAATTCATAGGTTCCAGCCTTCGCATGCAGGCAGATGCCGAGATAATGATAATACTTACCAGGGTGCTTAAAAGATTAGGCCTGGAGGAATCCAGGATAGCGGTAGGCCATATAGGATTTATCGATGGTCTTTTTAGATGGCTGGGCCTTGACAGCCCCGCTTCGCTGGAATTTAAAAAAAATATCATAGAAAAGGATTTTGTCCGCATCGATGACCTTTTAAAGGGATGTGACAGCGCCAGGGCCGGGATATTTAAGAGGCTTATCCGGCCCGGAAATGACCTGGAAAGTATTTCAGGCATGGTGTCAGATATTGGCGAAGGACAGGTGCTGGAGGCTTTTGAATACCTGGAAGGGCTTTACCGGATACTGGAGGAACAGGGCCTGGGAAAATACCTGGTATTTGATTTCAGCATAATAAGGGATTTTGATTATTATACGGGACTGCTGTTCGAAGTATACTGCCGGGGTATGACCGGGATGATAGGAAGCGGCGGAAGGTATGACAGCCTCATAAAGAAATTCGGCAGCGATATGCCGGCAACAGGCTTTGCCCTGGACATTGATGTCCTGCATGACGCCCTGGGAGAGAAAGACATCTCAGATGAAAAAAAGATAATGCTGGGCTGCCGGAGACCATGCGGCGGGGCAGGTGTCCTTATGGGTCTTGCTGATGACATAAGAAAAAATGGCATAGATGTGGAGATACTGTTTGACCAGGTGGACGATATGCTCATGCTTGCCCGGGAAAAAGGCTGCAGACTGCTGGTCACGGCATCAGGGGATCTTAACGGTTTCAGCATAACTGACACCCGGAGCGGAAAGTCAGGGACTGCAGACAGGGCAGGCCTGATGGGAGAAGTCGATAAATGGATAAAAGATTAAAAATAGCCATACCCAAGGGGTACCTTTTCGGGGAATGCCTGGAGCTTTTGAAAAAAGCAGGTCTTGAAACGCGGGAGCTGGAAAAAAAGGACAGGAAGCTCCTGGTGGATTCAAAAAAGGATGCTGTCAGGTATATAATATCCAGGCCTATGGATGTCCCGGTTTATGTGGAGCGCGGCGCCTGCGATATAGGGTTTGCCGGAAAGGACGTACTGGCCGAAAAGGAAAGTGACGTATATGAGCTGCTGGACCTGGGCAATGGAAGATGCAGGCTGGTGCTGGCCACCAAAAAGGACGGCATTGACAGGGTAAAAGCCCATTACCAGTATTTCGGGTCTGTAAAAGTGGCTACAAGCTATCCCAATATTGCCAGGAAATATTTCAATTCAAGGGGCATACAGGCAGAGATAATCAAGCTTCACGGTTCTGTGGAACTGGCTCCCATACTGGGGATAGCCGAGGAGATACTGGATATAACTTCTACCGGTGAGACCATGAGGGAGAACAACCTGGTGGAGATGGAAGATATCCTGGAATCGACTACCAGGCTTATTGCCAATATTTCCAGTTATAAGATAAAATATGACGAAATTGATGTTTTTATAAATAAAATAAAAAATATTTTATGACAGGCTTTTGATATGGAAAGAAGATCCAGCATAGAGCGTAAGACAAAAGAAACAGAGATAGACCTGAGCCTTGACCTGGACGGCAGGGGAGATTCGGAAATATTTACCACCATAGACTTTCTGGACCATGTGCTTGAGAGCTTTGCCCGGCACGGCCGGTTTGACCTGAAAGTCTCGGCTTCAGGTGATACGGCGGTGGAAAGCCACCACCTGGTAGAAGACCTGGGAATATGCCTGGGAAAGGCAATAGACGGCTGCCTTAAGGACAG
>CAYZJW010000043.1:0-6827 GCA_964478985.1 uncultured Actinomycetota bacterium
AACGTAAATCCAATGCTTGCACTATTTAGTTCTCAATGAACACCAAACAACCTGATGAAATTTACCACAACCGCAACCGCATGTCAACAAAATAATTAAAATAATTCTTTTAAAGATTTGTCGCGAAAAGCGGTCATCGATACAATCTTCAATCAGCCAATATATTCTAGCATCTCAGGTTTAAAAGTCAAATAGATTTTTCTTTCCTGAAATAAAATCAGCCTGGCTGCTTTTGTTTATTTTGAGGATTTCTTGGCGGTTTTTGCTTCCGGCTTTTCTTCCTCAAAACCCAGTTTTATTTTTACGGCATGATCTATCTCTGCAGCTATCTTTTCATTCTGGATCAAAAACATCTTTGCATTCTCCCTGCCCTGTCCTATCCTTTCTTCATTATATGAATACCAGGAGCCGCTCTTCTCTATTATGCCGTATTCTTCACCCACATCTATTATGCTGCCTTCCCGGGAGATGCCCTTGCCGTACATTATATCAAATTCCGCTTTTTTGAAGGGGGGAGCTACCTTGTTCTTTGCTACTTTTACCCTCACCCTGTTGCCTATAATATCGGTGCCTTTTTTTATAGAATCTATTCTCCTGATGTCCAGCCTTACCGAGGCATAGAACTTAAGAGCCCGTCCCCCGGGTGTTACCTCGGGATTGCCGAACATCACTCCTATCTTTTCCCTGAGCTGGTTTATAAAGATCACAGAGGTCCTGGTCCTGTTTACCACCCCTGTCAGCTTCCTCATGGCTTTGGACATAAGCCTGGCCTGCAGACCTACATGTGAATCCCCTATCTCCCCCTCAAGTTCTGCCCTGGGCACCAGGGCAGCAACAGAGTCTATCACGATCACATCCAGGGCTCCGCTCTTTAGCAGTATCTCTGCTATCTCCAGCGCCTGTTCACCGTTATCGGGCTGCGAAAGGAGTAGTTCCTCCACATTGACACCGATATTCCTGGCATAAGCCGGGTCCAGTGCATGCTCAGCATCTATAAATGCAGCAATACCTCCAGCTTTCTGGGCATTGGCTACCACATGCAGTGCCAGGGTAGTCTTGCCAGATGCCTCGGGACCGTATATCTCCGTGACTCTACCCCGGGGGATACCTCCTACTCCCAGGGCGCTGTCCAGTTCCAGCGAGCTTGTTGATATGGTTTTTATTTTCTGAATTGCACCGGTACCCAGCTTCATTATGGCTCCCGTGCCAAACTGTCTCTCTATCTGGGAAACCGTGTTCTCTATTATTTTTTCTCTTTCCATCAAAAACCTCCAGGCGGTATAATTTGTATATCAGCACATTTGCATATATTATAGCATATTAACCTGGCCTATTGAAGAGCATGCCGGCAGGCCGGCTGCGAGACCGGTCGAATCTATTTTAAAACAAATCTCTCAATAATAATATATCTGGCACCCCTGCTATCCAGTATACTTTCATAGACCGACACATGTCCTATCCTGTATGTCTTTTCACTGCAGGAAAAAGGCATCCCGGCCACAGAAGTTATATCAATGGGCTTTTTTATGCGGGCGGCAGTTATATGCGGGTGAAATTTTCTTTTTTCTTTTTCCAGGCCGTATAAAACCAGCCTCTTTTCAAGTGAATCGAATATGTCTGACAGGGATCCGCTTCCTTTTTTAATACCTAAAAAGACAATACTTGCTTTTTTTATATGGGGAAATGCATCCAGATGTCTTTCAACCGTATATTCAAAGCTTTTATGGCCGCAAACAGCTTCGCCTGTTATCCTTTTTATTTCCCCTGCCGTCCGGTCTCCGGCATATCCTATAAACTTCAGGGTTATATGAAGGTTTTCCGGTGGTATTATCCTGATATTGTCATGATCTGAGAATGCTCTGGCAGTATGGTCATATATGTCTTGCTTCAGGTCTTTTCTGATCCCGGCCGCAATAAATAGCCTCCTGGCCATGAGATCATCTTTCCTTTCCTTTTATTGCATTCCTTAACTCATTCAGTACAAACTGGGTGGTCCTGAACTTTATCTCAGTCCTGTTTCCCAGGAATTTTTTCTCAAACACCCGGCTGTATCCCCGGGGGCCTTTTATGCAGCAGAAGACCTGGCCCAGGTTGTCGCCCTCATAATCCGGGCCGGCATAACCGGTAACCGCCAGTGAATAATCAGTTTTAAAAAGTGCCATTACATTTTCCGCCATGGAGGAGCAGACCTCACTGCTTACAGCCCCCTTTGACTTTATTATCTCTGGATCTATGCCCAGGACCTTTACTTTGGCGGATTCGGCATAAGATACCACCGACCCTCTGAAAAAACCTGAGCTTCCCGGCGTATCAGTTATTATGCTTGATATAAGCCCGCCGGTTATTGATTCTGCAGCTGAAATAGTAACCGGTCTCCCTGCTTTTTCTACGGCAGCCTTCAGGTTGTCAGATATAAGCGAATTACCCCTTCCATACACATAGCTACCCAGCCGGCTGCTTATCTTTTCTTCATATTCCTTAAGCCTGTCCCTGATATCTCCGCTAGCCGGAGACCTCTCTACCAGGATTATCTTTATCAGGCCCGGGGTAGCGGTAATGCCTATGTCTATGGAATCGTTTTTCGCTTCCCATACCAGGTCCTTTATCCTTTCCTCGATCTCGGTCTCGCTTATATCAGTTGTAAGCAGTGTGCTTTTCCTTATTTTCGTACCACTGGCCTTTCCTGCCTCAGGAACATAGAACCCCTCCAAAAATGGCATGATATCTTCCACGAACATGCTCCGCATCTCTTTCGGGACACCCGGTATGCAGAAAAGATGCCTGCCGCGGCCCAGGTCTGCCCTGAAACCGGATGCACTGCCGATCCTGGGAATAATAGGGACAGCGCCCAGGGGTATGTAGGACTGCCTCAGGAGACGCTCATTGATCTCCCTGGTCCTTTTGCTGCGGATAAACTTCAGGCTTGAGGGATCCAGTTCCCTGATCCGAACCAGTTTTTCCCCTATGGCCCGGGCAACTGCAGCCCTGGTGACATCATCGTCGGTGGGGCCAAGGCCACCCGATATTATGACTATACTGCTGTATTCAATTCCGCTTTTGACTGCATTTATTATTTCTTCCATGCTGTCAGGAACGGTAAACATATAATTGCACTCCATTCCCAGTTCGGAAAGTTTTTCGGCAATAAATGCTGAATTACTGTCGCTGATAAGGCCCAGGCTTAACTCGGTACCTATGGATATTATGGAACATTTCATCTGTGCTATTCCTGCTGGCTGAGAATATCTGCCAGTTCATCTTTTGATATTAATATCTCACGGGGTTTGCTGCCCTCAAACTCACCAATATAGCCGCTGTTTTCGAGCTGGTCGATTATCCTGGCGGCACGTGAATACCCCACTTTCAGCCTTCTCTGAAGAAGGGAAGCTGAGGCATGTCCGAAATCTGCTACTATTTTCAGGGCATCGAAGAAAAACTCATCTTTGTCGAAGCTCTTTTTACCGGTCTGACTGATCTTTTTGGAAATATCCACATTGTATTCCGGTTCTTTCTCTCCTTTTATATAGCCGGTCACCATCTCTATTTCATGGGAAGTCACAAAGCAGCCCTGGATCCTTTCCGGTTTGTTCAGGTAGTATGGCAAGTAGAGCATATCTCCCCTTCCTATAAGCTTGTCGGCCCCGGAACAGTCAAGTATAACTCTGGAATCCACATTTGAACTTACCATAAAAGCTATCCGGGAAGGCACATTGGCTTTTATAAGGCCGGTTATTACATTGACTGAAGGCCTCTGGGTGGCGATCACCAGGTGCATCCCCACAGCCCTTCCCATCTGGGCGATCCGGCAGATGCTGTCTTCGACTTCTGAAGCAGCTACCATCATGAGATCCGCCAGTTCATCCAGGAAAAGTATTATGTACGGAAGAGGTTTGAAATCCTGGTCATCATTAGAGGCCTTTTTGGCATCCGTATTATACTCCAGGAGGGATTTGTAGTTTTTCTCCACCAGTACCCGGAACCTTTTTTCCATCTCTTCCACTGCCCACTGAAGCGCCGAGGCAGCCTTCTTGGGATTTACAACCACCGGCGAAAGCAGGTGCGGTATGCCATTATATATGCTCAGCTCCACCATCTTGGGATCGATCATTATAAACTTGGCCTGGCTGGGTTTTACCTTCATAAGCAGGGATATTATTATACTGTTAAGGCATGAGCTCTTTCCCGAATTGGTAGCTCCCGCAATAAGCACATGGGGCATCTGCGGTATATTCATATAGACAGTATCGCCTGAAAGATTCTTCCCCAGGGGTACATTCAGAAGTTCATCCGCTATTTCCCTGTCATCAAGTGAAAACACGTCACCCAGGGTGACTATGCTCCTCAGCTGGTTAGGCACTTCCAGGCCTATTGCCGATTTACCAGGAATGGGGGCCAGTATCCTCAGGTCTGCAGAACCAAGAGCCACGCAGAAATCATCCTCCAGGCTGAACAGGCGTTTTACTTTTACTCCGGGAGACAGGCTTATCTCATACATAGTAACAGAGGGACCCCTTACCACCCGGTCTATCCTGGCTGACAGGTTAAAATCCTTAAATACCTGGTTGAGGGTGGCCACCCTTTCCTTTATGCTCTTCTTATACAGGCTGGAAGAGACGTTCTTTGATTTCTTCAGCAGGTTGGCCGGAGGAGTCCTGTAATTCTCGTCTTCACCCTCTTCTTTCATTATTGGCATCTTCAGCTGTTCCCGCAAATTCCCGCCGCCTGGCTGGTCCAGGGCTCTTGACCTGCCCAGGCCGTCTACAAGCTCCGGCTCCCTGGCAGATTCTATACTCTTTCCGGACACTACAGTCCCGGCCGGCATCTTCTTTTCCTCCCTGCTCTTTTCTGCAGGCCCTGCCTTTTTTACTGGCAGTATCCCGCTGCCGGTATCCCTGTCTTTTCCAAATACTTCGGAAAATATCCTGAAATCAATATTTTTAAAGAAGATGCCTATCTTTTTGCCCAGGTCTATAAGAGACAGCCTGGTAAGGATGATCATCGAGATTATTATAAGGACTGCCAGTATTGTAATGGAGCCTGCCCTCCCGAACAGCCGGGACAGCCCGTAAAAGATCCCGGCTCCGGTAATGCCGCCCCGCGTACTTATTATAACGCTGTCAAATATGGCCGAATATTTAATATTTCCTGATATTATTCCGGCCAGTGATAAAAAAAGCAGGAGGAACCCGGACCCGAACCTAAGTGAAAGCCTTTTCTTGCTCCTTATAAAAAAGCTGATTCCCCAGGCCAGAAGCAGGAAAGGGATTATATATTTACCTATACCGAATAAATATGAAAGAAACTCGTTTATTTTCTGATTGACATAACCGCTGTCACCCGGCAGGAATACACTTATGCCCATAAGCAGGGCTGCCATTATTATGAGTATGGCATATATTTCCGTTTTTTTTCCAGGTGCGGTCTTTCTATTCTTCCGGCTGGCGGCGGCAGTGCCGGTCCTGGAAGATTTTTTTGATCTTGGCCTGGTTTTGCTGTTTTTCCTTGCCATATGCTGCCTATTGTAAGCCCCGGTCAATTACTGATCATTACTTTAAGTGATATTATAGGCCTAATCCTGGCTTTTTTAAAAATAAATTTTTCCAGCCTGTCAGTTATATGGTCCTCAATCCGGTTCTTTCCCAGAATATTGTTCTCAAAACATTGTTCGAGAGCATCTTTTATTATTTTTTTCCCTTCATTCAGGATAGTTTCCAGGTTATCAATAAAGATTATGCCTTTCATGGTAAATTCGGGATCTATTATAACTTTCCTTTTTACCATATCTATGCCCAGCGAAATAAAGATTATGCCGTTATTTGACAGGACTTTCCTGTCTCTTAATACCATATCCTCGATATTTCCCATGCCGATCCCGTCTACATAGACATTTTTGGGTTTTATATTTCCGGATAGCCGGCACACATCCATATTCATCTTTACTATATCGCCATTCTGTATATTCAGGGTATTGTCAGTTGGGATGCCCATCGATCTTGCTATCTGGGAATTCTGTATCTTGTGCTTATTCTCTCCATGTATGGGTATGAAGTATTTTGGTTTTGCCAGGCTTATCATCATCTTTATCTCCTCCTGGGCAGCATGCCCGGAAACATGGACACCGGCAATAGATTCATAAAAGACCTCTGCACCCTGCTTCAGCAGCATATTTATGGTACCGGATATAGCTTTTTCATTTCCCGGTATGGGTGAAGCGGATATGATGACCATATCCCCGGTCATTATGCTGACACGCCTGTGCTCTCCCAAAGCCATCCGCTTAAGGGCGGAAAGAGGTTCACCCTGGCTCCCCGTGGATAGTATCACTATCTTATTTATGGGAAGGTCATCTATATTGTTTATGGGGATGACTACATTCTCAGGGACTTTCAAATACCCCAGCTCGCTGGAGATCTTAATGGTCTTGAGCATGGATTTTCCGCAAATAGCTACCTTTTTGTCCATTTTTGCCGACACATCCAGCACCTGCTGTATCCTGTGTATATGCGATGAGAAAGTAGCTACTATGATCCTCTTTGAAGCACGGTCAAATTTATCCCTCAGAGTCCTTCCCACTTCCCTTTCGGGAAGAGTATATCCTTCCTCTTCGGCATTAGTGCTGTCGCAGAGCAGGGCCAGGACCCCTTCTTCCCCTGCCCTGGAGATTTTATTTATTTCGGTATGGACACCGTCGATGGGATAATGGTCTATTTTAAAATCACCTGAATGTATTATGGTGCCGATATCTGTCCTTATAATAAGACCCACCCCGTCAGGTATGCTGTGGTTTACCCGGAAAAACTCTATGAGCATCCCCCCTATGTCGATGG
>CAYZJW010000043.1:6927-11195 GCA_964478985.1 uncultured Actinomycetota bacterium
GGTATGCTGTGGTTTACCCGGAAAAACTCTATGAGCATCCCCCCTATGTCGATGGTCCTGTCGGTGTTTATCTCATTATATTCTATACTTTCAGAACCGGCGACTCCGTTAAGTTTGCTTTTTGCCAGCCCCAGGGTAAGTTTTGTCCCGTAAAGAGGAGCTTTTATCTTCTTATACAAAAACGGCAAAGCTCCTATATGGTCCTCATGCCCATGGGTAAGTATCACAGCTTTTAGCTTGTTTGCATTTTTAAGCACATATGAAAAATCGGGTATCAGGAAATCTATGCCGGGAGTTTCCTCGTCCGGAAACATTAGCCCGCAATCTATAATGATCATCTGGTTGGCTTTTTCTATGACCATCATGTTTTTTCCAACACCGCTTACCCCACCCAGCGGTATCAGTTTGATGCTATGTCTTTTTGCCATATTTTATTTTTTTTGTTCTCCTTATCAAAGTATAAGCATATATGATATTATTTAAATTCTATCAGGCGGTCCAGGCCGAAAGCATAGCCGTCTATTTTCTCAATATTCCTTACTGCCAATATCACGCCGGGATAAAAAGAAGACCTGTCCATGCTATCATGCCTTATTGAGAGTGTCTGCCCCCTGGCGCCGAATAATACTTCCTGGTGGGCAACCAGTCCGGGAAGCCTTATGCTGTGTATATGGAGGTCCCCGGCAAAACCGCCCCTGCTGCCTTCTACATTCTCCTTCTCGCCGCCTTTAAGCCTTTCAGCATTAAATGACCTGTTCTTTGCTATGCAGCCTGCCGTTGCCAGGGATGTCCCTGAAGGCGCATCCTTCTTGCCGTCATGATGCATCTCTATGATCTCGCAATTATCAAAATACCCGGCTATCATCCCTGATATCTTCATCATTATTACTGCGCCTATGGCAAAGTTGGGGACTACAAGCACCCGGGTGCCGGATTTGGATGCCGCCTGTTTGAATCTTTCAAGTTTCTCCATATCCAGCCCGGTGGTACCCACTATTATATCTATTCCGCTGCCGGCAGCCCATTCGATAGTCCTCATGGCGGATTCGGCAACGGTAAAATCTATTATAAGATCGGGACCGGCTTCTTTGACTTCATCATATGAATCAGTAATAGAAAAACCTATCTTACCGGCTCCCAGGTATTCTCCTGCATCTATTCCTTTATTGGTGCAGTCAAAACCCGCTACCAGCTTCACATCATCTTCTTTTACCAGTTCTGATGAGATGGCGGTTCCCATCCTGCCGCATATGCCAAACATGGCTATTTTCTTCATTGCCTTATACCTTCCATATCTTTTCCCAGTATTATAGTCCTCAGGGTCTCCGGATCAAAATACTTCTGTGCAATATCATTCAGGTCATTTACCGTTATATGGTCTATTTTCTTCAATATCTGGTCAATAGTCAAAACCTTTTTATCAAACAGCAGGGTCTTGCCCAGCCTGAACATCCTTGAGCTAATGTCCTCGACAGCCAGAACTATATTGCCTTTCATGTTCTCGCGGGCGCGTTCCAATTCTTCCGGTTTTATACCATTTTTTCTGATATCCTCTATTTCACCGGTGATAAGCCTCAGTATCTTTTTTACATTCTTTGCCGATGAAGCAGCATATATAAAAACCAATCCTGTATCCATGTACTGGATATTGCTGGCAGAAATGCTGTAGGCCAGCCCTTCTTCTTCCCTTATCCTCTGGAAAAGCCGGCTGCTCATGCTTCCTCCCAGAAGATTGGTAAAAAGCGACATCGGATGACGGTCGCTGCTGTTCCGGTCACATCCGGGGCCGCCCAGGCACATGTGTACAGCCCTGTGGCTGCCCTTATAGATGCTTCTTCCCCGTCCCCCGTTTCCAGCCAGGGCCGCGGCATCATTTTCTGACACCTCATCTTTTTCCCCGGAAAATACGGGATAGTGTTTTATAAGGTCTACCAGCCTGCTGTGCGCGATATTGCCGGCAGCTGATATTACCATATCATTCAGCCTGAATCTTGAACGGAAATATTCTACGATTGATGCTCTGTCTATCTTTCCCAGGCTTTTTCTGGTGCCCAGTATTGGCAGTTCCAGGGGATGTCCCTGGAAAACTTCAGAATAAAAGTGGTCCAGCAGCATATCAGAGGGGTTATCCTCCATCATCTTTATCTCTTCCAGGACTACTTTTTTCTCTGTCTTTATATGCAGGGGATGAAAGCTGGGATTGCAGATTATATCCAGAAGAAGTCCCATGCATTCATGCAGGTTCACATCAATAAAATCAGCATAAATGCAGCAGTATTCCTTATCCGTAAAAGCATTGAACTCTGCACCCATTACATCGAACTCAATGGCGATGTCCCTGTAAGTCCTGTTTTTAGTCCCCTTGAATATGAGGTGCTCTATCAGGTGGGTTATGCCGTTATTTTTTTTATCTTCATCCCTCGAACCGGCGGGTACCCAGAACCCGAGTGAGATCGAGCGGAAATGGTCAATACTCTCACTGATCACCCTTATGCCGTTGCCCAGCCTGGTGATCCTGTAATTATCAAAATTCTTTCTGCTGCTAATTGTTATCTTGCTATCAACTCCGTATCAAGGGCCAGCTCAGGGCCGTCGGGCCTTTCGCCGGTCTTGACTAAATATCAGTCCTCTCAAGGCTTATCTTCCTGGACCGGGGGTCGATCTTTCCCACCCTTACAGTTACCTTGTCGCCCATCTTGAGGTATTGTTCAACGCTATTTATCCTCTCACGGGCTACTTTCGAAATATGCAGCAGTCCGTCAGTCCCGGGAATAAGATTTATAAAGGCTCCGTAAGAAGTTATCCCCACTACCGTACCGTTAAATTCATCTCCTTCTTTTATATCCTCAGGAGATCTTATAAGCCCCTTTATCTTTTCTGTGGCCATCCTTATAGCTTCGGCATTGGACGAGGTTATGGATATCATTCCTTCGTCATTAAAGTCGGTTACATCTATCTCATCCAGCTCAAATTCCTCCTTCAGGCCTTTTATGACTTTTCCGCCCGGGCCTATTACTTCCCCTATCTTATCCTTGGGGATGGTGAAGGTGGTTATTTTCGGTGCTGCTTTTGAAAGCGTCTCCCTTGGTACAGGTATAGTATCTGTCATCTTTTCCAGGATCTGCATCCTTCCTTCTCTTGCCCTTTCAAGGGCAGCCTTCATTATCTCAAGGTCAATGCCCCTGGTCTTGATGTCCATCTGCAGCGCGGTAATGCCGTTTTTGGTGCCAGCCACCTTGAAGTCCATATCACCATAGAAATCCTCTATACCCTGTATATCAGTAAGTATCTCAAACCTGTCACCCTCTCCTTTTATAAGCCCCATAGCTATTCCCGAGACAGGGTTCTTTATGGGCACTCCGGCATCCATAAGCGCCAGGGTGCTTCCGCAAACGCTGGCCATGGATGTAGATCCGTTGGAACTCATTATCTCAGATACCAGCCTCAGGGCATAGGGGAATTCCTCTTCCGGAGGTATCATGGGCCTTAATGCCTTTTCCGCCAGGGCTCCATGCCCTATCTCCCTCCTCTTGGGGCCTCTTAGAAACCATGTCTCGCCGGTGCTGAAAGGCGGAAAATTATAGTGATGCATATAGCGCTTAAACTCTTCACCGCCAAGGCTGTCCAATCTCTGGACTTCCCTTATGGATCCCAGTGCCAGTATGGTCAGCGCCTGTGTCTTGCCTCTGGTAAAGAGCCCCATTCCATGGGTTGTCTCCGGGAATAGGCCTACCTCACATGATATCTTCCTTATGTCTGATACTTTTCTTCCATCGGGCCTTATGCCCTTTTCCAGTATCATCCCCCTTACCAGCTTTTTTTCCAGTTCATTGAAGCTGGCGTCAATGCTGTCGATATCATCAGGAAATTCCTCTGCCAGGGCCTCCATTATCTCTTCCTTTATTGCCGGGATACGTTCGCTGAACAAGCCTGCCGCATCTTCCTGTATTGCTGCTGCCCTGGAGGGGTCTCCGGCAAGTTCTTCTACTGAGGCAAGCAGGTCTTTTATCTGTTGTCCGGCCATCTCGGTTACTTTTGTCCTGACGTCATCATTTATCTGGAACCTATTGACCTGGGACTTTTCTTTCTGGACCTTATCCCTGAAATCCTTCTGCAGGGCTACTATTTTCTTTATCTCATCATGTGCTTTGCCAATTGCCTCTATGGCCAGTTCCTCTGGAGCCTCTCTTCCTCCGGCTTCCACCATCAGGATGGCATCCTCCGTACCAGCGACAACTATGTCAATTATGCTTTCCTTAAGTTCTTCG
>CAYZJW010000044.1:0-11053 GCA_964478985.1 uncultured Actinomycetota bacterium
ATAAGCTCAGCCCTTATAAAGGTGTCCATGCTGGTGGGATCGTCAGGTATCCCGGCATTGGCGGTATTAAACTGTACATATACTTCCAGGTCATAGTCGCCGCCGTCATATCCTTCCACCTTTATATTCTCATATGCCCAGTTCCAGTCATCCTGTGTCCATCCATCAAGATTATAATTATCGAAGAGATATGTCTCTATAAGGTCATATTTGAATTCGGCAGCGCTTATCTCCACCATATGGCCGGCGGTCACTATATGGCCTGTGTCTGGATTTACGCAGAACCCTGTTCCCACAAAGGCCCAGTAATAGGCATTGCTCCATGTATTATCCCAGGGATCAAGCACATAACCCCAGAAATATGAGTTTATAAAGCAGACGGAGGGCTGGGTCAATAATACCTTGTCCTGCGAAGTAAGTTCGTATGTGTCAGGCTGCGCTGCCAGCACGCCAGTAAAACCAAGCATCAGCGCCAGGATAACCAAAAACACAGCCAGCTTCATGATTTTTCTTGCCATTATTTCTCCCTTTATATGATTAATATTGTAGTGAACTTTATTTAAGTGAATTATATTTTTTTTTCCCGGCACCGTCAATGAAGATTAAAAATTATCTAATGCTTTATGTGATACTTATAAAAAACATTAAAAAATTCTATTTGTTATCTTTAGCGGCTCTCCAGGACTTTCTTATAATAGTCCAGGTATTTATCTACTATCAGGCCTGCGTCAAAATCAGCTGCTCTTTTCCTGGCAGCTTTCCCCATTTCCAGGCGCTTATTGCTGCCTGAAAGTATGGAGATTGCCCGCCTGCTCATCTTATCGATGTCATAAGGGTCGCATATATATCCGCTTACCCCGTCTTCCACCACTTCCTTTAAACCCCCTTTTGATGTACCTATTACCGGCACGCCGCAGCTCATGGCCTCCAGGGCAGACAGGCCGAAGCTCTCGCTTTTCGAGGGAAGCATATAAAGATCGCTCATATTTAAAAGCGGTATTACGTCCTCCTGCCTTCCCAGAAATACTACTTTGCTTCCAAGGTCCAGTCTCTCAACCATATTCCTTATCTTTGATATCTCGGGACCATCCCCGGCAAAAATAAGCCTGCTTTTTACCTTTTTGCTTATATTGCAGAATACCTTGATTATGCTGGCGATATTCTTGACCGGACGGAAATTGGAGATATGGGAGACAACCATCTCCCCTTCTTCCGCCAGTCCTGTATTTTTGCGCTTATAGTCCTTTTTGTAGACGCCGGTATCCACGAAGTTGTAGATAACCTCCATATCCCTGCATATGTCAAAAGTCTCAAATGTAGTCTTCTTGAGGTAATCGGATACACAGGTCACTCCGTCGCTCTGTTCGATGCTGAATTTTGTTATGGCATGAAAAGAACTGTGGTTTCCCACCAGCGTGATATCAGTACCGTGCAGTGTAGTTATTATCTTTATCCTGTCTTTGCCCACTATCTGACGGGCCAGGTATGCCGAAGCTGCATGAGGAATGGCATAGTGTACATGAAGCACATCGAGGTCTTCCGCCTTTATTATCTCAGCCATCTTGGCGCTCAGGGAAAGGCTGTAGGGCGGGTACTTGAACAGGGGGTATTCCAGCATCTCTACTTCATGAAAGCAGATATTCTTGTAATAATGATCCAGCCTGAACGGCATCTCATAACTTATAAAATGTACACAATGTCCTCTACTTGCCAGTTCCATGCCCAGTTCTGTAGCCACTACCCCGCTTCCTCCATAAGTGGGATAGCATGTGATCCCTATCTTCATTTTGCTGTATTCCTCCTGTCAGGAAGGTATTTTCCTATAACTAAAGAATTCTATGGGGTCGTCTATCCTTATGCTTCCTTCCATATAATAAGGTTCCCCGAACCGGGCTCCTATCTTAAGACCCATGCACTGATGCCTGCTGTTTATGATATCAAAGAAATGCTTGGAAGCAATATGGGTCATCGCCTTTTTGGCAGTATCACTGTAAAACTGGGACTTATAGGCAGCCACCGCCTCCAGCTTCCGGTCATAGTAATGGGAGATGTCGACTATAAAGCTGGGTTTGAACTCATCATGCAGCATATAACTCAATATGACAGGGGGTCTGTGAGGCCCGGAACCGGTCCTGAATTTTTCCAGTCCCGATATGAACAGCGCATCCTTTAACAATTTATACGAGTTCTCATGGTCCGGATGCCTGTCAGAGCGATAAGGGATAAGCGCCAGTTCCGGCCTGTATCTTCTGACCGCTTCTATTATTTTTATACGGCTGGCCTTATCATTTACTATATTCGCATCTTCAAGGCCCAGGTTTTTCCTCATATCAAGCCCCAGTATACCGGAAGCTTTTTCTGTCTCGGCCTTCCTGGTCTTAAGGTCGCCGTTTGTAGAAAGTTCTGCCCTGGTAAGGTCGATTATGCCGGTCCGGTAGCCTTTATGTTTCATTTTGAGGAGCAGCCCCCCGCAGCCCATATCGGCATCATCGGGATGGGGACTGAATGCTATCACGTCAATATTGCTATTTTTCATCTTTACCTTTTCCTTGGGGATATATAAGTAGATGGCCTTTTTTAAATGGAACATATGACTCGTAAAGTATATTTATAATATCCATTCCGTACCTGCCGGTATAGTAGAAAATATTTGCCTTTCTTTCCTGGAGCATTCCGTCCGGAAACAGGTGTGCGTATATGATGTCAATGGTTTTTACCAGCAGCTGGTTTTGTTTTTTAAGTGCAGAAAGCAGCTTTTGAGACAGCACTTTTATCTCTTTGCCCAGGTTCCTTCTTATGCGGTCAAAGGAACTAAGAGCATCAAGTCCTTTTTTTTCTATCCTGTCCCTGGCATCTTCTATGCTTGACCCAATACCCTTTTCCAGGTCCTCTATTATACTCTCCAAATCTCTTCCCTGGCTGTCTTTTAGTATTTTTTTAACAGCGTCCTCCCTGTCAAGGGCAAGCAGGTCTTTACCTGTTTTTATATCTTTCACATACCGGCATATCTTTTCTTCCACTATAGTAGCTGAAAGCCTGGGATATATGACAGGCATATCTATGCCCTTTAACCGGTAAACTCCTCCCAGCTGGGCAAAATAGCCTGTCTCTCCAGGACCGCAGACAGTGGCTGCTACCGGAAATACGGTATCCTGTATGAGAGGCCTGAGCGCCACATTCCAGCTGACAGAAGAAGGCTCGCTGCCAGCCATCTGCAAAAGGTCTTCCGCAGAATACTTATCTTTCCCCAATACGTACTTTCCCCCTGTATCCACAGAGACTCTGGACCTGACGCCCTCCCTGCCGATAAAGAAGTCCAGGGCATCCCGGTTGGGCTCGAGCTGCGCATGGTAGCCTGCCTCTATAAGGCTTTTTCCTTTTTCCCGTATGCTTTTTTTTATCCGGGCATGGTTTTTCATGTCCCATTCCAGCAAACTTAGCCCCAGCTTCTTGAGGCCTGCATCTGATGGGTCTATTATGACAGGTCCCCATTCAGAAAACAGCTTCAGGACAATATGGGAAAAGAGATCTGCCAGGCTTATGCTTTTATTATCTTTACCTGCAGCCATAAAATCCAGTGAACCCTGCAAAAACCTTTCCCACTCTTCTCCGGCCCCGGTGCCGGGTATGAATATGCCCATCTTCTTGACCACATCCTCATAACGGGAGATATCAAGACGGACATGGGAAAGCCTGGTGCCCTGGCTGATGCCGGAAGTGTCAAGCACGATCTCATCAAATGTGCCGCCAGGCAGCCCCAGCCGGTCTGCCTGGCCCAGGCTGCTGTCATCGGAGGCATTCCAGAAACAGGGGATGACTTCCGTCCCGGTATTTTCCTGTATAAAACGGCTGAGCTTAAGGATGGTTATTATCTTGTATATAATAAATATGGGACCGGTGAAGAGGCCGGGCTGCTGGCCTCCTATGATCACAACAGAGCCCTTTTTCCGGAGCCCTGATATGTTCTCCATGGTCTTCTCCCCGGCTCCAAGCCTGCGGTTCATCTGTTCCAGGACGGGGACTGAGGCTGACCTGTACCCCTGGTCATAGGTCATGCCTATCTTATGGATGCGTTCTTTAAATGCTTCCAGGCTTCTATGGTCATAGTGGAAAAAACCTTTAAGCCGGCTGTATGCAAAAATATAATCATGAAACAGGCGGTTATAATAAAACCTGTCTCCCGGAATGACCTCTGTAACAAATCCATGGTCCAAGACTGCTCCTTAAAAACCCGATACCAAATAGACAGACCAGACTGTCTACATTTATTTTACTTAATATCATATAATTAGCCAAACAAAACACTTAATACAGATGAATACATTAAACCCCGCATTTAAAAGACATTTTGAAGATCCCCGGAATGCCGGTATCCCGCGCTCATATAACTGCATTGGCAGAGACTCCAGCCTCAGGTCGGATGCCACAGTAGTCTATTATGGTCTCATAGATGATGGAAAGATAATGGATATCGGTTTCCGGACCTTTGGCTGCTCTTATTCGATAGCAGCTTCCAGCTGCATGACTGACCTGGCAAAGGGAAAGAGTATTGCTGATGCTTCCCGCATATGGGAAGAAGATATAGAAGGGGAACTGGGAATCTTTCCAGAAAACAGGAAAAATTCGCTTAATGTGGCCCTGGGGGCATTCCATGCCATGCTTTCCTCATATATTGATAATATTTCAGACGATGCTATCTTGCCCGGCGGCAGTACGGCAGCAGCTATGAGCGGGGGGCTGGACAGCTCCATGGCTGCCTCGCTGCTTGTCCGCAAAGGCCTGCCGGTCACAGGGATAACCATGAAGGTCCTGCCCGATGATGAACTTGTCTTAGAAAAAAGGATCACTTCGTGGATGTCCAGAGACATTTATTCTGCCCGCAGGGTGTGCAGCCTCCTGGGAATACCGCACTTTACGGTAGACCTTTCCCGGGAATTTGAAAGGAAGATAATAGAGCCTTTTTGCGCTGAATACCTCAAGGGGAGAACGCCTAATCCCTGCGTTGAATGCAATAGATCGATAAAATTCGGCACCCTGCTGGATACCTGCAGAAAGCTGGGGGCAGGGACCATGGCTACCGGACATTACTGCAGGGTGGAAAAACCGTGTGAGAGCGGCAGCTTTGTAGTCCGCAAAGGCAGGGACAGGTCCAAGGAGCAAAGCTATGTCTTCTGGCGGCTTTCCCAGTCCCAGCTGTCCCGCATAATAACTCCCCTGGGGGAGCTTACCAAGAAAGAAGTCAGAAATATGTCATCGGAACTTCTTCCCTTCCTGGAAAACAGGGATGAAAGCCAGGATATATGCTTCATAGCCGGAGACCGCTACCATGACTTCCTGCAGAAAAGGACCGGGGAGACCGGAAGAGGCAGGATACTTGACACCCGTGGCAGGGAAATAGGGGAGCACAGGGGATTTCCTTATTATACCATAGGACAGAGGAAAGGACTGGGCATAAGCCATCCCAGGCCGCTTTATGTAATAAAGATCATACCGGAAGAAAATATTATAGCAGCCGGGGAAAAAGAAGAACTTTTCCGGGACCGGGCACAACTTACGGAATTAAATTTCATAGCCGGGTCACCCCCGGCAGATGAATTCAGCGCCCTGGTAAAGATACGGTATAACTCGCCTGAAGAAGAGGCCGTCATAAGACCGGGTCCACAAAATACGGCAAAAGTCTTTTTCAAAAAAAAGGTGAGCTCCGTGACGCCTGGACAATCTGCAGTCTTTTATGATGGAGACATACTGCTGGGAGGGGGCATCATAGACTCCTGACAAAGGCAGGGCAGGCTGAAATACCCCAGATACCGGGACCGGTATGAGCTGCCATCACCGATGTCATCCTGGTCATGATCACATCCCTGGCTTTTATATCCCGGTCATCTTCCACCATATCTTTTAGCATTTCAGCCGGTCCCGCATTATTGCCGTAACATATGCCGATTAGACAGCTTTTCATTCCCGAGGCAGCCATATCTTTCTTTATCAGGGCAAACAGGGCTTTTATGGAGCTGTTCCTGTCCAGGCAGAACCTTTTCAGGCCCAGGCCTCCGCCTTCATTGAAACCTATGACCGCTTTAAGCGGCATCATCCTCCTGGCAAATCCAGCCAAAAATGGCGCCCTGCCGCCTCTTACCACATATTCAAAATTATCAAAAGTAGCATAGAAATAGCTTTGCCTCCTTATATCATCCAGCATGCTTTCTATGGTTTCCGGAGAATCTTTCCTTTTTGCCGCTGCCGCCGCTGCCAGGGCCATGAAACCTTCCCCGACGGCGGCCATCCTGCTGTCTATAATTTTTACATTGATCCCCTTAAGGGAACCTGCTGCCGCACCGGCAGAATTTACAGTCCCTGAAAGGGCAGAACTTATGTGGATAGAATAAATGACATCAGGACAGGACTTCTCCTGTATGTCCCGGTAGACTTCCATAAAATCCATGACTGATGGCGTGGAGGACTTTATCCTGCTTCCTGAAAGAAGCAGGTCATAGACCTTTTCCGGGCCTATCTCAATACCTTCCTTATACAGTATGCCGTCTACGCTTAAATACAGCGGTATGACCCTGATGTCATATTTCTCAACCAGTTCCGGCGGTATATTTGCCACCGAATCAGTCACTACCGCAACTTTTGCGGCTTTTATTGGAGTCAAGGTCCTCTCCTGTCTTTCGCTTTTTTTCCTGCGTCCGTACCAGCCTGCGCCAGATGGGAATTGCTGTATTTTATCATTCTATCACAATATGGTCTCGTTTATCCCAAAAATGATAAATTTGACAGTCCCGCCGTTTTTTGATATAGTTTATCTTACCTTAAGACAGGAGGTAATTTTTTAGAAAGAGCCAGAAGAGGACCTGTGAAAGCAGGTAAACAGTATGGCAGTATTTAAAAAGACCTTAGAAAAGTCTTAAGGAAGAGACCCCAGGATGTTGACTAGCCTAAGGCGTGAGCTAAGGCAAAAGATAACCCGGGGTTTTCTTTTTGCCGAAAAAATTTTAAAATCATAAAAATATTATTTTATGATCACTTAGGAAGGACGATATGGCTCATCCCGGTTTTGCATTTTTCCAGGGCAGGATAGTACCCATAGATGAAGCAAAGATAGATATAAGGACCAATACTCTCCAGTACGGTACCGGTATTTTTGAAGGAATAAGGAGCTACTGGGACCAGGATATGGGGACCAGTTTTGTTTTCAGGATGCGGGAGCATTATGAAAGACTTATCTCCAATTCGAAAATACTGATGATAGAAGTAAAATACACGGTAGATGAACTCTGTGATATAACCCTGGAGCTTTTAAGGAAAGAAGACTATGCCGAAGATGCATATGTCAGGCCCTTTACCTATAACAGCGGCCTCAATATAGGTCCCAAGCTGTTAGGAAATGAGCAGGACCTTTTTATATATTCCATCCCCATGGGCATGTACCTGGATACAGACAAACCCATAGATGTGTGCATATCCTCCTGGGACAGGGTACCCGACAATGCAATACCCCCCAGGGCCAAGATATCGGGGTCTTATGTAAATGCCGCCCTCCAGAAGACGGAAGCCATACTTAACGGCTATGATGAAGCCCTGGTGCTTTCCATGGACGGCAGGCATGTAAGCGAGGGCAGCGCCATGAACCTTTTTATGGTAAGAAACGGCAGGCTTATAACCCCTCCCCAGACTAATGACATCCTTGAGGGCATAACCAGGAATACGGTCATGGAGCTGGCCCGTAAAATGGAAGGGATAGAGACCCTGGAAAGGCTTATAGACCGTACTGAGCTTTATATCGCAGACGAACTTTTCTTCTGCGGAACCGGCGCCCAGATATCCCCTATCGGTTCTGTTGACAAAAGAAAGATCGGAAACGGCGATATGGGTCCGGTGACTAAAAAACTGCAGAAGCATTATTTCGATGTGGTAAAAAACAGAGTGGATGAGTTCGCTCACTGGTGCACCAGGGTCAGGTAGACTGTCATAGGCTGTCTTTGCACAGATGCCTGTAGGAGCAGCTTCTGCAGCCCCTGCCCGCCACAGGTTCAAACTGGTGCCTGTTGATATTGTCTATGGCATCTGTCAATATCCCCATATCATCCTTTATATCCCTGCTTTTCCCCTGTACGGTTATTATCTTTCCGTCACCAAGGAATAATATGCTTCCCGTGGTATGGCCAGGGGCAATCTTCAATATATCGCATACGGCAGCCATATATACAGAGAGCTGCAGACGGTATCTCCGGGAAAGGCTATTGCCCCTGTATTTCCCCGTCTTATAATCAATTATCTCCGCTTTTTCGCCATTAAGGTCCAGGCGGTCCAGCTTGCCGGTTATAAAGCTGTCTTTGGTCCTGTAATAAAACAGCCTCTCCAGGAAAAGCTCCCGGGGCCTGCCGGGACTTATCCCGGCCAGCCTGCTGTCCAGGAAAGCTTCAATAAATGGCCTTATCCCTTTATCTGCTCCGGCCAGGATACTGTTGTCTTCCGCAGGGAACTTACGGTAACGCAGCCTGCTTATATCTTCTATATATTTATGGACCTTTTCCCCGGTCTCCATGGCTTCATCATATTTTCCCGGTATGGAATGGATATGCCTCCACTTGTACATGGCAGGGCATTCCAAATAGTCAAGAAGGGGCGTAAGCGGGTATATGGATCCTTGCTTCCGGCTGCCGGTCCCTGCCCTGCCTGCCGGGGGAGATTCTTCCGGAAGCTCCGGCATTGGCCCCAATTCTTTCCTGCCAGTATCTTCCACCGGAGACCTCTTTGGGTCCCGGGGCATGCCGCTGTTACTGCCGGAAAACTTCCTCACTTCTTTTGCCAGCATGTACTCTGTCTTTTCCCAGTCATAGGCTGCCCTTTCTGCCTTGCGGACTGTCTTCTTTCCTTTGCTGCCAAAATATTTTTCTTTCCCTTTATCATTATGCTCCAGGCATCCGGCGCCAATCCCTCCGAGGAAGGCTGCCGCTTCTTCTCCCAGGGGTATTATGCAGGAGCTCCCCCCTGCCAGTTCAGGGAAAAAGGGGACTATTTCCCGGGGCTTTTTCCCCTCATCCTCCAGGTCTTCCTTGCTTCCGTACCGGCTGTGGGAAAAAAGCAGTATGCTTTTGGCCCGGCTGCAGGCTACATAGAATATCCTTCTTTCCTCCTCCTGTCTTTCCTGCCTTAAGGCAGCGGCGAATTTCCCCGCACTGGAAAAATCTTTTTTCTCCTGCCACAGGGGGCTGTCTTTCCTTAATTCCGAAGGGATGACAAAACGCCGCCCGGGCCCGGACCTTCCCAGATAATGGTCTTTCCACAGCATGGGCAGTATGACCGCCTTGAATTCCAGGCCCTTGGCGGCATGGATACTCATGAGTTTTACGGCATTGTCGCCAGTTATCTCCAGCTTATCAGGGTCGTCTCCTGTTACAGCCACATCCCTTATATAGGTAATGAAGCTGTCAATGATATCGTCGCCGGAGCTGTTTTTAAAATCTGCCGCTATCCTGATTAGGTTTTCCACATTTCTCATCCTGGACCGGTATGCCGGCCCCAGGCCGGACCTGAGTTCCCGTAAAAGACCTGAGTCCTCAAATATCAGGCTTATAAGCTCCTTAAGGTCCAGCATGCCTGATCTTTTTATATAAAGAAGAAGGCTGGCCAAAAATGATGCAAGTCTTTCTTTTGCTTCCCGGCTGAGATAACGGTTCCTGCGGAAGTCACTTATGCCGTCAACCAGACCTGTCCTGCTTCCGTCTCCGCGGCTTTTCTTAAGGAAGAACATATCCCTGTCCCCTATTTTGTACCTGCCTGACTTTAAGATATAGGCCATGGATATCTCATCGGTTATATCGTCTATTATCCTGAGCCAGGAGATCATAAACAGTATTTCCGGCTCATAATAAAAATTCCTGTTTCCTACCAGTTCATACCTGATGCCGCGGGCTTTTAGCGACTCCGCTATCTCCTGGAACCTTTTTACCCGGGACAGCACTGCAATGTCTCCGGGCTTCAGCCCCTTATTATATATAAGGTCTTCGATATAGCCGGCTATTGATCCTGCTTCCTCTTCCAGGGTCCGGTCCAGGTTAAAGAATATCCTGGATTCCTTGCTCTTATCCCCGGCGGTGACCTTTTTGTCAAAGCGATTGCGGTTTTGCCTTATCACGCTGTGTGTGGACTCGATAATGCCGGCCCCCGACCTGAAGTTTACCGAAAGAAAATGGTCGCTTACCTTCTGGCCGCCAAAACATTCCCACTGTCCGAAGTCAAGTATATTATTCACACAGGCACCCCTGAATGAATATATGCCCTGGTCATCATCCCCTACTATCATCATCCTGTTATAGCCTTTTTTATAAAGCCGGGTAAGGAACCTTGCCTGGGCTACATTGGTATCCTGGAACTCGTCAATAAGTATATACCGGTACTTCTGGCTGTATTTCTCCCTTATGGCCTTCCTCTGCCCGAACAGCATATAGGGCAGGAATACCTGGTCAGGATAATCTATCATATTGTTTTGTCTTTTTACTGCTTCATATCGCCTGTAGACCTCGAGCAGCTTTTCTGCCGCAAGGGCTGTTTCCTCCTCCTCTCTTCTCAGGGCTTTGCTTCTGTAGCTGTCCAGTATCATGCGCCTGCTATCAAGGTATTTTTCCAGCTCTTTGACTGATATGAGATTGTTCTTCATATCCTCTATAAAGGAAAGAAGGTCCTGCAGGAACTTCCCTGTATCTCTTCCTATCTTTATTCCCGAAAGGTCCAGTTCGCCGAATACCTGGTATAATACCTGCCAGGACTGTCTGCCGGTTATGAGCCTGAAGTCTTTTCCCAGTCCCAGTTCAAAACTGTTCTGGTATATGATCTCATTACCGAATGAATTAAAAGTATACATATCAAGATCAAGGTCTTTTTTCCCTGTAAGCCTCCTGACTCTCTGGCGCATATTCTCAGCCGCATTTATGGTAAATGTAAGAGCCAGGATCTCTTCCGGACGGCACCACCCGCTTTCCAGGGCACGGATGATGCTCCTGGTAAGGACCCATGTCTTTCCGGAGCCGGCACAGGCTATCACCCGCTT
>CAYZJW010000045.1:0-5410 GCA_964478985.1 uncultured Actinomycetota bacterium
GATTCGATGGTAAGCACCAGGGCAGTTTTTACCTCGCCGTTTACCTCTATGTCCTTAAAAAACGGTATGCATACCAGTTCCTGTCCGGTTGGGGCTATAAAACCCCTGGCAATAGCAATACCCTTTACTGCCTGGTTCAGGGCTCCGGCGCCGATGGTCTGCACCTGTACCTTTTTTTCGGTCCTTATCATCCCGGCAATTGCGCCTGCTACAGAATTTGGTTTTGAGTTGGAAGAGACTTTTAACAGTTTTACTTCATTTTCCATGATATTACTACTATATTGTTATTGTTCTTTTTCGGTCAGCTCTATTATTACTTTTAAAATATTATTTGTGCGTTTAAAAACTATATCATCCTTTATGGTAAGAAAATACTTTTCCCCTAATTGCATAATACTTTTTTTAAGTGGTTCAATTATACCTTTTATTTCCTCATCTTTAAACCTGCTGGCAAGCTTTTCTTCTTCAAAAAGTTTAAGGCCCGGACTGTTTATCCCCCTGTTTTCCCCTATTTCTTTATCTTCCTTCCGGGGGCTGAGGCTGTCGGTTATGGTATGGTTTAAAAGGTCAAGCTTTAGAGGGCTTAATGGGTTTACCTCGTCATATACTATTCGCTGTATTCCCCTTTTGGAGATGTCCATATTGAAGAATCTCTGGGCTATCTTTTCCATAAGGTCATATTTATCAGTAAGTACCGGGATCTCTGTAAGCCTGATGTCATTTTCCATAATGAAATCATTCAATCTGTCCCAGTCCGTAAAAGCAGGGTAATATCCCCGGGATCTTTTTTCCAGCAGTTTGCTCCTCATGGTGGCTAAGACCTGGGTGGGGGTACCGTAATAAAAATTCATATCCCGGTTCTGTATCTGGAACTCTATCAATGTCTTTATGATATTGTTTACGCCGCCGATTATATTGATATCTGATTCCGTCTTTATGACCTGTGGCATTATGGACTGGTCTTTTTTTTCCGGTACCTTATCCAGGTCTATATCCAGGTAAAAACAGGCTCCCCTTGATTCTCCGGAAAAAGCAACGGTTATTTCCCTGACATTTAACTTTATGGAAAAAAGGGCCATTCCCCTTCCATGAAAACCATAAGTGTCTTTTTTGCCGTTGTCAAGTTTGGAGGTCACCCTGGCCTCGAATATGAGGTCTTTCAATTTTTCAGGGATGCCCTGCCCGTCATCTATAAAATGGATTACCCTGGTCTTATCCTCGACTTTTTTGGTGCCGATAAAAATATTGCTGCTGCCGGAATCCCTGCTGTTTCTCAGGAGCTCCACTATGATATCTTCTACACAGTTTATGTCCTGGAGGGCCTGCCTGCGCTCAGCTTCCGAGATCTTCAGCCTTACAAAACCATTTCCCAGGTCCTCCTCGACACTGAGCACATCATTTATATTCAGCTGCTCTAAAAATTTATTTAGATCAGTATTATTTTGCATACTCCACTGCCCGGCTCTCCCTGATGACAGTCACCCTTATCTGCCCTGGATATTCCATCTCTTCCTCGATCTTGTTTGCTATGTCCCGGGCAAGGACCATTGCCATATTCTCATCCACATCTTCCGGCCTGACCATTACCCTGATCTCCCTGCCGGCCTGTATTGCGTATGCCTTTTCTATACCGTTAAACTCGGTGGCGATCTTTTCCAGGGTCTCCAGGCGTTTGACATAGTTTTCCAGGGTCTCTCTTCTTGCTCCCGGCCTGCCCCCGGATATCTGGTCTGCCGCCTGTATTATGACGTCCAGTATTGATCTGACACTTACCTCATTATGATGCGACTCTATGGCATGGCATATTTCTTCATCTTCATGCAGCCTCCTGGCAAGTTCAGCGCCAATTACGGCATGCGAACCGTCAATATCATGGGTAAGGGCCTTGCCTATATCGTGAAGCAGTCCCGCCCTCTTGGCCTGTTTTATATTAAGCCCCAGTTCAGCCGCTATTATGCCTGCGATATGCGATACTTCCTTGGAGTGCAGAAGCACATTCTGTCCATAACTGGTCCTGTATTTCAGCCGCCCCAGGACTTTTATTATACCCTGGTTGAGACCTGATATCCCTGTATCAAACATTGCCTGCTCACCTTCGAGCTTTATCTCATTATTGATGATCTTGCTCGCCTTTTCATACATCTCTTCTATCCTGGCCGGATGGATCCTTCCATCCATTATGAGGTTTTCCAGGGCAACCCTGGCGATCTCGCGCCTAACAGGATCAAACGATGATAATATTACTGCTTCAGGAGTATCATCCACGATTATATTTATACCGGTCAGGTTTTCAAATACCCTTATATTTCTTCCTTCCCGGCCTATTATCCTTCCCTTCATGTCATCATTAGGAAGGTTTACCACGGATACCGTTGTCTCGCTGACATGATCCATGGCACAGCGCTGGATAGCCTGTGATATTATTTTTTTCGCCAGGTCGTCTGCTTCTTCCTTGAGTTTTGTCTCAATATCCCTTATCCGCTTGGCTGACTCAAATTTTGCTTCTTCTTCCATCTTCCTGGATAATATAGCCCTGGCTTCATCCCTGGTAAGCTCTGCTATTGCTTCCAGCTTCAGTATCTCCTTTTTCAGCGCATCATCCAGTTTTTTCTTCTGGGATTCTATCTCATTGATCCTGCTGTTTATAGAATTTTCCTTTTTTTCCAGGTTGCCGGTCTTTTTTTCAAGCAGGTCTTCCCTGTTTAAAAGCCTGTCTTCCAGCTTTTTCAGTTCCAATTTTTGTTTTTTAACATCTTCTTCTGTAGATGCCTTGAGCTGCTGTATCTCTTCCCTGCCCTCAAGTACGGCTTCTTTCTTTATGGTGCCGGCTTCTTTTTTGGCATTTTCAATAAGTGTCGATGCCTGTTCCGCAGCCGAGCCCGCACGCGTGTCTATAATATATTTCCTGTAGAAAAAACCAATAAAAAAACCGGCCATGATGGCGGCGACTATCAATATTACTATCAACCACAATTCCATTTTTTACATCCTCCCGATAAATAAAAAAGTCGAGAAAACCCGACTTATAATCTATTACACAATTTTTAGGTATTTAGGATGCTTCAGTTATTACAGTAAAATCAAGATATTAAATAAAAGCCTGTATTGACTGCCACTCCTTTCATGCCGCTGTTAAACTCTTTATTGGCTATATCTTTATAAACAATAAGAATAAATCCTTTACCATTTTCTGTAATTAAATCCATTGTCAGAAATCACTTAAAAATTGTGTAAATAATTATAATCAAGTAATCCATTTAAATAAAAATCATGAGTTTATTTTATATTATTTTTTCCATTTAAGTCAATAAGAAACCATGCATACAAAAAGATCATGTCTCAACTGAGATTATCTTTATCTCTTCAGGGTTATCCATGACTACATCACTGCTTCCGCAGCAGGGACACAGCGGTTTGAATTCTTTGATCCCGGATTCTTTGCCGCAACAATTACACTGCATCCTGATAATAGACTTCTCAAATACCAGTTCCGCCCCCTTGAGAAGCATGCTGTCTCCTGCAAGGAAGCGGTAGTAGAATCTTACTGACTCTGGTTCTATGCTTCCCGCCGGGCTGAGCAGGAAATTTACTTTTTTGATCCTGTCCAGCTTGTTTTTTCTGGCAATGTCTTCAAGGATCTCAATAATTGAGCCTGTTATAGAATATTCATGCATCTGTCAGGAATATAATCTTTCTTCTATTACCTTCCAAAATCCGGTTATTTTTTTGCCTGCAGGACTGTCCTTTATATCGACTATGAATTTTTTTGAAGAAAGGGCCCGGGGAACCATATCATCATAAGGTATCTCCCCCAGCATTGTGATACCGTTTGTCTTGCAGTAATCAGATATTATACTGCAGTTTTCCCGGTTTATATCAGCTTTGTTTATGCAGGCCAATGCCTCGATATTGAAAAACCTGGTCACCTCATGGGCTTTCTTGAAATCACTGATGCCGGAAAGAGTAGGTTCGGTGACAATAAGGGCATAATCTACTCCATTCAGGGAGGCTATAACGGGACAGCCTATCCCGGGAGCCCCGTCTATGATTATTGCCTTTTTGTTTTCATTTACTGCAATGTCCTCGGCTATATTCCTTATCCTGGCTACAAGAAGTCCCGAGTTCTCTGCACCCGGATCCAGCCTGGCATGCACCATGGGGCAAAAATCAGTATCGGATACAAAATACTGCCCCTGCCTGCTGGACTTAAGCTCGATGGCATCAGCCGGACAGGCTTCCAGGCATACACCGCATCCCTCGCACTTGAGCGGGTCTATAATTATATCCCCGGTAGAGTCCTTTATGGCATCAAACCTGCATAGTTCTTCGCATCTTCCGCAGGCTATGCAGTCCTGGCTGACAACCGCTATTTCTCCTCCGATAAAATCACTTGTCTGTCTTATGCTGGGAGCAAGCATTATATGAAGATTGGCAGCATCGACATCGCAGTCTACGGCTACCTGGTCACCGGCCAGTTTGATAAAGCTGGATGCCAGGGTAGTCTTTCCCGTGCCTCCTTTTCCGCTGATTATAGTGATCTGCTTCATCTAAATAACATCCTTTTCTATATTATCTATTATTGCCAGGAATCTTTCTTTCCACTCCGGGTAGACTTCGGGTATGCTGAAACCGCTGGAGTAGGCTCTGGCAATCTTGATATCATTAGGGATCCGCTCCAGTATCTTTATATTATTGGAATTACAGAATTCCTGCACTGCAGAGTCCCCGATGCCATCCCTGTTTATTATTACTGCATGTGGTATGTCCAGATCCTTCAGCACTTCCACTGATATCTCAAGGTCATTGAGGCCGAACGGCGTCGGTTCAGTGACAAGTATGCAGAAATCACTGTTTTTTACAGCTGTTACCATGGAACATGAAGTACCCGGAGGGCAATCAAGTATGACTTTTTCAGACCGGTTTATATAAGATTCAAGTCTTGCCTGAACGGATATGGTCCTCAGGCTTCCCGGTATGAGATCTCCCACCAGGAAGTCTATCCCTGGTTCTGCTTTTCCCTTAAGCACCTTTCCCACCAGGACATCTTTTTCCCTTACAGCTCCCGGGGGCCCTACCAGGATACAGCCGCCGCATCCATGGCATAATTCAGGGAAAAACACTACTTCACCTTTTACATATGCAACTGCATTATAATGGCAGAACTCAGCGCATCGGCTGAAATCAGCTCCTGTATCCTTGAGGAAGTAAGGCTGTTTTATTGATACTTTTTCCTCATTCTTTATATCGGGTTTGAGAAAAAAACTGGCATTGGGCGCTTCAACGTCGAAATCCAGAAACTGGCAGAATCCCAATGACCTTGCCAGCCCCACAGCCACTGAAGTCTTGCCGGTGCCGCCTTTCCCGCTGGCTACAGATATTATCAATTTGATCCACCCATCCCGAATTTTTC
>CAYZJW010000045.1:5510-9535 GCA_964478985.1 uncultured Actinomycetota bacterium
TCATAAGCGATATAATATGAACACCTTCCAAATCTTGGATCGATGGAATCATCCATATCCTTTCCGGTTGAAGATATTACCAGTTTCATCTCATTATCCTTTCTTATCTGTTATTGATCAAAATCTATAAGCCTTTTTCCGCATTCCGGACAACTTATCTTGCTTATCCTGTATTCCTGTTCTGAACCCTTTACATCATTTTTCTTTATCCGGAAATGATATATACCCTTAAGGCACCTGGTCTTTTTTATCTCCTGGTCCTGTATATAGTTTCCGCCTTCAAACCTTATTGCTTTTCCCTCTATCAGGGAATTTATTACTTTTTTCCTGGCAGATTTCAACAGACGCTGGAAGGTAGATCTCGAGATCCCCATTTTTTCAGCAGCTGTCTTCTGGTCAAGGTCCTGGCTGTCCTTAAGGTTGAGTGCCTCTATCTCTTCAAGGTTAAGTGTCTCCTCCTCAAGTTTATCCAGGGGAATGCCATGCGGCTTGTAATACACATATAGAGGGATTGTATTTATTATCTTGTCTATTACTGGTCTGGCACTCATAAATATCCTTTCTCCGGTCAGGAAATATGGTCGCATTCAGGTTTTTCCAGTCCATAGCCCTTGCCTGATCCTGGACTGCAGGTGCTGTCGCCTTCTACTAACCGGTTATTTATCATATCATCAATTATATCATCAATAGTCCCGCTTATTCCCAGTATTACCTTTATATCCTTCTGGGCAAAAAGTTCCTGCGCCCTCATTCCCATTCCTCCAGCCAGCACCGTGTCTATCCCCAGGCTGTTGAAATGATCAGGCAGAAGACCGGGACTGTGGCCGGGACTTTCAATTTCTTTTCTGTCTATTACTTTCCCATCCTCTATCTCCACTACAGTAAATCTGGGACACCTGCCAAAATGGGAGGCTATTGAATTATTCTCTGTCGGTATGGCTGCCTTCATTTCATTCCTTTCTTTTATTAACGATCATCAAATATAATCTGCCTGCCTGCATAACCAGATCCACAGCTGCCGCCAAATTCCTGTTTCAGGGAGCAGAAACCTTCTGCACCGGTGCAGTGTGCCGGTATGATCATGTCCAGGCTTGTATTTTTTAATTCTTTTATAGTTTTGTCAATATATGCTTTATTTTTATTTGCCAGATGGAATCCGCCTATTACTGCCAGGAAATGCTTTTTCCCGGAGACTTTCTGCGCCTGTTTTATGGTATTTATAAGGCCCCTGTGGGCACATCCGGTTATGAGTATCAGCCCTTTCTGTGTCTCTATTATCACCCCTGTATCATCCCTCAGGTCATCAAACCTGTAGAAACCGCCACTCTTTTTGACAAAACTTTTGTCAGGGCTCTCAAAAGGTGATGCCATCGGTATCTCTCCCGTAGAATAGACCCCGGGGGATATTTTCAAGGGGGTTTTGGCTGTCCTGAATACAGCTCCCTGCCCGGAATAGTCATCCATACCAAAAGGCATTCCCACATGGATCATCTTCATCCTCCGGGTCCATTTGTACTTCTTGTGGAAAATACCAGGATGGGAAAACAATTCTATCTGCCTGCCTGAATATCTCAGGATATGGTACAGGCCGCCCGTGTGGTCATAATGACCGTGGCTAATAAATACCTTGTTTATGGTACTGGCAGTGTATCCAAGCTGTTTAAGATTATTTATTATGCTTTTACCGGCGCCGGCATCAAAAAGTATCCTGTCCTCCCCGGACTCTATAAGGACCGACCAGCCATGCTCGGCTGTCAGGCCGGCAGACTGGACATAATTGTCCATTATTATCGTGAGTTTAATCTTGTTTTTTATTACAGGCATAATAATGTATTATAACATATTATGAGTATATGCCCATAAAAAATTTATAAAAAAGGCTGTCTTTTATACAGCCCTTTTTATTGGGGCCTTTTCAGAGACCGCATGTGCCGCCGCTGCAGGTGCCGGACTGGCATGACGCTGCAGGACTTTTCTTGAAACTGAAATCAAATGATGAATATACTCTTTTTATATTACTGCTTCCGCATTTTGTACATTCTACCTTGTCGTCTTTATTTCTTACCAGTATTTCAAAATTCCTGCTGCATTCGCTGCAATTATAGTTATATATGGGCATCTTCCTGTTCCTTTCCAAAATATAATAATATTCTAATATTATTATATTGAATAAAACAGCTATGTCAAGCACATAGTCACGATTAAATGACTTACCTCTGGGGTCTTCCCTGTCTCCTGCCCCGGCCTCCGCCGAAACCTCTTCCCATTCCAAATCTCCTGCCTGTATTCTCTACCTGGTCGCCGCCGCATACGGGACAGTCTTCAGTACCCCTGCTGTCCCTGTCCACATCCCATATATTGCCGCATGATGTACAGCGCATCCGGTTTTTTAGGAATATATAACTGCCGCCTTCTATCCTTATGATCTTTCCGTTTACCATGGCATCTGCTATTTTTTTCCTGGCGCTGTCGACCAGCCTGGTAAAAGTAGGCCTGGAGATATTCATCCTGGCAGCTGCTTCTTCCTGTTTAAGGTTCTCGTGGTCAGCCAGCCTTATAGACTCATACTCGTCTATGGTAAGGATGACATCCTGGATGCCCTGGCGAACATTATACCCATGAGGGCCGAAAACATGCATCCAGGGCGGGTATAGCACATTCCTTTTTTTTCTTGGTTTGACCATAAAAATATTATATCATGCCGGCAGATAACTGTCCGGCAGGCAGTCCTTTATTCTACTATTATTCTCCTGAAGTGTCTTTTCCCCTTCTGGATTATCTTGCCGTGAAGGTCTTTTATTTCCAGCTCGAGGCTGTCATCATCTATTTTCCTGCTGTCTATCCTTACCGCGCCCTGCTTTATGAGCCTCCTGGCTTCGCCATTGGAAGCGGCCAGGCCCGAATCCGTAAGTATCCTTGCTGCCCATATCCTGCCATCCTTATACTTGCTGCTATCTATGACAGACTCCTCTATATCGTCAGGGGCTTCCCCGGCCTTGAAGACCCGGTCAAATTCCTTCTCTGCTTCTTCTGCTTCGCCGGCACTATGGAGATATCCGATTATTATGCCGGCCAGCCGCCTTTTAGCCAGGGAAGGATTGAGGCTGCCTCTTTCCATATCACTTCCAATGTTTTCTATCTCGACGGAATCCAGCCTGGTAAGCAGCCTGAAATAATCCAGCATGGCTTGGTCAGGGATAGACATTATCTTGCCGAATGTCTCAGAAGGGCTTTCATCAACGCCTATATAATTGCCAAGGCTTTTACTCATCTTTTCCCTGCCGTCGGTGCCTACCAGGATTGGCATGGTGATGGCTATCTGCGGTCTCTGCCCCATGTCCTTCTGGAGCTCTCTTCCCATAAGAAGGTTAAACCTCTGGTCCGTGCCTCCAAGCTCTATATCAGCCTCTATGGCCACAGAATCATAAGCCTGCATTATGGGATAAAGGAATTCCATTATGGCAATGGGTACATTGCCTTTAAATCTTTTCTTGAAATCATCCCTTTCCAGCATGCGGGCCACAGTAAACCTGGAGGTCAGGCCCAATATATCTTCAAAATTAAGCGGCTGCAGCCAGCGGGAATTCCTTACAAGCTCTGTCCTGTCAGGATCCAGTATCTTGAATGCCTGTTTCATATAAGTCTCCGCATTCCTGTCTATTGTATCAGGAGAAAGTTTTGGCCTCAGGGCTGAACGTCCGGAAGGATCCCCGATCCTGGCTGTGTAATCACCGATTATAAGAATTGCCTTATGCCCCAGGTCCTGGAAAGTCCTCAGCTTGTTAAGCACAACTGTGTGCCCCAGGTGGATATCAGGGGCAGTGGGGTCCAGCCCCAGTTTGACCTTTAATGGATCCTCATCCTTTATAGATCCTTCTATAATATCTTCAAGCTCATCCCTTACCAGGATATCCTCGGTGCCCATATTTATCATTTCAAGCTGTTTCTTTATATCTTTTTCCATCCTGATTTCCTTTTAAGTCCGGTAAAACAAAATAATGTAAATATTAACACAGGCCCGCTTC
>CAYZJW010000045.1:9635-10881 GCA_964478985.1 uncultured Actinomycetota bacterium
TTTGGCCATTATTGCTATTTGCCTGAATTTTATATAATATTCCATAAGTCTGTTATTTAAAAAACAAGGTCTTTATGATGGGTAAAAAAAGAACTGCCGGTGGATGTCTCAGGGGTCTTCTGCTATTTGCCGGCATAACTATTGCCTTGATAGCCGGCCTGGCCGCTGTCACCGGCTTTATATATATAAATTCACTTCCTACGCTGGAGGAGCTTACCCCCTCCCCTATTGCCCAGACATCAAAGGTCTATGACATTGATGGGAACCTGATAACAGAATTCCATGCTGAGGAAAACCGGGAAATAATTGATTTCAGCCAGATGTCCCAGAATATAAGAGATGCTGTAGTAGCTATTGAGGATAAGCGGTTCTATGAACACCAGGGTGTTGATTATATAAGGATAATAGGCGCCGCCATAGCAGATATCAGGGCCAGGGACCTGGCCCAGGGCGCCAGCACCATAACCCAGCAGGTAGTCAAGAATATCTATTTCTCCCCGGAAAAGACCTGGAGAAGAAAAATAAATGAAGCCCTGGTAGCCATACAGCTGGAAAGGAACTTTACCAAGGACAGGATACTTGAGATATATCTTAATACCATATATTTCGGCGCCGGAACCTATGGCATAGAAAAGGCTTCCGAGGTCTACCTGGGAAAAGATGCTTCCAGCCTCAGCATACCAGAAGCTGCGCTGCTGGCAGGTATGATACAGGCACCTGAGATATATTCTCCATTCAATGATATAGAGAGCTCCAAATACAGGCGGGATCATGTGTTGAAGATGATGTATGAGCAGGAGATGATAAGCCCGGGTGATTATATGGAAGCCCTTGCAGAACCTGTAAGAATAAATGAGGGCAGGACGGCTGCCGGTGATACCGGGACAACTGGACGCATGGCCCCCTATTTTATAGATTATGTGAAGACACAGCTTTATGACCAGATGTTCAGTGATTATGATGTGTTTAAGGGCGGATTGCGCATATATACTACCCTGGATATGGACCTACAGTCAAAAGCTGAGCAGTCTGTCAGCACCGTCTTTCCCGAAGACATCGAACCCTCTTATTCGCTTTTATGCTCTGATCCTGACAATGGATATATTTATGCCCTCATAGGCGGTAAGGATTATGAAAAGAGCAAATTCAATATTGCCACCCAGGGCCGCAGGCAGCCGGGCTCAGTATTCAAGACTGTAGTGCTTATGGAAACTGTCCGGCAAAATATATCAGCCAAAAACGAATT
>CAYZJW010000046.1:0-10878 GCA_964478985.1 uncultured Actinomycetota bacterium
CGGCTTCCTTGGCGGCAAACCGGGCGGCAAAGCTGGGGTATTTGCCTTTATCCTTCTCCTGGCAGTATTTTACCTCGGAATCGGTATAGACTTTCTTAAGGAAACTGCCGTTTTTCTCAATAGCGGCGGCGATCCTTGCCACTTCTATGATATCCGTACCTATTCCATAGACTTCCAAGATATCACTCCACGGTAACGCTTTTTGCCAGGTTGCGGGGCTGGTCCACATCCCTTCCCAGGTTCTTGGCTATATAATATGACAAAAGCTGCATGGGAACTATGGTGATTATCCCGTAAAGCTCATCCAGTGTCTCCGGGACTTCGAATATATAGTCGGCATATCTGGCTGTGTTCTTATCACCCTTTGAAACTATGGAGATTATGGAAGCTTTCCTTGCCTTTACCTCCTGTATATTGGAAAGTATCTTGTCGTAGACCGGGTCCCGGGGCATTATCCCCACTACTGCCGTGTTCCTGTCGGTAAGGGCGATGGGCCCGTGCTTCATCTCCCCTGCCGGATACCCTTCCGCATGTATATAGGATATCTCCTTAAGCTTGAGGGCTCCTTCCAGGGCCGCTGGGAATCCATAGATCCTTCCCAGGAATAAAAAACAGGTCTTCCTGTATACATGGTCGGCTATTTTCTTTATCTCAGGCGCCCGGTCCAGCACATCCTGTATCTTATCCGTTATCTTGTGGAGTTCCTCGATTATCTTCTGGTACTGCCTTTTATTCAACAGTCCTTTGACTTTGCCGAAATAAAGCCCCATAAGGTACATCACCATTATCTGGGCGGTAAAAGTCTTGGTAGCGCATACCCCTATCTCCGGACCGGCATGGGTATATATGACTGAGTCAGACTCACGGGCGATGGTGCTCCCCACCACATTGGTTATGGCCATCACCTTTGCCCCCTTGGATTTTGCTTCCCTTATGGCGGCCAGGGTGTCTATGGTCTCACCTGACTGGGTTATGGCAACAAAAAGGCATCCTTCTTCCACCAGGGGGTCCCTGTACCTGTATTCGGAGGAATAATCCACTTCCACAGGTATTTTTGCCCATTTCTCTATTACCTGCTTTCCTATAAGGGCAGCATGATATGAAGTGCCGCAGGCTATTATCTGGACTTTTTTAAGATCCCTTATCTCGCCAGCCGTCAGGTTGAGCTCGTCAAAATCAAGCTCGCCGTTTAACAGCCTGCCTCTCATGGTCTCCTTTACGCCATAAGGCTGCTCAAAGATCTCTTTGAGCATAAAATCCTCATATCCGCTTTTTTCGGCGCTGCTTATGCTCCAGTTTGCCCTGAAGGGCTTTCTGTCCACCAGCCTGCCCTTTTGATCGAATATCTCCACCTTTTCCCTGGTAAGCCTCACTGTCTCATAGTCATTTATAACCAGGAAATTCCTGGTATACTCCAGTACTGCCGGCATGTCGGAGGCCAGGAAATTGCCCTCTCTTGATATTCCGGCTATAAGGGGGCTGGCTATCCTGGCTCCTATAAGCTCGTTCGGATGGTCTGCAGATATAGCCACGATGGCGCCTGAACCCTTTATCCTGTTTAAGAGTCTCTGCATCGCTTTCAGCAGGTCGCCATTACAATATTCCTCCAGAAGATGGGGCAGTACTTCAGTATCGGTATCGGAAGTGAACTTATGCCCCTTGCTTATAAGCTCTTCCCGGAGCTCTTCAAAATTTTCTATGATGCCGTTATGTATGACAGATATCTTTCCTGTGCAGTCGCTGTGGGGATGGGCATTTGCTTTTGTGGGCTCCCCATGTGTGGCCCACCTGGTATGGGCGATCCCCAGTTTTCCCCTTATCCCGGATTCCCTGGCCAGGGCTTCCATCTCCCTTATCTTCCCCGCTTCCCTGACAGTATTTATCCTGGGACCGCTGCCCTTTGCTTCATTTTCCAGCATGGAAAGACCTGCTGAGTCATATCCCCTGTATTCCAGCCTTTTGAGGCCGTTTATAAGGATATCCTTGCAATCCCTTCTGCCGATATAAGCGACTATTCCGCACATGCTTTATCCTTTCCTTTTGTCTGGCACCAGCTTTACTGCCGGCCGTCTTCGATCAAACGGGTAAATTCTTCTATCACATAGTCTACCATTTTCATATCTTCGGCTTCTACCATGACCCTTATAAGCGGTTCCGTTCCCGAAGGCCTGAGGACGATGCGCCCATTTCCGCCCATGAATCCTTCCATCTCCAGGACTTTCTCCCTGATCTCTTCTGATTCCATCACACTTTTCTTGTCCGCCACCCTTATATTCCTGAGTTTCTGGGGAAACCGCGATACCAGGCCATATATACTGTCGATATCATAGTTGCTGCGTACCAGGGCATTTAAAAACTCCAGGCTGCTGATGATGCCGTCCCCTGTGGGGCTCAGTTCAGAAAAGATTATATGCCCCGACTGCTCTCCTCCCAGCGAGCTTCCGGTGCGTGTCATCTCCTCAAGCACATATCTATCCCCCACCGGAGTCTTGAGTACCTCTATACCATATTTTGAAAGCAGCCTGTCAAAACCCATATTAGCCATCACAGTAGTTACTACTGTTTTGTTCTTCAGCATGCCGCTGCCTGCCATATCTATGGCACAGAAAGCGATGATGCTGTCGCCGTCAAGGATATTGCCCCTGCCGTCACAGGCTATGACCCTGTCCCCGTCGCCGTCATAGGCAAAACCCAGGCTGGCTTTTTCCTTTACAACCATCTTCGAAAGGGCTTCAGGATGAGTGGAGCCGCAGTCCTTGTTAATAAGACTACCGGATATATCGGTGTTATAGGCTATAACATCTGCCCCCTTCCTTTTAAGAGCCTGTCCTGCCAGAAGCGATGCGGCGCCATTGGCACAGTCCAGGACGATCTTCAGGCCGCCAAGGTCCATGTTAAAACTATTACAGACATGATCCAGGTATATCCGGCTGGCCTCTTCCAGTACCTCTATCCTGCCCACTCCCGTGCCGACAGGCAGCACATCATGCTCATGTTCCCCGGTTATATAGTCTTCTATCTTCTTTTCCTGCTGGTCAGAAAGTTTCTGGCCTTTACGGGCAAAAAACTTGATGCCGTTATCCTCCAGGGGATTGTGTGATGCCGATATCACCACTCCGCCTTCCAGGTCAAGTATCTTTGTCATCAGCGCTACTGCAGGCGTAGTGAGGATCCCTGCGTCTATGACATTGCAGCCGGTGGAAAGTATGCCTGAAGAAAGCGCGCATTTTAAAAGATCACCGGACGGCCTGGGGTCCCTTCCGATTATTATCCTGGGGTTTTTTTTGCCGCTGGCCAAAAATTTGGCCCCGGCCCTTCCCACCTTGAGCGCCAGTTCAGCAGTTAGCTCCCTGTTTGCCATGCCCCTTATACCGTCTGTCCCGAATAATGTCCTCAAGTCTTTCATCTTTTCCAATCCCTGGCTGCTGCCTCCCAGTTAAAGTCCTTCTGCACAAAAGGCGATGTCATACTAGACAGTAAACCAAAATAATTTAAATTAAAAGAGATTATACCGCCAACCCGGAAATTAGGAAAATCTTTTTCCCCGGCATCTTCACGAATATCCAGCATGGTATGATCGCTGCTCTGGCTTCCTGGTTTGAGTCTTTTGTCTAAAACTTCCAGGTCCTCCAGCCTGGCATCCTGGAGACCCAGGGCCAGTATCAGCCTGTAGGGGATATTGGCTTTTTTCTTTACTTCGATTATGCATGCCTCCAGGACAAAGCAATCCTGGTAGAGGCCTTCTATATCCCGCCAGCCTGCCGTCTCATGCCCCAGGAAAATAGCCTCTCCCATCCTTACCTGGTTCACCTGGGCGGGAAGACCACCGGACTCTATCATATCCCAGATGCTGGAATTGCCTCCGGATAATATATCCATCCTCAGTCCCAGGGTCCGCTCAAGCTCCTTTTTAAGGCTGACCAGTATTTCGATGCTCTCCCTGGTGGGCCCTTTTGATGTTATACAGCGGGCATTTGTACCCAGCCCCCTTATGCGGAGGTATTTGTTTTTTCCCATTATGTCCCGGCAGAATCCCGGGACCTGTTCCGGCAGGAGCCCCTCTCTTTCATCATCTGTTTCTACCATTATTATTATGTCATGGGTTACCTGGTAGCGGCTGCACTGCTCTGCTATTTGTCTGACCGTCTGTGCCTGGGTATTCAGGCTGGTTCTGCAGATATTTACCAGTTCTTCCACCTCGCCGGGCATGGGGGTCCGGAGCATCATCACTGCCGAAGCATCTTTCAGTGACTCTGAAAGCCTTCTTATGTTTAACAGCCTGCTGTCGGCCAGAGTCCTTATGCCTGACCTGACCAATAATGGGGTGATCTGCCTATGGGCAAGTATGCACTTGGTAACGCCAACGACCGATATACCTTTTCCGGTACACCGGTCGTTAATAGTCTTTGCATTATGCGATATCCTGCCGGTATCGATTTTTAATCTGGGAAAATACATAAGAGATACATCTTTATCTCTTGGAGAACTGAGGCCTCTTCCTTGCTTTCTTGAGACCGAATTTCTTTCTTTCCTTTTCCCTGGAATCCCTGGTAAGAAACCCTTCAGGCTTGAGTATAGCCCGGTATTCCTCATTTATCTCAAGCAGTGCCTGGGATATGCCATGCCTTAATGCTCCTGCCTGTCCGGTTATTCCCCCGCCGCTCAGACGGGCTACCACATCATATGCAGTATCGGTATTGGTCAGTTTCAGGGGTTCGGCGATCATGGTGACAAGGGCATCCCTGTGGAAATATTCCTTATGGTCTTTATCATTAACAGTTATCTTTCCCCCGCCGGGGATAAGCCTGACCTTGGCCACTGCATTTTTCCTCCTGCCTGTAGCATAATAGCTAACTTTTTCAGCCACTTATAACTCCTTTACAGATCTAGTTTTTCCGGTTTTTGCGCTGTATGCGGATGCTCCGCGCCTTTATATACCTTTAATTTCCTGAGCACCATCCTGCCGAGAACATTGTGGGGTATCATGCCCCTTACAGCATTCCTTACCACAAATTCAGGGTCCTTTTCCATCATCTTTTCCAGGCTGGTCTCCTTTATATTCCCAATATATCCTGAGTGCCTGTAATATTTCTTGTCCTGCAGCTTATTGCCGCCCTTTACCCGGATCTTCTCTGCATTTATGACTATTATAAAATCACCGCAGTCCAGATGCGGGCTGAAGGTTGGTTTGTCTTTGCCCCTGAGTTTCTTTGCGATCTCAGCAGCAAACCTCCCCAGGACCTGGCCTGCAGCATCTACTACATACCATTTCCGTTCTATTTCTTCTTTTTTTAAATTAAATGTCTTCGTACCCAAGGTCACCATTAGTTCCTCCGTTAAATATCAATACTCCACTTTGTTCAGGGTGAGTCCCTTTGCAGGCGCCATGCTGGAAGAAAAATTTTTCCCGCCTGTCTTAAGCGCTTTTTTTACCCTGCTCATATCCATTTCTCCCCTGCCGGCCTCCAGGATAATGCCTGTCATTATCCGCACCATATTGTACAGGAATGAATTTGCCTGTACTGTAAATTCCAGCAGTCCGCCATCCCCTGCTTTAATATCGAACCGGAATATCTTCCTTACCGTATACTCACGGCTTACGCTTGGACTGGCAAAAGGGGCAAAATCATGCTCCCCGGCAAACAATCCGGCAGTTTTCTTCATAACTTCCAGTTTCAGCTTCCTGTTTACAAGTATGCTGTACCTTTTCAGGAAAACACTGTGATAATCAGCATTAACTACCCTGTATATATATTCCCTCAGCCTTGCATCCCTCCTGGGATCAAATGACGGCTCCGCTTTTTCTATTCTGGATACCGCTATGTCCCCGGGCAGGACCCCGTTTAAGGACCATTTAAACCGGTACAGGTCAAGCTCTTTTTCCGTATTAAAATCTATTACCTGCCCCTTTGCATGTACGCCGGCATCAGTCCTTCCGGCATAACCTATGGTTATGTGGCTGTTCAAAATGCCTGAAAGTGCTTCTGTCAATTCCTGCTGCACCGTCCTCGTACCTTCCGGCTGTGCCTGGAAGCCGTTAAACCCGGTCCCGTCATATTCTACCACAGCCATATATTTATTCATGGTACGGGTTCCTTTTAATTTTCAAAATAACATATGTGCCGGACCTGCCGGCGTCAATACTTATTCCACCAGTTCCATTATAACCAGCTGGGCGCCGTCACCCAGCCTCTTTTTGTACTTCACTATCCTGGTAAAGCCGCTTGACTTGGAAAACATCCCCGGAGCCACTTCATTGAAAAGCTTCCTGACGGCATCAGTATTTCCAAGCAGCCTGATGCAGTTTCTCCTGGAGGCCAGGGTATCTTTTTTGGCGATAGTGATCAGTTTATCCACCAGGCTCCTGAGAAGCTTCGCTTTGGGAAGGGTGGTCACAACCCTTCTATTTTCAAATAATGAAATAGCAAGATTCCTCATAATAGCCTTCTGGTGGCTGCTGCTTCCTCCAAATTTATTTGCCTTCTTTGGCACGACCATTTCAAATACTCCCGATCATTGTTTTTTCCTAAAAGAAAGTCCCAGTGCTTTTATCTTGTCCTTGACTTCCTGTATAGACTTCTGGCCGAAGTTCCTGATATCCAGAAGTTCGTCTTCAGTATATTCAAGAAGTTTTTCAATAGTATCCACACCTTCCCGCTTCAAGCAGTTATATGCCCTTACTGATAATTCCAGTTCTTCTATGGAGGGGTATTCCTGCTGCGTATCCTCTTCCTCTGCCTCTTCAAATATGGGCTTGTCCTTATCTGTAGACCGTGAAAGATCTATCAGCAGGGCCATATAATCATTTATTATCTTGGAAGCCTGGCCCAGCGCATCCTCCGGCTTTATGCTTCCATTGGTCTTTATTTCCAGTGAAAGCTTGTCGAAGTTAGTCATCTGGCCCACCCGGGTATTCTCCACTTTGAACCAGACTCTTTTCACGGGTGAAAAAATAGTATCCAGGGGTATCACGCCCAGGGGCTCGCCTTCTATATTATTTTCTTCAGCCGTCCTGTATCCCTTGTCTTTTTCTATCCTTATCTCTGCTTTTATGCTGCCTTTTTTGGTAAGATTGCATATATAACAGTCAGGATTGACTATTTCCACTCCTGCCGGAAGTGCTATATGCTCTGCCTTTACCTCGCCTGCAGCCTTCCTGTCCAGTTTCAGCATAACCGGCTCATCGGATTCCATGCTGAATACTATATTCTTAAGATTGGCAGCAAATTCTATCATGTCTTCCTTTATGCCCTCTATAGTAGAGAATTCATGCATGGTGTTTTCCACCCTTATCTGGGTGATGCCCACACCTTCTATGGAAGACAGCAGGACTCTCCTTATGGAGTTTCCCAGCGTATGCCCGAAGCCCCTTTCCAGCGGTTCCAGTACAAACTCACCCTGGAAATCATCCTTGGATTTGACCTTTACATTAGGCTTATGCATCTTTAACAATTTATATCAACCTCCCAAAAAAAGAAAATTATTACTTTGAATAAAGCTCGACTATGACCTGTTCATTTATAGGAGCCTGAATATCTTCCCTCTCGGGAAATTTGATTATCTTGCCTTTCAGTTTTTCCAGATCTGATTCAAGCCAGCCCGGTATATTGATGGTACCGCCTGATTCCCTGGCTTCCAGTATGGGCATTATCTCGCTGCTCCCCGGAGCAATGCTTATCTCCTGGCCTTCCATGACCTGGAATGAAGAAATATCTACCTTTTTGCCGTCCACCTGTACATGCCCGTGGTTTATAAGCTGTCTTGCCTGGGCTCTTGAGGTGGCAAAACCCATAAGATATACAATATTATCCAGCCTGGTCTCAAGAAGCTGGAGGAGCACCTCGCCTGTTACCCCTTTCTTCCTTACCGCCTTCTTGTAGTAGTTGGAAAACTGTCTTTCCAGGAGTCCGTAATACTTCTTGGCTTTCTGCTTTTCACGCAGCTGTACCAGGTATTCTGTCTCCATGGGCCTTCTTTTAGCCCTCTGCCCCGGAGCATAAGGCTTTTTTTCTACAGCACATTTGTCTGTGAAGCATCTCTGCCCCTTCAGGAACAGCTTTTCTTTTTCCCTCCTGCATTGCCTGCAGGCTGCTTCTTTGGCCAGCGACATATTATTTAAACTCCTTTTATATTCATATTACATAAATATGACCTTACGGTCTTCTCCTGCTTTTTTGCCTGCAGCCGTTATGGGGCACAGGCGTTACATCTATTATATTCCCTATCTCCAGTCCTGCCGCCTGCAGGGACCTGACAGCCGTCTCCCGGCCTGAGCCTACGCCCTTGACCTTTACGTCCACCCTGACTATGCCATGTTCCTGTGCGCTTCTGGCAACAGCATTGGCTGTTATCTGGGCAGAGTACGGCGTGCTTTTCCTGGAGCCTTTAAAACCCTGTCCGCCGGAGCTTCCCCAGGCAATTGTATTGCCTTCCTGGTCAGTTATATTTACGATGGTATTATTAAAAGTAGACTGTACGTGTGCAATACCATAAGGGATATTCTTTCTATCCCTGCTCCTTACTTTTTTACTTCCTGTATTTTTCTTAGCCAATTATTCCCCCTGGATCTTACTTAGCAACTGTCTTTTTCCTTATTCCTACGCCGTGCTTGCGGCCTTTCCTGGTCCTGGCATTAGTATGTGTCCTCTGCCCCCTTACAGGCAGGCCGCGCTTGTGCATGATGCCCCTGTAAGAGTTTATCTCGATAAGCCTCTTTATGTTCTGGCTTATCTCGCGCCTCAGATCTCCCTCGATCTTGAGATTATTCTCGATATAATCCCTTATTTTAACCACTTCTTCTTCTGTAAGGTCTTTTGTCTTAGTGGTCCTGCCGATCTTTAGGGCATCAAGTATCTTCTCTGCCGTAGTCCTTCCTATACCATATATATAGGTAAGGGAGACTACCACATGCTTATCATTAGGTATATCTATGCCTGCGATTCTAACCAAGTTTATCCTCCTTAACCCTGTTTCTGTTTATGTCTGGGATTTTTACAGATAATCATGACCCTGCCCTCGCGTTTGATGACACGGCAATTATTACATATCCTTTTAACTGATGGTTTGACCTTCATCCCTGTTTTTTCCTTCCATCAACTTTCATTTTATATTTTTTTCTTCTATTTCTTCCTGTATGTTATCCTGCCCCGGGTAAGGTCATAAGGCGATATCTCGACCTTGACCATATCTCCGGGCAATATCTTTATATAATGCATGCGCATCTTTCCTGAGATATGAGCCAGCACCCTGTGTCCGTTCTCCAACTCCACCCGGAACATAGCATTGGGAAGTGCTTCCAGGATCGTTCCCTCGGCTTCTATTATGCCTTCTTTTTTAGAGATCTTAATCCTCCTGCTATTTTATAAAAACAAAATTAGCGCAAATACGTAGGTTATCAAAAAAACCTGCCCCTGTCCACTAAAACTTTACAGCCTGGTAAGTATAAGCGGCCCGTCAGCCGTGACAGCCACCGAATCCTCGAAGTGGCAGGACAGTTTACCGTCTTCTGTCACTACTGTCCACATATCATCCATTATCTTTACCCCGCTGCCCCCTGCATTAAGCATGGGTTCGATTGCCAGCACCATACCCTTTTTCAATGCCGGACCCTGTCCCGGAGGCCCGTAATTGAGTATCTGCGGATCTTCATGGAGCTTCTTGCCGATTCCGTGCCCCACAAAGTCCTTTACCACTGAGAAACCATCACGCCCGGCTCTTTTTTCTATACTATGGGAGATGTCCGTCAGCCGGTTCCCCGGCATGCACAGGTCTATGGCATTGTCCAGGGCTTCCCTGGTGGCTTTCCAAAGCCTTTCCGCTGTCTTGCCTGTCCTGCCTATCTTATAGCTCCTGGCGGCATCGCCATAAAAACCTTTGAACTTTACCCCTACATCTATGGCAACCAGGTCCCCATTTTTTATCTTTCTTTTTCCGGGTATGCCGTGCACTACCTGTTCGTTTATGGAAATACACAGGCTGCTGGGATAGCTGCGGCTGGAGATCCTCCCTGCATATCCCTTAAATGCGGGTATGGCCCCGGCATCCCTTATCTCATTTTCCGCTATCCCGTCTATCTCAGCCGTGGTTATCCCGGGTTCCAGCAGGTCTTCAATTTTCAAAAGAACTTCTGCAACTATCTGGCCAGCTTCCTTCATTATCTCTATTTCGGAAGCTGATTTACAGATTATCATAGACTATCCATTATCCTTTCAGTGACTTTCTCCATGGTGCCGGTGCCGTCTATATTTACAAGTATGCCTTTATTCCTGTAGTACTCGACCAGCGGATGAGTCTGCCTGTCATAAACTTCCAGCCGCTGCCTTATTACATCTTCCCTGTCATCTTTCCTCTTTATAAGGGTACCGCCGCACCTGCCGCATTCTTCATCCCCGGACTGGTCAAATATTGACACCTGCCTACAGTCCCTGCATATCCTCCTCATGGACAGCCTCTGGATTATTTCTTCATTATCTACCACTATATTTATGACTTTATCCAGTTCTGCTCCCGCCTTCTCCAGCATCCGGTTAAGCTTTTCAGCCTGGGCAATATTGCGGGGAAAGCCGTCCAGAAGGAATCCATTCCGGGCCCTGTCACTGTTTATAAAATCCTCTATTATGTCAAATACAAGCTCATCGGGGACCAGTTCCCCGCTCTCCACATATTCCTTTGCTTTTTTGCCGTATTCGGTGCCATCCTTTATCTGGGCCCGCAATATATCTCCGGTAGACACATGGGGTATGCCCAGTTGTTCAGATATCTTTTCTGCCTGCGTGCCTTTTCCGGCTCCGGGGGCGCCCAGCATCACCATCCTCATTTCAGGAATCCTTCATAGTCTCTCATTGTCAATTGCGACTCAAGCTGCCTCATGGTATCCAG
>CAYZJW010000047.1:0-10626 GCA_964478985.1 uncultured Actinomycetota bacterium
TATTATTTTTTTTGGAGGTTTGAATGCAAGGTAGCAAACTCTATGTCGGAAACTTTGTTTATGCTACAACCGACGAACAGCTAAAGGAACTTTTCGCCGAATATGGTGAAGTAGTGGAAGTAAACATAATCGGCAACAAGGGCTTTGGATTTGTCGAGATGTCCAGCAGTGAAGAAGCTGAGGCAGCAAAAGAAGCCCTTGATGGTACTGAGATCCAGGGAAGGACTCTTAGAGTGGATGAAGCCAGGCCCAAAAAGCCCCGCTACTAGATCTGCTGTTACATCAGAAGTAAAAACAGTAAATGCGTACTTATCCAAAAAGATAGGTACGCATTTTTTAATTGTCCGGGGTTTTCCCAGCGTTGAAGCCATTAAAAGCCAGGAACCATTTTTTTAAAAGAGTTTCCTATACTTCAAGGAAATTCTTAAGCTTCCTGCTCACTTTTGAATTGCGGAGTTTGCCCAGGGTCTTGAATTCTATCTGCCTGATCCTTTCCCGGGTGACTTTAAATTCCCTGCCCACCTCTTCCAGTGTCCGGGGATGTCCATCCTTTAGTCCGAACCGCAGCTGTATTATCCTTTTTTCCCTATCAGTAAGCGTATCAAGTGTCTTTTGCAGCTGGTCCTGCAGCATAGAAAATGATACGGCATCAGCAGGTTTTTCCACTTCCGAATCCTCTATAAAGTCTCCCAGCTGGCTGTCACCTTCATCCCCGATGGGAGTCTCAAAAGATACAGGATGCTGGCTTATCTTTATTATTTCCCTTACTTTTTCCGGCGAGAACCCTGATTTCTGGGAGATCTCATTTATGGAAGGATCCCTTCCCAGCTGCTGCAGAAGTCTTCTCTGGACCCTTATGATCTTATTTATATTCTCAACCATATGCACGGGAACCCTTATAGTCCTGGCCTGGTCTGATATCGCCCTGGTTATGCCCTGCCTTATCCACCAGGTAGCATATGTGGAAAATTTAAAACCTTTCCTGTAGTCAAACTTTTCTACAGCCTTCATGAGTCCCAGGTTTCCTTCCTGGATAAGGTCCAGAAAAAGCATCCCTCTTCCCACATATTTCTTGGCTATGCTCACTACAAGCCTCAGGTTGGACTCTACCAGTATCTGTTTGGCAGCATCGTCTCCTGCCTCGACCCTTTTTGCCAGCCTGACCTCTTCGGAAGCAGTCAAAAGCCTTACCTTGCCGATCTCCTTTAGATACATCCTTACCGGATCATTGACCGAGGACTTTATATTTAAACCCAGTTTTTTATCTTTTTTTAGCTTCTTTTCCGCCTTCTTTTCCAGACTTTCTATGAGGTCTTCTTCTTTTTCGTCTACCACATCTATGTCAAGCTTGTCAAATACATTGAAAATATTCTCTACCTGTTCCTTGGTAAGATCCAGCTCGGAAAGATTTTCAGTTATCTCCTCAATAGAGATATGGCCTTCTGCTCTTCCCTTATTTATAAGTGATTTCACTTCACTTATCCTGTATTCAGGTCTGTCTTTTACTTTTTTTAAATCCATAGTCTTCATTTACCCTTAAAACCGCTCCTTATTAAAACCTCTTCCTTAACCTTCTGAGTTTTGAATTAATATCATCCCTGTTCCCGGATCTAAACCCTCTTCTTCCTTTTCCTGCAAAATCTGTCCTGCCGGTCATGGGTTTGGCCTCGTTTACGTATATGGTCCTGCTCTTAAACTCCGTCTGGTCATATTTTTCCATGGCCTTTGATGCTTCATCTTCTGTCTCCATTTCCACATAACCAAAACCTTTGGACTTTCCGTCAAGCCTCCTTATCACCCTGGCTGAGACAACATTGCCTTCACTGGAAAAAAGACCCTCCAGGTCATCATCTGTCGTAGAATATTCAAGATTGCCCACGTGCAGTCTTTTATTCAATTTTAATTCCTTTCACTTTCTAATCCTTTTCAAACATGGTAAGAAATAGATTTATATTAACATCCTGAGTATAATTAGGAAGGTTAACCCGAAAGCAGCCTTATTTATACATCATACATCCAAATCTTACAGTCACATGACATATTATAGCATGAAAGTCAAAATAATGGGGAATTAATTATCTTACCATTATATTAAGACCATAACCACAATAAAATGGGTATTTGTGCTTATTATATATAAAAGCAAAAATTTTATAAGGGTATTTTTGAGGTCTCTTTGCCAAAAGTGCATACTTCTAATGTATGGTGAATGGTTTTTAAAGACCCCGCCTCTGTTGCGGCCAAAAACCTGCATTACGCGGGATCTATCAGATGCAATTGCAGCTCAAAGGGCCTTAAGTGGCTGTCACATACCGGTTAAAGGTCCTCCCTGCCGGTAGTCTCATTATTTGCTCTCGATCATATCACCGAAGCTTATAAGGGTCACATTGGTCTCTGCGCAACTCACTCCCACCTGAAGAATATGATGGAGACTGCAAGACTTATGACTATCCACGCCCCCATGGCTGCCAGGGCTATCCATACCGATCCCAGGCCCAGTCCGTCTATGATGACAGCCCTCAATGCATCGCCCATATGGGTGGACGGCAGACCATTGGCAATCACTACCAGGAAGCGCGGCATTATACTGTTGGGAAAGAATATTCCTCCCAGGAAAAGGAATACAAAAAAGACTATCATGCAGAGGGGGGTGGCGCTCCTTACACTCCTTATTATGCTGGCCAGGGCAAAACCGATGCTCAGGAAACAGACGGCCCCCAGGGTAAGGATTATCCAGAAATAAAAATAATTTCCTTTTATACTTATGTCAAAAGCCAGTATGCCGATTGCCAGGAGTATTATGGTCTGTATAAGTATTATGATATAGCGGTGCAGTATCTGGGCGCCTATAATGGTCTGACGCTTGACCGGTGTAAGGGAAAGCCTCCTGTAAATACCCTTTCCCCGTTCTTCGACAAAACTGGTAGCCGAAGACATGATGCCGTTTACCATTACTGCCATGACTATTATCCCGGGAAGCATGTACTCTATCGCCCTCATGCCAAAATCATCCCATATTATATCCCGGTAGATAAGCCCGTAAAGCACGATAAAGAAAAGAGGAAAGGCAAGGTTCCAAAACAGTTCGTCCTTTTGCCTGATAAATAGTTTCATCTGCAGTAAGAACTGGCTCCCGAATCCGCGCATGTCAAGCTCCTTTATTCCCTTAATTTCTTGCCTGTAAGTTTAAGGAACACGTCCTCCAGTGTTGCCTTCCGTACAGATATATTTTCTATTTCAATATTATTTTCGTCAGCTGCCTGGGTAAGCTTCTTTAATATGCCGGAAGAATCCTTAGAGCTTATAATATACCTGTTACTATCCCGCTCAAACGATGTTCCGGAATCGAATATATCTTTAAACACATCTTCAGCCCTTATATCATCGCTGGAAAATTCAATGGTGGAATCAAGTCCTGTGCCGGCTATTAAGGCTGCCGGCCTGTCCAGGGCTATAATATTTCCCTGGTCTATGATGCCTACCCTTTTACAAAGCTTTTCCGCTTCCTCCATATAATGGGTAGTAAGTATGATGGTCTTGCCACTGTCCCTCAGGTCAGTTATTATACCCCAGACATTCCTTCTTGCCTGCGGGTCCAGACCGGTAGTGGGTTCATCCAAAAACAGGACAGCCGGATCGTTTACCAGGGCCAGTGCCATAGCCACCCTCTGTTTCTGCCCCCCGGACAGGGTGCGGTAATATGCATCCTTTTTTTCGGTAAGCGAGACCAGTTCCAGCAATTCCTGCGTGGGGACAGAATTGTCATAATAGCTGCCAAAAAGGTCTATTACTTCCCTGATACTTACCTGGTCATATATGGTAGTGCTCTGAAGCTGCGCCCCTATTAAACCTTTGATCTTCGCCGGTTGGGCCAGGGCATCGATGCCGCATATTTTTATCCGGCCGGAATCCGGTTTGCGGAGTCCTTCTATCATCTCGACAGTAGTGGTCTTTCCTGCCCCATTGGGCCCCAGGAGTCCGAAGATCTCGCCTTTTTCTATGGAGAAGCTGATATTGTTTACAGCTACCAGGTCTCCGTATCTTTTGGTCAGGTCTTTTATCTCCAGGATTGTTTCCATATCCAGTCCTCAATATCCCATGTTTTCTAAATGATGATGCAATATTATATCACTCAAACATAGGTTTATTCTACCCTGCTTTCCCTGAGTTTCAGAAGGTTGGGCGCAAAATCCCCTATAAGCTGTTCCATCTCCACATCGCTTATGACTGTGACCCTTCCCCGGTCATACTCTTCATCTATCCATTCCTTGATCTTCTTTATCCTGTCATCTTTCTTGTCTATTTTCCTGTCGCCTTTCAGGTCATAATAATTATTGATCCAGATAGCTATTCCTGCCAGTCCCGAATGGGCATCTATCACCACCTGCGGGGGTCTTCCCAGTATCCTGGAAGTATTGAATATATTATATATCTCCTCGTCTTTCAGGAGTCCGTCAGCATGTATTCCGGCCCTGGTGGCATTGAAGGCCCTGCCGATAAATGGTGTCCGGGGCGGTATCTCATAATCAAGTTCATTTTCAAAGAATTCCGCGATCTCGGTTATGACCTTGAGGTCCATTCCCCCGCTGTCTCCCCTGAGCTGGGTGTATTCTATTGCCATTGCCTCCAGCGGGCAGTTTCCTGTCCTTTCACCTATTCCCAGAAGCGAAGTGTTTATCATGGCAGCTCCATACATCCAGGCTGCCGTGGAATTGGACACTGCCCTGTAGAAATCATTATGTCCATGCCATTCCAGCCATTCGGAGGGCACCCCGCTGTAATTTACCAGTCCATATATTATCTGGGGTACGCTCCTGGGAAGGGCAACGCCGGGTATGGCAACTCCCAGGCCCAGCGTATCACAGGCCCTTACCTTTATGGGAATATCAGCTTCTCTTGAAAGCTCCATAAGCTGTTTTACAAATGGGAGTACAAACCCATAGAAATCTGCCCTGGTTATGTCTTCCAGGTGGCACCTGGGTACTATTCCTGCTTCCATTGTCTGGTTTATCACCTTCAGGTATGCGTCAATGGCCTGAGACCTGTTCATCTTGAGTTTCTTGAAGATATGGTAATCTGAGCAGGATACAAGTATGCCGGTTTCCTTTATTTCCAGCTGTTTTACTATCTCAAAGTCTTCTTTTTTAGCCCTTATCCATGAAGTTATAATGGGAAAATCATACCCCATCTCGGAGCATTTAATAATGGCTTCCTTGTCCTTTTTGGAGTAAATAAAGAACTCCGACTTATTTATGATACCGCTTCCGTTATCCAGCTTGTGCAGCAGGTCATATATCCTGCAGATCTGCTCCGTGGTATAGGGCGACCTTGACTGCTGGCCGTCCCTGAACGTGGTGTCGGTTATATAAAGTTTTTCCGGTATATTGAAGGGAACCCTGCGGTGATTGAAAACTAGCTTGGGTACCTGGCTATAGGGAAAAATATTCCGGAAGAGATTTGCCTCGTCGACTTCCCTGAAGTTAAACTCTACTTCCAGCATCCTGGTCTTATTGTTATATTCAACATTCATGCTTTTTCCTCTCGAATATTAATGATAATTAAAATTATATATTAATTTTACCATATTATTTGGAAATCTTAGTCAAAAAAAAGAAAATTTGTTAAAATTTTCTAAATTTATTAAATATTTATTGAAATTTGAGTATTTTTTAAAAATTTTTTGGTTTTATTGCATGGTACTGTTCATAAATTGCAGTCTTCCCTGGATCACCCTGTAGAGCTGCTGTTTCTTTCTTATCCCGGCCCCGCTTCCACTGTCCTGAAGCCATAGCCGTAGTACCGTCTGCGTTCTCCTCTTTTTCCTGCAAGAACCGTATATGGTCTTATGCTCTTTCTGTAAGCCGGGAAAGCCATTCCTGCAGGGGGAGCATCTCTTTATAGGGTTCAAAGCAAAAATCTAAAAAATCCCTGGAATAAAATTCCCGTGGTATATTAAAATCCTTGCTTGCATACAGACCTTCATATAGCAGGAGGCCGGCATTTTCATGGTCCCCGTCAAAACCACTGGGGATCTTTTTATATTTTTTCCCGCCAAAATCATAGCCCTTCCCGCTTAGCTCCTTATATATATTGCCTAATTCTTTGCCGTAGACGGGGTGTACAACTGATTTCCTGTATTCTTCCAGCCTGGGTTTTGTGAATCTATATATGCCGGCACCCAGCATTACGCGTTCATGCTCCAGGTGGAAATAAAAGACAGAGGACTCCATGCGGGGCAGGTCCCTGTCCCGGAAGACTATTCCCATTTGGGTCTTATATGGCGATTTATCACTGCTGAACCTTACATCCCTGTTTATCCGGAACAGGGATTTATTAGTCCTGGGGTCGGCATTTATTCCTGGTGCCAGCTTTTTGAGTTTTTCTCCCATGGAAACTACAAAAGATTTTGCCGGAGCCACCACATAATCTTCATAAACCTGCCGGTTCTGGTCAAACCAGGGCTTATTATTGTTTTCCTCAAGGGTCCTGAAGAAATACAATGTCTCCTTATAAAAGCCTTCAAATTCCTTTATTTCCATGTCTGCCATAAAATGCCTCCCGCAAGCCTTATTGTACTTCTTGTAATTTTATCACGGTATTTATCTTACCCGTAAAAATTAAGGATATTATTTTTATATGAGTAATTATTACTGCACAGTATTTTTTTTATTTTCTCAGCTATTTCCCTGTAAATCATCAAAATGGGGTGCTCTTGCTGCGCCTGATATATATCTCATCCACCATGGCCCTATCTGACAGTGAAAGGAGATACATAACTGTCTGGGCTATATCCTCAGGCTGCATGAGGACTGACCGGTCCAGGTCAGGCCTTACCTGGCCTGCCAGGTCTGTATCCACTCCCCCGGGGTATATAATTGAAACCCTGATGCCCTGTTTCTGTACTTCAGCAGATAATGCTTTTGAAAGACCCGCAACTCCATGCTTGCTGGCTGTATATGCTGTCTGGTTTGGATAACCCTTAAAGCCCACAACGCTTGAGATATTTATTATATATCCTGATCCGGCCGGCAGCATGAGCTTTAAGGCATGCTGGCAGCAAAGATATACCGCCCTGAGGTTTATGCCTATAAGCCTGTCAAAATCCTTTATGGAAAAATCTGCCAGTTCCCCTGCTTTTACTATGCCGGCATTATTGATAAGTACATCCAGCCTTCCATAATCATTTTTCACCCGGTCAAACATTTTTTCTATATCTTTTGCGCTGGCCAGATCCGCAGGAAAACAGGCTGCGCTCCCGCCTTCTGAGATTATCTCTTCCTTCAGTCTATCCAGGGCATTTTCATCCCTGGCTGTCAGTATCACATTTGCACCGGCACAGGCAATAGCCTTGCTGACTGCCCTTCCGATCCCCCTGCTGGCTCCTGTCACCAGCATGTTTTTTCCCTTAATGCCTGGACCCATTGTGCTGCTGCTCCTTTATACTTATAGATATTTATAATTTTACCATAATATAACGGCAGTTTATTGATAATAAATTACAGCTGCTTTACTTTTTCAAAAAGCCTGGCTGCTATGTCTTCATTGCTGCCGCTCGAAAAATACTCCTGCCTGCCTATATTTACAGTAACCAGAGGCAGCCGGGGTAAATGTCCCCATGGGATAATGCCGTTTCTTAAAATATTATATAATCCGTCTATGCGCATTGGTACTACAGGTATCTTCATATCCCGGGCTATTATGCCAATACCGGCTTCGAATTTTTTTATACTTCCGTCGGCAGTTATCCCTCCTTCAGGAAATATCAGTACATTCCAGCCCCTGTCCGCTGCAGTCCCTATATTTTTAAACACCTGGTCAAACCCGAAGATCCTGGATAGCGGTATTACATTTATAAAAAGGCTTATCAGCAAATAGAATCCCAGGGCTTCCAGGGCCCTCCTCAGTATATTGCCCTTCCTGGCAAAATAATAACTGAAATGATGGCCTATGGACATGACCACGGTTATTTTTTTCCTTATTCTGGGGGGAAGGCTGTAAAGGATGACCAGGCTGTCCATCAGGGAAACATGGTTAGAGATGAATGCTGCTGGAAGATCTATGTCCTCAAGATCTTGCCGCCCCTTTATCCTGCTTCTATATGTGATCCTTACAAATGGGAATATAAGATATTGAAAGACAGTCCTTAAGTATATAAAAAAAACACTGTATGCGAAATCAAAAAAGGGAAGTCTTTGAGTCTTTTTGGGGGGATCCTTTAATTTTTCTTGGATATCTTTTATCCTGGTATCTCTGGTGATCTCCAGTTTTGAAGCATCCACATCAAACTGCTTTTCCAGCTGGGATGAAAAGTTCATAATATCAAGCGAATCCATGCCCAGGTCTTTTTCCAGCGAAGCTTCTCCGCCCTTTTTGCTCCTGGTCTTTTTTATATTCCCGATAATACTGTATATATCCTTTTTACCCTGACCACCGTCATATGCTGCAGCTTTTTTATCCTCTGAGGATGCCTGAAGTTTTTCCAGTATATGTCTTTTCTTTATGTTCATGCTGGAAGTCCTGGGGAAATCCTGGCCCTCCCAGATAAGGTAATCGTCAACCTTCTGGTCTACATTGAGCCCTGAATTTACCCGGTCTACCATTTCATCTATATCCTCCTTGTTGATATCCTTATCCTGCAGGATAAGCACTGCTATTATTTCAGTCCTTCCTTCGGGATCCATGCCGAAAACGGCGCAGTCTTTTATCGCCTCCTGTCTGCGGAACTCCTCTGCAATATCTGAAGGATAGACATTTACCCCGCTTTCCCTGACTATAAGGTCGTCTTTTCGGCCTTTTATGAATACATTGCCTTCTTCGTCCACCTCTACCGCATCGCCGGTCTTAAACCAGCCGTCTTTGAAATACTGCCTGCTCTTTTCCTCATCCTTATAATAGCCGGGCGTCACATTATTTCCTTTTACATATAGCTCTCCATTTTCTATTTTGACATTTCCAGGATCAAGAAAGCTCCCCACAGAACCGGCTTTGTTTTTGCCTGGATCGAATAGGGCCAGAAGCGGCGCTGTCTCGGTCAGTCCATAACCCTGGAAAAACCCGAAAGCCATGGTGCGGTAGAACTCATCGACTTCCTGTTTGATATGGGCGCCGCCCGATATTATCCCCAGTAAATCAATGCCTATTTTTATATGGAAAGGCAGGAACCTTATATATCTTATCCACCATCTTTTCTTTTTATATTTTTCATATATATTCCTGGACCTTTCTGAATCAAGGGCAAAAATATCGATTATATGGTCTTTTAATATCTTTAGCTGCTGCGGAAGAGCTGCCAGGGCTATGATCCTGTTATTTTTTACTGCCGCCAGTATGTCCTGGGGTCTTTGTTCCCTGGAGAAGAAAACTGACAACCCCATAGACACCGGGATGAAAATACCTGCTACCTGCCCATACATGTGGGATAAGGGCACCACTGATAAAAGCCTGGAGCCGGGTATTATATTTAAAAATCTTTTCCATCTGGATATGACCGGCAGAACCATTTCCAGGTTTGACTGGATATTCTCAAAGGTAAGGGTGACTCCCTTGGGGGTAGATGTGGTCCCGGAGGTATATATTATCTCGAACAGGTCATCTTTTTTAATATCGACTTCTGTGTAGTCGAATTCCTTCAGTGAACTGACCTTTTCCGCTATATCCTCTATATGCATATATTCGGGGCCTTTTTCCTTATCATGACCTTCCCCGTAATCCTCTGACAATATTACAAGTGACGGCTCCACGCTTACTGCTACCATCTTCAGGAATTCATCATCTGACCTGGTATCGACAGGGACTATGGTCACGCCAGCCATAATACAACCCAGAAAGACAATGATCCACCGGGGATCGCTTTCTGCCTTGAGCACTACCCTGTCGCCCTTTTTAAGACCGGCTGATGCAAGGTAGGATGAAAACCTTAAGGAAAGAGACAATACAATATCAAAAGTCCACTTCCGGGTCCTGTATTTGTCCCTGTAATAGAAATAGCTTTTTTTATCTTTAAGGTTTTTATAAAAGAAATCCCTGAGATCCAGTTCCTTCACAAGCCCCCTTACAAAAAGTTCCTGATATAATATATTATACATTGTAAAGCAGGATTCTTTAATTCTATAACCTTTGTAACTTATCAAAAAAGTACTGATCCGGTTTTAATCCCGGTAAAAACATAGACTATCTTTCATGTTTTCTTTTTATGTTCTAATTTTGGGAGAAAATCTTTATAATGTTATGAAATTTATTATAAAGAAATTTTGAAACGAGGTAGTCTAAATTGAGATCAGCCAGATGCAGCAGATTAAAGATTATAGCAATACTGGTATTGGGAAGCTTTTTTTCCATGCTGGTATTAGCTGGTTTGCCGGGATGCAGGACAACCGAAGAAGACCCGGTCCAGGAAAAACAGGTGCAGGAGATCATGGAACCCGAGGAGCCTGTGGAAGAAAAACCGGAAGAAACTGCAGAAATCACCCGGGAAGATAATATCCAGGAAGATAGTATTCAGGAAGATAGTATTTCGGATAATATAAATATGCTCAGCGGCCTGGAGTTAACCGGTTCAGTACAAAATCACAGGCCGCTGGCAATAATGGTCCAGAACAGTCCAAAAGCCAGGCCGCACTCCGGATT
>CAYZJW010000048.1:0-10610 GCA_964478985.1 uncultured Actinomycetota bacterium
TCTTCATTCATTGGATGATCCTCTCTTTTAAATTTACATATGAATATGATATCACAGTTAGCTTATATAGACGAAATCCCGGATGAAGAGTTGTGACAGCTGCGCCATATGGTTCTACTGCCTGCCCTTATTATTTCCGATACAGGACTTTTTCCGGGAGCAGGATGAGCATTTGTCTCTGTTCTTCCCGGGGATAAACAGAAACCAGACCACATAAATAAAGGCGGCAATGACTATCACATATATTAGTACCGTCTGCCACATATCAGATAAACAGCCTCCCTATCTGGTAAACTATAAGGGCGACAGTCCAGGCCAGGGCCAGGGTATAGCCCATCTGGAAGAGCATCTCCTTTGTGCCCGCTTCCCTCCTGAATACTGCCATGCTTGCCATGCAGGGAAAATATAGAAGGGTAAAAAGCATGAAATTATAACCTACCAGGGGATGATAATTACCTTTTAACCTGTCCTGCAGGCCTTCTGATGACTCATCAGCTCCCCCTATGCTGAAAAGTGTGCCCAGGCTGGATACTATGACTTCCTTGGCGGCAACGCCCGATATGGAGGCTACCACCAGCTTCCAGTCAAAACCCAGGGGTTTAAATACAGGTTCCATGAATTTTCCCATCCTGCCGGCAGCAGAGAATTCCAGCTTCTCTGCTGCCATCTCAGCCTCTATGGCTGCTGCCTGGTCCTGGTATTGCCCTTCTGTTATTTCCTTCGATTCAAAAGACTGCTGCAGTGCTTCAAGCTGTGACTGGTAATCCTGTGAGTACTCCTGGTCCCCTATAATGGGAAAAGTAAACAGAAACCACATTATTATGGAAATCGCCAGTATTATGGTGCCGGCTTTTTTGACATACATCCAGGCTCTCTCCCAGGTATGGATAAGTATTCCCTTCATGGTGGGCACCCTGTAAGGGGGGAGCTCCATCACAAAAGGTTCCAGCTCTCCCCTGAACCGGGTAGCCCTTAATACCTTTGCCATTATGATGGCAAATATGATACCTATCAGATAGATGGAAAATATGACATTTCCAGCATATGCGGGAAAGAATGTCCCCGCTATCAGTATATATACAGGAAGCCTGGCCCCGCAGCTGCAGAAAGTATTTATATGCATGGTTATCAGGCGGTCCTTTTTATTCTCCAGTATGCGGGAACCCATATAGGCGGGTACGGTACAGCCGAATCCGATTATAAGGGGGATAAAGGACTTGCCGTGAAGACCGATCCTGTGCATTACCCTGTCCATCACAAATGCCGCCCTGGCCATATAGCCTGAATCCTCCAGCAGGGCTATGGCAAAGAAAAGCAGGGCAATATTGGGGGTAAAGACTATGACTCCGCCCACTCCGCCTATTATACCGTCAACTATAAGGGATCTCAGCAGGTCATGGGCGATGACTCCGTTAAGGAACACGGACAGCTTCCCAAAACCAAGCTCTATCCACTGCATGGGATACCTTCCCAGGGTAAAGACGAACTGGAACATGAGGTAGATTATAAGGGCGAATATGGGTATTCCCAGGAAACGGTTTGTGAGTATGGTATCTACTTTCTCGGTAATGTCTGTACTGGCATCATCAGCCTCCTCATGCGCTTCCTGCAGGGCTCCCTTTATAAATCCATACCTGGCATCGGCAATAAGGACCTCCGGTGAGACCCTCATTATGTTCTTTATATGGTTTATGGAGTCTGACACTATCTCAGATATCTTATCCTGGCCCTCCTGCCCGTTTTTTGTCAGTCTGGCAGTCACTTCGCTGTCCTGCTCCAGAAGTTTTACCGCCGTCCATCTTCTTATCATGCCGACGGCGGGGACTGATGTGCCCTCCAGTGCAGGCATGATCTTTATAAGCTCATTCTCGATCTCATCTCCGTAAGGTATTTCTATCCTTTTATGCTCGCTTCTCCCGGAGACCTCTACGGCAGCATCAAGGAGCCTGTCAGTCCCCTTGCCCCGGGGGCCTACGGTCTCTATAATGGGGGCTCCCAGCAGTTCCGAGAGCAGCTCTTTATCCACCTTCATCCCTTTTTTACTGGCTATATCTGCCATATTGAAGTCCAGGACCATGGGAAATCCCAATTCCAAAAGCTGGACGGTAAGATACAGGTTTCTCTCCAGGCTGGAGCTGTCTATGATATTTATTATCACATCCGGGTTTTCCTGCAGGATATAATTCCGCGCCACTATCTCTTCTTCCGAGAAAGCAGTAAGGCTGTATATGCCGGGTAGGTCGATTATCTCTATATCATACCCCTTATATGAGATATCGCCGCTTCTTTTCTCGACTGTCACTCCGGGATAATTTCCCACATGCTGGCGCATGCCGGTTAGATTATTGAAAATGGTGGTCTTTCCTGAATTGGGGTTTCCTGCCAGGGCTATTCTTATGGATGCTTTCTTCATCAGGCCTCCCTGATAATTACTCTTCCCATCATACCCCTACCAACGGCAAACCTGGAACCTTTTACCGAAATGCATACCGGTCCCCCCCTGGAATATGCATAAACTGTAAATAATTCTCCGGGCATAAGACCCATGGAACACAGCCTGCTGTTAAGCCTGCATCCCCCTTCTACTCTCAGTATCCTGTACCTCTTGCCGGGTATGGCATCATAAAGTGTCATATCTCCCGGCCTGTTCTCTATTATATTTTTTAGTCTTTTCTTTAATCTGAACATATTCTAATGATTTAAAATTAGTCTAAGCTAACTTTAATAGACTTATGTAATATTGTCAAGTATTTTTAATTTTTTCCATGAAAAATCATGCCGGGTCAAAGCATCACTGTCAGCTGGAGGTCTTGGTGCATTCAGAAGGTCTTTCCCCGTGCTGCAGGTAATATTTGAAGTGTTTCATCCAGTCTGGGTATCCGCCCGGGCAGGTATCGATGAATTTGATGAATTTGATCATATTATCCATGGTCTCTACACTAATATAATGTTCGATCTTGCAGGCATCCTTCTTGGATATCTCATCGCTTACATTAAGGATATCCCGGAAAAACTTATATATCTTCTCATGTTTGGTGTAAATCTTCTTGGCGCGCTCAATCCCTTTTCCGGTCAGTTCCAGGTAGCCGTATTTCTCGTGCAGGACAAAACCTGCTTCTTTGAGCTTGTTTATGGCATCGACAACCGAAGGGGTCTTTACTTCCAGGAATTGCGCTACTTCCTTTACCCGGACTACTTTGCTTTCAAGCCCTATCATATAAATTGCTTCCAGATAGTCTTCTAGACTCTGTGTAAGTATTTTAACCATATTATTATCTAAATTTGTTAGATATGTCTAACTATACCAGTCCGGATATCCTGTGTCAACCTTTGGATCATGATAGCTATAGATGTGGATTTTCCGTATAATAGGCCGCCATAATAAAATGACCCCTAATGGGTCATTTTTACGGAATCCATTTGAAATGGATATCCGCCTTTAATTCTAGTTAAATTCTATACCTGTTATAAGAAACTGTCAATCTTGTACCATATGGTACAAGATTGACAGTATGATCTATAAAGCCTTTTTACACCCTATTGACCGTATTATTCAAAGTAGCTCCAGTCAGCTCTTTCCAGTTTTTCATGTTCCGGCCTGTATTCTACCGGCTTTCTGCCAAAGCATACGCCTGTCTTTTCATGAAAAGCTACCATCTCCTGGCTTACATGCCTTTGCTTGATGGCTGTCGAGGTAGGTATGTATTGCACCTTCCCCCCCTTAACGCCGGTCACGGTGACCCCGGAAATACTATTGTTTAAAAGGACTACTGCGCCTGCCCCGGTCTCATTACCAAAATTTGCATCCAGCGCGCTGGTGCTGCCGGAACGGACAAGATATGTCAGCACCATTTCCCTTACTACCGGTACTTCGTTCATATCACTTATAAACAGCCCCTGCTCCTGCATAAAATCCCTTAAACTTTCATCACTGTCTATACGTTCCGTAAGCTGCTGCCTTATATACTTGCCGATGCCGGACAGCTTCTTATGTCCGAAAGCATCCTTTTTTACGCTTCCGTCAGTTATAAAATCTCCTGTCTCATCAGTTATGCCCTCGGCAGCCACTATAGTATAGGTCCCGGATTTATATTCACTGGACCTTACGCGCCTCATGAAATTCTTCTTCAGGTCCTCATATATGATGTCAAAGTCTACCGGGACTTCGGGTATCAGTATGCAGTCCGCATCAGCTGCTATACCGCCCCTGAAAGCGGTATGGCCTGCATACCTTCCGAAGACCTCTATGGCCATTATCCTGTTATGGCTGTTTCCAGTGGTCTTCAGCTCTTCCACATACTGGGCTATCCGGTTTACTGCGGAATCTCCCCCCACCGAGTAGGAGTGGAGATCCAGGTCCATGGTCTTGGGGACATGAACGCAGGAAATACCGTTACCGTCAAGGTCTACCACCACACTCCCTGTATCATCTCCGCCGGAGATGACCAGCGCCCCGATATTGAACTTATTAAGCCCCTCTATTATTTTCTTATACTTATCTTCATCATTTATCTTAGAGATCTTTACCCTGGTATTGCCTGCCTGTGACCCTGCTTTAAGTGAAGAGATATTATCGAGCCTGTCTTTATTAAGTTCCAGTATATTCTCAGACTCATGCAGATTGTACAGGCCCGCATAACCATTAAGTATGACATAAGGAGTTATCCCATATGCCAGGGCCATGCTGGCTGCGCCCTTTATAACTGCATTCAGCCCCCCGCAGTCACCGCCGCTGGTTATTATTCCAATAGCTTTCCCGTCTAACATCCGGCTTCCCCTTTCCTTGCTTGGCTTTTTTATATATCGATTTTCCCCATATCGATAAAGATTTGAATTCCTTTTATCGCAGTTTTTTAGACATTATATCATTTACGACTTTAGGATTGGCCTTCCCCTTTGTCCTGGCCATGACCTGCCCTATCAAAAAACCGATGGCCTTTTCCTTACCCTCCCGGAACTGTTTTACAGGGCCGGGATTATCTTTTATCACACTGCCTATGATCCCTTCAAGCTCGCCTGAGTCGCTTATCTGCTCCAGTGACTTTTCCCTGATCACATCTTCCGGATCACTTCCATTTTTAAACATCTCTTCAAATACAGTCTTGGCTATCTTTATGCTTATCCTGCCGCTGTCTATTATCTTAAGCATGCTGCAAAGGTCCCCGGGGGCTACCCTGCTGTCGCATATATGGATCTTTTCCCTGTTTGCCAGGGCACTGAAATCACCCATTATCCAATTGGCCAGAGCCTTGGCATCATCAAAGCATTCAAGACAGCTCTCGAAATATTGGGCAACCTTCCTGTCGCCGGCCAAAAAACCGGCATCATACGAAGACAATCCGTATTCTTCCATATACCTCCGGGTCTTGTTTTCCGGAAGTTCGACTATGGCAGCCCTGATACTTTCTACCATATCATCATCTATTATTACCGGCACCAGGTCCGGTTCGGGGAAATACCTGTAATCATGCGCTTCTTCTTTGGACCTTAAAGCCCGGGTGGTGCCGCTGTCATTATCGTAGTGCCGCGTTTCCTGGACCACTTTTTTGCCTGAGTCAAGCAGTTTTGCCTGTCTTTTTATCTCATACTGCAGACCCTTCTGCAGGAACTTGAATGAATTGAGGTTCTTTATCTCTGTCTTAGTGCCCAGCCCTTTTTCATCCCGGGGCCTTATGGAGACATTGGCATCGCACCTGAGGCTTCCCTCTTCCATACTGCAGTTGCTTACATCCAGATAGAGGAGCAGGTTTTTCAGCGATGTCATATATTCCCTGGCTTCTTCCGGGGTCCTTATATCCGGCTCTGTGACTATCTCGATAAGCGGAGTGCCGGCACGGTTAAAGTCCACTATGCTGGCTCCGGATCCGCTTATCCTTCCCGTGCTGCCGCTGTGGATAAGTTTTCCGGCATCTTCTTCCATATGGACCCTGGTTATACCCACCTTTCTGACATAGTCTCCCATATTGACCTCAAGATATCCTGCCACGCCCAGAGGCAGGTCATACTGCGATATCTGGTAATTCTTGGCCATATCAGGATAGAAATAATTCTTCCTGTGGAATATGGTCCTTTTATTGATCCTGCAGTTTAAGGCCAGGGCTATCTTTATGGCGAATTCCACCGCCCTCCTGTTTAAGACCGGAAGTGAACCGGGATGACCCAGGCATACAGGACAGGTGTTGATATTTTTTTCTTCACCAAAGGACAGCCTGCAGCCGCAGAACATCTTGGTAGCCGTTTCCAGCTCCAGATGGGTCTCAATCCCTATAATAGATCTATATTTGCTGCCTGTCTCTGTGCTGCTGTTCATATCCCCGGTTTTTCCTTAAATGCTATAGCCTTCTCCAGGGCATATGCTGTACGTATCACATTATCTTCCCTCAGCACATCGCCCATCACCTGCAGTCCTATGGGCAGGCCCCCGTCCGAAAGTCCTGCCGGTATGGATACGGCTGGAAGGCCGGCAAGGTTTACTGGAATGGTGCATATATCAGACATATACATAGCCAGGGGATCGCCAGTCTTCTCGCCTTTCCTGAATGCAGTGGTGGGAGAAGCGGGAGAGATCAGGACATCGTATGTGGAAAAAGCCTTGTCAAAATCATTTTTTATAAGGGTCCTTACCTTAAGGGCCTTCTCATAATATGCATCATAATATCCGGCGGACAGGCAGTAGGTGCCGATCATTATCCTTCTCTTAACTTCATCCCCGAAACCCCCGGCCCTGGTATTTTTATACATCTTCCTCAGCGTGTCTGCATCACTATCCCTGAAGCCATATCTTACTCCGTCAAAACGGGAAAGATTGGAACTGGCTTCGGAGGGAGCTATTATATAATACACATTAAGGGCATATTCAAGATCTGGTATGGAGACCTCTTCTACTTCTGCCCCCATGTCTTCTGCTTTCCTGAGCGCCGAAGTCACAGCAGCCTTCACCTCGGCATCTATACCCTCTGCCATGAGTTCTGAAGGCACTCCTATCCTGAGGCCTTTTATGTCATCCTTTAAAAAGCTTTTATAATCAGGAATTTCCCGGTCAAGGGAGGTGGAATCATGCCTGTCGTGGCCGCATATCACATTCAGCATGGCGGCACAGTCTTCCATATCCCTGGTGAAAGGGCCTATCTGGTCCAGTGATGATGCAAACGCCACCAGGCCGTATCTTGATACCAGGCCGTATGTGGGTTTGAACCCTACCACTCCGCAAAGCGAGGCCGGCTGCCTGATGGAGCCGCCGGTATCTGAACCCAGGCTGCAGATGGCTTCTCCGGCTGCCACACTGGCTGCCGGCCCTCCGCTGGAGCCTCCCGGCACCCTTTCGGTATCCCAGGGATTTGACACCGGCCCGTAAAAGGAGTTCTCATTGGATGAGCCCATGGCAAATTCGTCCATATTCAGCTTTCCGGTGAGTATGTATTCCTGTTTCTTGAGCCTGCCTATGACTCCTGCATCATATATGGGGACATAATCATCGAGTATCTTTGAGGCGCATGTAGTTGTGATGCCCAGGGTGCAGATATTATCCTTTATTCCTATGGGGATGCCGGCCATATCCCCCAGCACCTGGCCTTCCGATATCTTTTTATCTATACTGTCAGCGCTTTGAAGCGCACTTTTCTTTTCAAGCCTTATATATGCATTGATGCTGCTGTCTATATCATCTATCCTGGAAAAGACACTCTGGACCACATCCCGGCAGGAGACCTGCCTTTCTTCCAGCTTCTTTTTTATCTCATGGGCTGTAAGGTAATTAAGATCCAACCGATTCTCCTATTTAAATTCAATCAATCCTGGGGACCCTGAAACCGTCATCCTGCTCCAGCGGCGCGTTTCTAAGAGCCTGTCTCTGGGTTACGGTATCTCCGGCAGGGATGTCTTCCCTGAACACATTCTTTACATCCATTACATGGGAAGTGCCCTCTACTCCTTCGGTATCGACAGCACTTATCCTGGCTACATGTTCCAGTATCCTGTCCAGCTGGGGAGTTATCTTATCTATCTCCCCGGCAGTGAATTTAAGCTCAGCCAGCCTGGCCACATGTTTGACATCGTCGCTCGTTATCTTCATAGAACCATTCCCTGTTTAATACCCTGTCCCGGATAAGAATATAACATTTTAACAAAATTTTTTTACAATTAGTACACATTTATCATCTCCAGCTGCCCCAGAAGTATCAGTATAAGTATAAGGTTATACACGGCATGGAGAAAGATGGCAGGGAAAAGGGATCTTGTCTTTTCAAAAAGATATGCCAGCAGCCAGCCTATGAGAAACAGGGGAATAAAACTGTATACCTGGAGATGGACCACCGAAAAAAGGATGGATGATATGAACAATGCCGGAAAGACACCCCAGCTTTTCCTGAAGGCTGAATACAAAAAACCCCTGAAAAATACTTCCTCCACTACCGGTCCTATGAAGGCTACCACTATAAGAAGTATGGTATTGGATACGCTCCTGTTGCTTACAAGGATCTCTATCTTGCTGGACGGGGCCTCGATGCCGAATACGGAGCTGAGGACGAAAACATAGATGAAGCTGATTATAAAAATAGCCAGAAGTGAGATGAAGGTATACCAGAGAGTCTTTCCTATGCTGTAGTATCTTAAACCCAGGTCTCTCAGACCGGCCCTGCGCCTGTACAGGGCAAAAAACCATACCGTTCCCAGCATCAGGATGACCTGGATGCCATATAATACCATGAAACTTATATTGCTGATATTCTGGCTTAACAGCTCCCGGTCGCTAAGAGCGGTAAATATGGCTGCTGATCCGAAATAAACCCCTGTCAGGGCTGCTGCCAGAAATATTATAGAGATGATCCCGTCCAGTGCATTCCACCTGATATCAAGTCCTTCCTTTGTATTTTTTTCCCGGTGGGCGGGACTGTGCCTGCCTGCCATCATCTTCCCTTTATCATGTTCTTGAATTCTTCTTCACCTATCACTTTCACATCAAGGCTGCGGGCTTTTTCCAGCTTGCTCCCGGCATCGCTTCCAGCCAGGACCATATCTGTGCTTTTGCTTACGCTGGAAGTGACCCTTCCCCCAAAGCCCTCTATTATAGCGCCGGCTTCATCCCTGGTATATTTTTCCAGCTTTCCCGTGAGGACGAAAGTCTTTCCCGAAAAGGCTTTTTTCTCCTGTATTTTCTTTTCCGAAGCCCCCAGGTTAAGCCCGGCGCTCTTAAGCCTTTCCATGACCTTCTGGTTCTGTTCTTCCCCAAAGAAATCTACCACGCTCTCCGCTATCCTGGGGCCTATCTCCTTTATTGCCTGTACTTCTTCAAATCCTGCCTGCATAAGCTTTTCCATATTGCCGAAATTATGGGCCAGGATATCAGCCGTGTGTGAACCCGCAAACCTTATTCCCAGGGCAAAGATCAGCCTTGAGAGGGGCTTTTCTTTGCTCTTTTCTATAGCATCCAGAAGGTTCCTGGTAGATCTCTCCCTGAAATTTTCCAGAGAAATGATATCATCATACTTTAAATAGTATATATCAGATACATCTTTTATCAGGCCATTATCGATAAGCTTTTCAGTTATGGAAGGGCCCAGGCCCTCTATATCCATGCCTGGCCTGGAGGCAAAATGGACTATCCTCTCAAACTGCTGTGCCGGACAGGCTATGGATGTGCACCGGAGCGCCACTTCCCCTTCCAGCCTAACAGCCCTGGAGCCGCAAGCCGGACATCTTTCCGGCATCCTGAACTGCTTCTGGGTGCCGTTTCTTTTTTCCGTTACCACACTCACTATCTCAGGTATTACATCCCCGGCCTTATGTATTATAACGGTATCCCCTATCATTACACCCTTCCTTTTTATCTCATCTTCATTATGAAGGGTGGCGTGAGATATGGTGGACCCGGCTACCTTTACCGGCTCCAGCCATGCTACCGGAGTAAGGGTCCCTGTCCTGCCCACGCTTACCTTTATATCTTTTACTCTGGTGACCCCCTGTTCCGGAGGATATTTATATGCTGCTGCCCATCTGGGGTTCCTGGAAGTCTGCCCCAGTTCCTCCTGCAGGCTGAAGTCGTCTACTTTTATGACAATACCGTCAGTCTCATATGAAAGCTTTTTTCTCTTCTCCCTCCAGCTTTCTATATACCCCTTTATATTTTCAATGCCCCTTACTGTGGTTATATCAGGATTCACCCTGAGGCCCAGCTGTCTCAGGCATTCAAGCATGCCCGACTGTGTCCCTATTCCGGGAAGCTGTCCTGACACGGCTCCATACAGGAATATATTGAGATTTCTTTTTGCCGTCATGCCGGGGTCTATCTGCCTCAGCGACCCGGCAGCAGCATTGCGGGGATTGGCAAAGACAGTAAGGCCTTCCTCCTGTCTCATATTATTTATCCTTAGGAATTCCTCACGGGGCAGGTATACCTCGCCTCTTACTTCCAGCCTCCCAGGCACTTTGACCTTACTGTCAGGCCTTAACCTTAAGGGTATCGAGTTTATGGTCTTGAGGTTCGATGTTATGTCTTCCCCGGTAAGACCGTCCCCCCTGGTAGCTCCCCTGGCAAAGATGCCGTCCTCATAGACCAGGGATACGGCTGAACCGTCTATCTTCAGCTCGCATGTAAAATCAATATCATCACA
>CAYZJW010000049.1:0-10608 GCA_964478985.1 uncultured Actinomycetota bacterium
GATATAGCTGCCGCATAAATGATATTTACCACTGTAAGGGGATTATAGGCAAAACTGCCGGTAAGAATATATATAATTGAATTATTGATGGCTGATATGGGCCAGAACCTGGAAAAATACTGAAGGGCTGCCGGCAATACGGAATAATCAAAAGTGACTCCGGAAAGCACTGATGTCACTACTGCAATTCCCACTCCGGTCATGATGGCACCCTGCAGGTTCTTTATGATAGACCCCAGCATAAGGCCCACGCCTGATGCTGCCAGTATACTCAGGATAAATAAACCCAGTGACTGCAGCGCCTTTATCAATGTAATATCGAATCTTGCTCCCAGGATCAATCCAACAGCCAGGATGATGGCTATGGCCACAAAACAGAATACCAGTATAGCCAGGATGCGGCCTGCTGAATCCTTCCAGGGCTGTATGGGCATGGTCTTAAGCTTAAGGAAAAGACCTCTCTGCCTGTCTTCACCTATATTTGCCGTAAGGCTGGACATCCCGGCTATGACTATGGCAAAGCTTATCATGGAAACAGTATTCTGGGTCCTGGCCTGCTCCAGGTATTGGGCCGGGACCTGCCTGAGGAATACGTAGAAACCAAGAAAAAGCCATATAAGAGGCCAGGCTATCACCCAGAAAAGAGCTATCTTATTGGTTATATTATCCTTTAACCCCTTTATAAAGGCTGCAGAGACCTGGTTCATTTATTATCCTCCCTGACCTGTTTTCCGGTCAGCCTGTAAAAAACATCTTCCAGCGACGGGGTGGCAGCTCCTATATGAATGACCTCATATCCATTCTTTTCCACTTCCCTCATTATCTTGGGAAGGACTTCAGCCGGGTCATCAGAATAGAACTTATATCCCTTCTCTGTATCAATAAGCTCGCTGCCGCTGTTAAATGAATCAATGATCTTTCTTATCTTATCATTCTTTATAGAGGTCTCTACCTCTATAGCGCTTTTTGAACCATGCTTTCTTTTCAGCATGTATGGCGAATCTTCAGAGATTATTTTCCCATTGTTTATAAGTCCCACCCTGGAGCCGACCTCGGCATCGGAGCCCAGATGGGTGATAAGAACAATGGTAGTAGAGGAATCCTTAAGGTCCTTTATCAGTCCGAAGAAATCCCTCCTGGCCAGCGGATCAAGACCTGTGGTAGGCTCATCCAGTATAAGCAGCTTTATCCCCGGATAAAAGATGGTGGCCAGCTCCAGCTTCTTCTTCATTCCTCCGGAATAGTTTCCAGCTTTCCTGTCAGCATCCCCGGACAGTCCCACCTTGTCTATGAGCTCATCAACCATAGCCTTAGTGTCCCTGCCGGAATAACCTAGCATCCTGGTAAAATACCTTATGTTCTCCCTGCCCGTGAGTATGGGATCGGAAAAATTTTCCTGGGGGATATAACCCATATACTGCTTTGCCTTATGGGGATCCTTTCCGAATATGCTTACCGTTCCCGAGTCCGGTCTCCTTATTGATGCCATAATCGCAGCCAGCGTTGTCTTGCCGGAGCCATTGGGTCCCATCAGGCTGTAAAACTCGCCTTCTTCTATTGATAGATCGAGGCTATCAAGGACAAGTTTGCCGCCATATCTCTTAACCAGCTTTTTTACTTCTATTGCTTTCAAGCCTGCTCCCGGTAAAAGTAGTCACTTTGTCCGCCGCAGCACAATTCTATTATATGTACCAGACAACCTTTTAATCAACTACAAAAAAATCAATTTACATAATACCCTACTTCAACTCTCCTGGTCCTTATGACAGATTCACCATTACCGTCATCTACTGTGACTTTTATATCCACAAATCCTGGATAATAGGGAGCCTGCCAGGATGCGGGATTAGAATAGGCATTACCCAGCGTCCCTGCGGTGACTTCCCAGTAATAGTTAAGACTGTCCCCGTCGGGGTCCGATGCAGAGATATGCAGGGTATAATCATAGTTTACAATTATTTTATCAGCCGTATCTCCGCCGGGCGAATTCTTAATGACTATCTCCGCCAGTTCGGGGGGCCTGTTGCCTTCGATATTAAATGACTCTGTCCTGGAATCAGTCCCGCCTTTTCCATCATTGACTGTGACAGTTACGCTATATGAGCCCGGACTGGAAGGCGTATTCCAGCTTGCCGGATTTGCCGAAGGATTTGCTATGCTTCCTCCTGAAACGCTCCAGGAGTAGGTAAGGGTGTCTCCATCCGGGTCTGAGACAGCTGCAGATACGGAACAGGCCTTATTTATTCCGCTATCCCCTGAGAGTGCAATATCCTCTATAGCCGGAGGCCGGTTGCAGCTCCAGCTAAGAACCAGTGAATCGCTGCTGCTTCCGGCAGAATTAGTCGCGGTGGCAACAAGGTTTACCGTCTCCGAAGGGTCATTCAGGTTTATCTGTATCTTTCGGGATCCGAATGCGCCCTCGCTGTCATCATGATGGCTCCATTCCAGCCCGGGATAAGGGTCTCCCGTTACCGAAGCCTCTATCCTGTAGTAGCAGACATCATCTTGGGGCGAATAATTTGGCCCGTCATAAACAGCTATGGAGACAGTAGGCGCAACAGCCTCATCCTCCTCTTCTTCCGGTAAAGGATCTTCTTCTTCGCCAGGCTCTTCTTCGTCTTCCGAAGGCTCCGGTTCTTCTTCATCTTCCGTCAACTCTTCCCCGCTTTCCTCTTCAGCCATCATTTCCCCGGGCGGCTCTTCTTCGGTCTCTGTTATCACTGCTTCCTCCACAGGCGCTTCCGTCTTTTTTGAGCAAAAACTCAGAAGCAGCATTATTATCACTAATATTATGACCAGGGCTGCGGCTATGCCGAAAAGGATGAGTATCCTTTTCCTGCTCCTTTTCTTATCTTCGTCTTCCTGCCTTTTTGCCTCCGGTATATCTTTATCAGCATCAATCATTAAGTCCTCCATTAGTACTATACTATTACATACACTACCTGCATTCCTTTACTGGAACTGGGTATATAGCTTGGCTTTTTGAGAAGATGTCCTTATGAAATGGTTTTCTCCATCGCCAACCGGCACATATCTCCAGTAAAGAGTTAATTGGAACCTGGATTTGCCCGCCTGGAAGTATGCTCTTAACTGTTCCAGGAGTTTTTCATCTTCTATTACTATAGGCCCTCCGGAATAGCCGGGAAAACTGGCCAGCCTGGTACTTGAAACATTGACTACCCTGGGATCAATAGGCCCCGTACCATATTCCAGCACCCCTATCCTGAGGTCCCCGAGTGGAGCAAGCGATCCTTCAGCTGCAGGCGGGTCTATATGTATTTTCGCCCATTTAAGGGTGCCCTCATACCCGATAAGGCTAAAGCTTAAATATCCCCGGTATTCCATGCCGGTTTCCGATGTTCCCACCAATATCTCGCCCTTCCTGACATCAGCCTTGTCCTGGGATGCACATCCCGATTCGTCCGACACCGGGACCATCATATTTACCGGCTGATCCTCGCCGCCATAATCACCTTCTTCTTCCTGTCCTGACCCTTCCCCGTCTTCCTGGCTGCTTTCCTCACCGTCTCCCTGGCTGCCCTCGCCATCACAGCCCCAGCTCAATGTCAGTGAGGAAGTAGCAGTGCCTTCAGAGTTTGAGGCCGTAGCGACAATGGTATAAGTCTCTCCCCTTCTAAGGTTGACCTGGGCCACATAATCGCCGAAGGCATTATCGCTGTCATCCTTACTCCAGGCGACTTTAGGAAATGGACTGCCATAGACTTCGGAACCTATCCGGTAGTAGCAGATATCATCTTCGGCCGAATATAAGGGGCCCTCCTGGATAAAAATGGATATTTCCGGGGCCATAGGCTCATCTTCCCCGCCATCTGGGTTTCCATTATCACTTTCTTCCTGGCTTATGACATTTCCGCTGCCGGTATCCCCTTCCGCATCTGCCTGTTCCTTATTTTCTAAAACTCCATTTTCTTTTTCTATGGAAAGCGGCATCCCGCAAAAATTGCATGTCGCGGCCGTACCCAGCAGGATAACCGGCATGATCACTGCCAGGATCAAAAATAATTTTCCTTTTTTCAACTGCTGTCTCCTTTAATACCTGATAGAAACCGAATTTTATTATAATCTAAAGGATGATATATATGAATAAGATTATGCTGAAATTCATATTAATAGTACAATTATTATTAATAAATAACTTTTTGGGCTCCTGCATTCCTGCTGCTATTTACATATTTTAATACTTACAGACAGAGATAAGGAATGGTTCAGGCCAGGCACTGACATATGAAGAGATTTAAAACCGGTCCGGGAAGGATCCCGGGCTTCATAATATTACCCTGTCTTTATCTTTTTGGATATGAAGTATGAAAGTACAGGCCCGATCAGCAGGCTGGCTGCTATAATCCCCATATTAAATGGAAGTATTATGGAGACAAATGCTATTTCATTGATTATAAGGGCCGACAGGACAGCCACAAGTACTGCTCCTGCCATAAGGCATTCCCTGTAAAAGGAAAAAAAGCTTTTAAAAGGTATCCCGCCTTCTGCCGTCTCCTCGGCAGATATGCTGGCATTGCTGGCTCCTCCCCAGTTTACAGGCTGGTCGATGCCGGCTGCAAGCACCTGGATATTGGACTTTATGCCCTTTATTATCCTGGGCCAGGCTATAAGCAGGTAAAGTATGAACTGCCAGATGCCTGCGACTATCCTGCCTGCCAGCTTAAAGGCAAACTTAAGAAAACCTTTTATCCTTCCTGAACCGGGCATCTTTATCCGGTCTGATATCTCAAAGAAGACAGGGTAGATAAAAAGGTCTATCCCTGCAAACCCGAAGGCGGTCACAGCCAGATAGAGGCTCAGCATGAACAGCAGTTCCTGGTTCATCACCCCGGCAGAGCCTGCTGCCATGGCGAATATGAAGTTTATCCCCACCCACATAAACAGGGCTATTTCATTTGTGAGCCTCCGGAATATATTCTCCAGGTGAAACCTGTGGTATGCAGGCAGGAACTTAAGATACGGCATGAAAGTATTGAACATCTGCAGGTCGCCCTTCAGCCACCTGGAATCCCTGGTATTATTGCCTATGGTAGATATAAGCTCCCTTTCGCCTACTTCCACTCCATTATCCACATATGACAGGACCTGCCTTATCCTGCTCTCCGGGTCGGTTCCATGCACTGCAAAGCTTCTGGTATTTCCCCTTTCATCTTCCACGGTGCATCTATTTCCTTTGAACACCAAACGGAAGACAAAGCTGTTCTTTTTCTTTTCAATAAGGACGACAAATGAGTCAGCTGATCTATCCGGCCGGGTTATATGTATCCTTTTATTTCCCGAAAGGGCTATTGCACAATTATTGAATACGCTTTCCTGCCAGTCGTGGGAATCGACATACCTTATATTAAGCACTTCTCTTGTTATCATATAATCATACATCCGGAGCCTTATCATGCCTTTGCCATAATATGCACTCATATTACCGTAAAGAGTGTGCAGCGTGTTGAGGTATCTCTCATTATGGGTATCCCTGGCCAGCCTCATCATCCTCAAAAAAGCAGATGTTATCTTCTGGCCTTCCGAGACCGGGTCTTCTATGCTCATCCTGGGCTGCAGTATTGAGATATTCCCGTTTGCCGGATGCATCATTATGGAGAGGGCCTTTTCAAGGCTTCCCTGCTTTATCTCATTCTTATTATCCACAAAGAAGGTAAAATCTATTTTACGCCCGGTATCTATACTTTTACCCCGCAGGATGTCCTGTATGACTGCGTCATCATCTTTTGCCCCCGGCGCCAGTGTATCGCAGAATGCGCCCCAGGCCCGGTCGAAAAACGGTCTTTTCTCAAAGGTAAGGAGAAACTTCTTCTCATCGGTATATATATCAGGACTGGTAATGCCCCGGTACTTAAAGAGATGCGCAGCGATTATATTGCCCACTTTTTTGGCCGTACCCGAGTTCCTGTGCAGGTATATGAAAAAAACGCGGCCCCTGCCTATCATCAGGTCTGCAAGCTTCTGGGCCCTGCGGGCCATGCGTACTTCCTCTTCAACAAGGCTTTTATCAGAAGTATTGGATGTTATCTGGTAAAGTATGCAAAGGCTGTCAAAATACTTTAGGGTGTTTTTCAGGTTGGCAAGATTCCTTCTTATATAGTGTACGGTAGTCTCCAGTTCCGGCAGCCTTCCGGTAAAGAGAGGAAGGTCTATGGCGCAGAAATATTTTCTTCCTCCTGCTCTTTTTTCCATCTCTTCTTTCAGCCTGAAATCAGGAAGCCTTTTCAAGCCGCTGTTCTTTACGAATACGGAAATAAAGAGTATGGCGAATTTATTGGCGATCGACTGGAAAACGAACAGGCCTGCCGCCAGAAAAACAGGTATAAAAACCGCAGGCAAACTTATGAAGTAGATATAAGAACCCATGAACAATATATTGAGTCCCGCGCGCAAAATATCAAAAACCATTGACAGGCCGGATTTCCTGTAGCCTTCAGGTATAAGCTCATTATTGTGCTTTATCCCCATATATTGTTTAAGCCTCTCTGCATACTTTTTTTTCTTATCATATACAGATGAAATATAGCCAAGCCTCATCCTTTCTTTTTTCAACCCTGTTATCTGCCTCTTTAACAGTCCGGCTCCGAAAAAAGAGCCGAAATCATTTTTCTCCAGTCTGTCCTGTATCTTTTTCGCCCTTTCTATTATCCGGAGAAGCCTTTTCCTTATTGTTTTCTCCCTGTATCTTTCCGGTGTCCCGGGATCAGACCATTTGTCTATACCTATAGTTATTCTCTTAAAAAGCCTGTTCTGTATAAGCATCTTTTTTTCAAATATAAGAAGGTCCAGGACCTCTGTCTTATCTATCATGTCTTTTGTCCCCCCGTTTACCGTGTTGCCGGCATTTTTTTTCTGGCAGGATAACAGCTTTTTCTGCAGCTTCTTCCTCTTTTCTTCAAGTATGTAGACAATAGAATTTTTCTCTATCTTTCGGGCAATGCCTTTTGCAAACATCTCGAGCCGCACGATAGTCATTAGAAAATGCTGGTCTTCTGTAGCCACCCTGCCAAGGGGCGGGCTGCTGATAATCCTTAATACAGAGTCCTCAAGCTTTTTCTCCACAGAATGCCTGAAAAACTTCCTATTTATCCTGTCCAGGACACCCGGATACCTCGTCGGCTTTTCCAAAATACCGGTAATGCTTATCCCTGCATTATCATCCTCCCTGCCGGCAAGAACCCTTATCACATAGGCTATCTCTGCCGGCGATAGTCTCCTGTCTAAATAAAGGATGCCCAGCTCCCTGTCATAGTGGAGGTTCTGGCTGGAAATTATAACCTTTATATATGACCGGTCCAGAAGCTTCTGCGACTGGTATTTTCCCAGCACCTTCAGGGCTTTTTTGACCCTTAATGCAAAGAAAAGACTGCCCTTTATCCTCAACCGTGTAGAAGCGATCTCATCCATGAGGATCTTTCCCTGTACGGAGTTTTTGCTATCTTCCCGGTATATACCCGGCTTTCCGGTATAGACCTTTCTTTTATCCAGTAATTCTAATGTCATAATAATAATTTATCTTATTAGAATATTAATAAATATATTAATTTTTTCTGTATTATTGTATATATTAACAAAATTATTATATAATACAAACTATTATTAATTTATTTATATGTAACATAATTAATATAATATTTTATATAATTAATAATTTTTATCTAATACAACGGCACCTGTTTAAATGTATTTAGAAGTGGACCCGGTTTTATCATAAAAACCCTGTAAGTTGGCCTGTGGGAAAATCAATTTGCCCATGACACTATAATTAGCCTCAGACAAATATACTATTTTATACTGAATCCTTTTTCCTGTTATCAGCTGAAATATATTTCTGGAAAGAATATCGTGGACATCTCTTTAAAGGCAGTATACAGGCATACCTTACAAAAGATTTCAGGAAATTGCTTCTGGGAAGCTTCTTTTATAAGAAGACTACAAGATAGTAAAAGATATGATTGATATCATATCTATTAAAGCATATTAATGGGGATGAAAATTGCCCGTATAAAAAAAGCTTCCCGCCATGCTATTTGAAAGGCTTGCCAGGAAGGTTTGTTTGCGTTACTGCCGCACTGGCAAAAATGTGCACCGGCTTCTGCGGAGAGCCGGATGAAGCCTTTACCGCTTTGATCTGGACTGAAAGCTAGACAAAACCGGGCTAAAACATTTACCAGCCAATATCTACCATGATTGATCCATATATCTTGTATCCCTCGCTTGCATAAGATGCGAAGTCTGATTCTTCCACCGGTTCAAGATTGATCATTCCGCAAATCTTTTCACTCTTGTTTTCTAAATATATCTGGCTTATCACATCACCCAGGCTCAGTTCATCGACCACATAGTCAAGCCCTAAGTAAAAGGCTTCTATGGTATCCATCTCATCCTTACTTACAAACTCAATGATATAGTTAACCTTATCCTCTACTTTGATCTGCTCCATATCAACTATGGCGGAGGGCTCATAAATCGGGCAAAAATCACCGGGGTAATCCTCGAGAATCTCTTTTTTATCACTGTCAGGTTCAGCCTGGCCAGTTTCCGGATCCCCTTCGCTGGAGTCCGCAGAAGAATCCTGATCGGATGGCTCTACTGACGTCTCGGAACCAGGCTCTTCCCCTTTGTCTTCATTGGCTTCGTTTTCGGCTTCGATCAACTTCTCTATCGTTTTCTCTACTGCTTTCTCTTCAATTCCGCCGCAGCCGGCAGCCGCAAGCGGAATAAGTAGACAGAAACACACAATGATTATATTTAGCTTTTTAAACATTTTCCACCTCTATAATTATTCTTGCTAATCATATTTTATAGTACTGAAATATAACTGAACCTGAATTCCGCGTGTATTTTAATCACCTTTACAGAACACTCTTTCACGAAGAACTCAGGCATTAGATTGAATACTTTATCATGTAAGTCTTCCCCTATCAAGGAATTTTTATATAAAGCATTTTTTCAACTTTTTGATGCGAATATCTATGAAACCCTGTAAGCTGCCTGTAAAACTGCGCTCAATTATTCAGGTGATCTCCTTGCTTGCTCTATGTGCCTGTCTCTTTGCTTGCGCCTGCAATGTTTTTTCCTCCGGGGCTATCATCTTTATTAATGCTCCTAGCTTTAATGATCTTTGATAAGGCAGCACCTGTTCGGATTATAGTAGCACCAATGCTTTTTAAAACTATTAATTATAATTATATTAACTTTTTAATGTAATTATATATTAATTTTAACTTGTAATATTATACAATATATATATAATATATTATATAATATAGATTTTATTAAGATTCTTTATACATGGTCAGGGAAATGTTAAAAAGACAAAAGGGTTTCACGCTGGTTGAACTTGTGGTAGTGATTGTAGTCTTGAGCATACTGACAGGAGTGGCGATACCAGGCTACATAACATTAAAAGACAGGGCAAGGGAATCAGGCACCAAAAGCACTATGAGAAATGTTGCTGCCGCCCTTGAGCTGTACAGGATAGATAAGGGCAGTTATCCTGCTTCCGTATCCGGACCAGGTATTCTGGCACAAGAGGGATATATAAACAGCGTCCCGGTAAGGGACCTATGGGAAAATGATTATATCTACAACTCTGGTGAGGAAGACTCCTATACATAAACCAGTACGGGAGTTGACGGAGATGCAGGGACCGATGATGACATAGTATTCCAGAACGGGACCATGATAGCAGGAGGCGGGTTTTCAAATTCCGGTTCCGGCGGAGCTTCCAATATTATATTGTTGTTTTTAAGCGGTTTTGGCGATATGGACTATTTTATGCCTCTTATGGGAGACTGGCATATAAGCGAAGGCGTACTTAAACCCTCTGCAGATCATTACCAGAACAGGGTAGTGTTCGGCGACATCACCTGGTCGGATTATGAGATATCGGTGGATGCAAATTTGAAGGAAGGAGACGGTTACGGAATATACTACCGGTCCAACAGCCAGGAAGACATAACAGGATATATATTCCAATATGATCCAGGCCTGGGCGACAAATTTGTAGTAAGGAAGGTCACAAACGGAAACGAAGCTTCTCCCTTCCAGAGAGCAAGCATGCCTGATGGTTTCCAGGTCTATGGAGAGAATCATAATATCAATATCAGCCTGGTGGGAGACCGCCATATAATAAAGGTAGATGACGAGATCGTATTTGACTTTCAGGACGACTGGCGCGGCTCCGGCATGGCCGGCTTCAGGAGCTGGGCAAGATCGGATGTAGATTTTTCGGAGCTTGAAGTCAGAGAACCATAATATAATTCGAAAGAAAGGATGCCGTGTATTTTAGAGATTTTAACTATTTTAATTCATTAAGCCTCGCTGCAGGCCTTGTGATCTTATCTTTTGTAATATATGCCGCCATAAACCGGAAAACGCTGAAAGCCCTGCCCTGCTTTATTGTATTCTCTGTCATAAACCTTATTGTCTGCATTTCGACTTTTTTTATGCTTTCGCTGTCAGATGCCGGTACAGCCGGGGTGTTCGCCATGATCCTGGCAGGCGCCCTCTTTCTCTCCCCGGCCTCATTTATATGCTATATGATAAATATACTTGATGCAGAGCTTTCCAAATCAAACAAATACC
>CAYZJW010000050.1:0-10482 GCA_964478985.1 uncultured Actinomycetota bacterium
TTGACCAGGTACTGCTGGCATTCCCTGGTGCCGCTCACCCTGAGTATGTCATGCGGATTCCTGGGACCTTCTGTAAGCTGGTCGCCGGCCACCGCCTTGCTCCCATTATTAAAATTCAGTTTAGCCCTGGCAGGCACCTGATAAGCTTTCTCCTCTTTTCCGTCCTTGCTCTTTATGGTCACCATGCGGAACCTGGCATCGATGTCCTGTATATCCACCGTTCCCGATATCTCGGCAATAAATGAATGTTCCTTGGGCTTCCTGGCTTCAAACAGCTCCACTATCCTGGGAAGACCGCTGGTTATATCGATACCTTCGAAAGTCTTCTCGTGTTTATGGACATGGGTCTTCCTTTTGGCTGTCATTATCAGCTTGGCAAAGGTCTCTCCGGCAGATACATTGATATTCTTGTTCAGCTGGAGTATCTCGCCCTGGGGTGTAATGACATCTACAATATCTCCCCGCTCCATCTGTACCTGGAAAACCAGCTTATGAGGTATATGATCTATATTTATCTCCATTACCTCGCCTGTATCCCCATCGGTGAAATCATTTTTCTTAAGGCCCAGGTCTTTTAACAGCTCCTTCTTGAATACAAGTTTGCCTTCTACCGGTGACTTGATCGACCGCTGGATAACAGTGGAAGCCACACCGCCGGTATGGAAGGTCCTCATGGTAAGCTGGGTGCCGGGCTCGCCTATTGACTGGGCTGCTATGGTGCCTACGGCTTCGCCTATCTCAACCAGTTTGCCCGAAGCCAGATCCCGGCCGTAGCAATTCTGGCATACGCCCGATTCGGCTTCACAGTTCATGACAGAACGCACCCTTACATTCTCGATATTGGCATGGATCATCCTCTGCAGGTGCCTGTCCTGTATCTCTTCCCCGGCCTTTATGATCAGCTTCCCCGTGGCAGGGTTTTTTACCTGGTCGATGCTTATCCTGCCGACAAGGTTTGTATTGGGTTCTCCTTCAAGGGTCAGGACATAAAGGTATATTCCTTCCTCTGTCCCGCAGTCCTCAATGGTGACCATGGTATCCTGAGCTACATCAACCAGCCTCCTGGTCAGATATCCGGAGTCGGCTGTCCTCAGTGCCGTATCCGCCAGTCCCTGCCTGGCGCCGTGGGTGGAGATGAAGTATTCCAGGACATTCAGGCCTTCCCTGAAGTTTGATTTTATGGGACTGTCTATGATGTCTCCACGGGCATTTGCCACCAGGCCCCTCATACCTGCCAGCTGCCTCAGCTGCTTGATATTACCCCTGGCTCCCGAAGTCGCCATCATATAGACTGGATTGAACTTGTCGAAATTCTTTTCCATTGCATTGGCCACATCTTCATTGGCCTGGGACCATGTCTGTATCATCCTCTGATGCCTCTCAAAATCAGTTATGAGCCCCTGCTTGAAATAGTCTTCTATCTGTTCTATCTTCTTTTCTACTTTTTCCAGTATCCTGTATTTTTTATCCGGGACACTTATATCGTCTATGCCTATGGTAAGTCCGGACCTGGTGGCATACTTGAATCCGATAGATTTTACCCCGTCCAGGACTTTGATTATCTCAGACTGGGGATATTTTCCTATGCAGTCTGCTATTATGCCTATAAGCTCTTTCTTTGAGACTTCCTTATTGACGAACTTGTAATTATCCGGCAGTGCCTGGTTAAATATAATCCTGCCTGCAGTAGTCTTTACAGGTTTGTCCTCTATCTTTACCTTTATGGGCGTATGCAGTGATATTATGCCATAATCATGTGCATGCAGGGCTTCGCCGGGCCCGTTATAATATTTCTCATTATCGCTGGAGACTTCCCTTTCAGAGGTCAGGTAATATACTCCAAGGATCATGTCCTGGGAAGGCACTACTATGGGCTCCCCGCTGGCAGGCGAAAGTATATTGTTTGCCGAGAGCATCAGTATCATGGCTTCTGCCTTTGCTTCATTGGACAGGGGCACATGTACCGCCATCTGGTCTCCGTCAAAGTCTGCATTGAAAGGAGGGCATACCATGGGATGTATCTGTATGGCCTTTCCTTCTACCAGTATGGGCATGAATGCCTGGATCCCCAGCCGGTGAAGGGTGGGGGCCCGGTTTAACAGCACGGGGTGGTTCCTGATGACATCCTCGAGTATATCCCATACTTCCTCGCTTTCCCTGTCGACCATGGTCCTGGCGCTCTTTACATTCTGGGCATACCCCTCATCAACCAGCCTCTTCATGACAAAAGGTTTAAAAAGTTCCAGGGCTATCTTCTTGGGAAGCCCGCACTGTCCAAGTTCCAGATAAGGATTGACCACGATCACGGACCTGCCTGAATAGTCCACCCTTTTCCCCAGAAGGTTCTGCCTGAACCTGCCCTGTTTTCCCTTGAGCATGTCGCTCAATGATTTCAGGGGCCTGTTTCCTGCGCCGACTACGGCACGGCCCCTTCTTCCATTATCAAATAATGCATCTACTGCTTCCTGGAGCATCCTTTTTTCATTGTTTATTATTATCTCGGGTGCATCCAGCTCCAGAAGCTTCTTGAGCCTGTTGTTTCTGTTGATGACCCTCCTGTAAAGATCATTAAGGTCGGAGGTGGCAAATCGTCCCCCGTCCAGCTGCACCATGGGGCGCAGGTCGGGAGGTATGACCGGAAGTATCTCCAGTATCATATAATCAGGCTTATTGCTGGAACCGATAAAAGCTGATATTATCTTGAGCCTTTTTATGCTCCTGCTCCGCTTCTGTCCCCTGGACTTCTTTATAGTGGCTTTCAGTTCTTCTGCTTCCTTCTCGCAATCTATGCTCCTGAGCAGCTCCCTTACGGCCTCGGCGCCCATGCCGCCATTGAAATAGTCCCCGTATACCGCCATCATCTTTTTGAAAAGGGCTTCGTCAGAGACCAGCATCTTCTCTTCCAGGTTGGAGAAAAACGTTCCCGCTCTTTTCAACAGGTCGATCTCTTCCTGATATATCTCGTCTTCCTCTTCCAGCATCTTCTCTGTCTCTTTTATAAGCTTTACCTTTTCCGATCTGGCTTTGGCGGCTGCGGCCTGCCTGTCAGATTCTTCTTTTGCGGATACTTCATCAATATCGGGGGCATCCTCTTCGTCAAGCTCTTCATCTTCAAGATCATCTTCGTCCAGGTCTTCTTCGTCCAGGTCTTCTTCGTCTTCCATCTTAAGCTCTTCTTCATCGATATCATCCCTGGCTTCGATTATCTCGTCTTTGCTGGCCTTTATCTCCTCGATCCGCTGCTGGTGTAGTTCCCCGGCTTTTTTAAGGGCTTCTTTTTCTATCTCCTTTAGACGGTCTTCGTCAGCCTTTATCTTTTCCCTGTCAACAGATGTTATTATATATGAGTCAAAATACAGTACTTTCTCCAGGTCTTTGGGGCTTATATCAAGTATGTATCCCATCCTTGAAGGGACTCCCTTGAAGAACCATATATGCGATACCGGGCAAGCCAGCTGGATATGGCCCATCCTTTCCCTTCTTACATTGGAACGGGTCACTTCCACGCCGCACCTTTCACAGATTATGCCCTTGAACCTGACTCTCTTGTATTTTCCGCAATAGCATTCCCAGTCCTTGGTGGGACCGAATATCCTTTCGCAAAAAAGTCCGTCTTTTTCCGGTTTCAGTGTCCTGTAGTTTATGGTCTCGGGCTTCTTTACCTCGCCATTGGACCATGAACTTATTTTTTCCGGAGATGCTAAACCGATCTTTATTGCATCAAAATCGCTAACATCTAGATTGATAACCATTTAATCAAGCCTTTCAAATATTTATTTAATTTATTCTTTTAACTCAGCTTCTTCCTTGCCTTCTTCTTTATCTTCTTTGCTTTTACCGGCTTCTATCTGTTTCTGCAGCTCTTTTTCTTCTTCTGTGAGTTCGCGCTTCTTCTTTTGTTTGTCTCTGGCACCGGCTGCCGTGGGGCTTTCTTCTTCCTCCTCTTCCTCCAGGTCCTGGTCCTTTTTGGCTTTTTTGAGCTCGTCAAGAAGTCCTTCGCCCTCCTCCAGGCTGATGCCCAGCTCTTCCACTGTCTTCATTATCTCATCTTCGGGCCTTGATACTTTTATCTGGCTGCCTTCTTCGGAAAGTACTTCCACGTCCAGGCCCAAACTCTGCATCTCCTTTATGAGGACCTTAAAAGACTCTGGTATGCCCGGCTTTTCTATATTCTCTCCCTTTACGATAGCTTCATAGGTCTTGACCCTTCCGGTGACATCATCAGACTTTATGGTAAGCATCTCCTGAAGCGCATAAGCTGCCCCATATGCTTCCAGGGCCCATACTTCCATCTCGCCGAACCTCTGCCCTCCGAACTGGGCCTTGCCGCCCAGGGGCTGCTGTGTGACCAGGGAATAGGGTCCGGTAGACCTGGCATGGATCTTGTCGTCTACCAGGTGGAGCAGTTTTAATACATAGGCATAGCCTACGGTTATTTCATCAGCCAGCTTCTCGCCGCTTCTTCCATCGTATAGGGTAGTCTTGCCGCTCTCGTCAATACCTACCTTTTTTAAAAGTTTCTTTATGTTTGACTCGCTGGCGCCCTCGAATATGGGGGTGGCCATATATACCGAATTGTCTTCCGCCCTTTCTTCTGTATCCCAGCCTTTCTTTGCCGCCAGGCCCAAATGTGTCTCCAATACCTGGCCCACATTCATCCTGGACGGGACTCCCAGGGGATTGAATATGATGTCGATGGGTTCTCCGTCTTCGGTATAGGGCATATCTTCTTCCGGCAGCACTACGGATATGACGCCCTTGTTCCCATGCCTTCCTGCCAGTTTGTCCCCAATGGATATTTTTCTCTTTTCGGCGATAAAGACACGCACCAGTTCATTTACTCCCGGGGGGAGGTCATGTCCGTCCTTCCGGGAAAATAACTGTACATCCACTACTTTTCCGCTTTCACCATGGGGGACCTTGAGCGAGCTGTCCCTGACTTCCCGCGCTTTCTCGCCGAATATGGCCCTGAGCAGTTTTTCTTCAGCCGTAAGTTCAGTCTCTCCTTTGGGAGTTATCTTGCCCACCAGGACATCACCGGGCTTGACTTCAGCGCCTATCCTTATTATCCCCCGGTCATCAAGGTTCTTAAGCATCTCTTCACCCACGCTGGGAATATCCCTGGTTATCTCCTCATTGCCCAGTTTGGTGGTCCTTGCTTCCACTTCCTGTTTGGAAATATGTATGGAGGAAAGGACATCTTCCTTTACCAGCCTTTCGGAGATTATTATGGCATCTTCGTAGTTGTATCCTTCCCAGGACATAAAAGCCAGCCGCAAATTCTTGCCCAGCGCCAGTTCCCCGGAACTGGTAGCAGGACCGTCAGCTATGACCTGTCCCCTGCTGACACTGTCGCCTTCTTTTACAACCGGTCTCTGGTTTATACATGTGCCCTGGTTTGATCTTTTGAATTTATAAAGCTCATGTATGACGCCCTTTTTCCTCTTATAGTCGATTATTATATGATCTGCATGGACTTCCCTTACTATCCCTTCTCCCATGGCCAGGATCAGGGTTCCGCTATCCCTTGCCAGCTCTTTTTCCATACCTGTCCCCACCAGGGGAGGTTCCGGGTCTATCAGGGGGACTGCCTGCCTCTGCATATTGGAGCCCATAAGTGCCCGGTTGGCATCATCATGCTCTAAAAAAGGTATAAGGGAGGCTGCCGCGCTGAATATCTGGCGGGGCGACACATCCATATAGTCGACCATCCCCGGTTCAGTGGAGATGATATCATCCCCAAGCCTGGCAGGGACCCTGTCTGACTTGAACCTGTATTTTGAGTCAAGCTCCTCGGTGGCCTGGGCGATTATAAAGTCTTCTTCCTGGTCTGCCGACAGGTACTCTATTTTATCTGTTACCACACCCTTTTCTACCTTGCGGTAGGGGGTCTCTATAAAACCATATTCATTAAGTGTGGCAAATGTAGCCAGAGACCCTATAAGTCCGATATTTGGTCCTTCGGGGGTCTCTATAGGGCACATCCTTCCATAATGGGATGAATGTACGTCCCTTACCTCGAATCCGGCCCTCTCCCGGGACAGTCCTCCCGGACCCAGTGCAGAAAGTCTTCTTTTATGTGTTATCTCAGCCAGCGGATTTGTCTGGTCCAGGAACTGTGAAAGCTGCCCGCTGCCAAAGAATTCTTTAAGGCTGGCTACCAGGGGCCTGATGTTTATAAGGGATTTGGGAGTTATGGTATCCAGATCCTGGGTGGTCATCCTTTCCTTCACCACTCTCTCCATCCTGGAGATACCGATCCTTACCTGGTTCTGTACCAGTTCCCCTATATTCCTTATCCGCCTGTTGCCGAAATGATCTATATCATCTACTTCACCCATCCCGCCGATAAGCTGGACCAGGTACTTGATTATCAGGAAAATATCCCTGCTCTTAAGTATATATTTTTCATCGGGATCTATTTCCATCTTTTGGTCGATGGCAGCAAGTCTTTCCAGGATCTTGTCATCGACTTCTTCCATAAGCTTCTGGTCTATCTTGTAACGGCCTACTTTTCCGAAATCATATCTCTTGGAATTAAAAAACAGCGAATGGATAAGATTATTGGCGCTTTCAACCGTAGGCGGTTCTCCCGGCCTGAGTTTCTTGTATATCTCGATAAGCGCTTCTTCCTCAGTCTCGGTAAAGTCTTTTTCCAGTGTATTCTTGATGCAGTTTTCCTTATCATAGGGACCGAATAATTCCAAAAGGTCCGCATTATTTCCAAATCCCACGGCTTTCAGGAAAATAGTCAGGAGGAATTTCCTTCTCCTGTCTATCCTTACATAAGCGATGTTTTTCTTGTCTGTCTCCAGTTCTATCCATGAACCCCGGGTAGGTATTACCTTGCAGAGATATATATCCCTTTCCGTCTTCTTGTCTATGTCAGCATCGAAATAGACGCCCGGCGAACGTACCAGCTGTGAGACGACTACTCTCTCAGTGCCGTTTATTATGAATGTGCCCTTATCGGTCATCATGGGGATGTCCCCCATGAATACCTCCTGTTCTTTCATCTCGCCTGTATCTTTATTTATGAATCTTGTGATCACTTTTAAAGGGGCAGTATACGACATGTCTCTCATCTTGCACTCATCAGGAGTGGCTATGTCTTCCTCAAAACTGCATTCTATAAAATCAAGAGACATATTCCCGGTAAAATCTTCAATGGGCGAAATGTCTTTCAGGGCTTCCATCAGCCCCTCGTCCAGGAACCATTGAAATGATTCTCTCTGGATATCCAAAAGATGCGGCATCTCCATTATCTTCGGAACATTGCCGAAACTGTATCTTTGGAATCTCTTTGTCTTTTGCATTAAATCATTCTCCTCTTTGTCAGGTCTTTCATTGCGATCATGTAGTAAATTTTGGGATCAAAATAGTTTTAAAAAAAACTTTTATATATAGCAGGATTTATATATAATACGTTCCTATACATATAATAGTAACAATTATCAGGAAAAACTGACAAACCACTAATATACCAAAATAATAATTTCTGTCAACTACTTTATTATAGTGGCATGGTCATGATTCTCTGCCGGCATAAAAGTCCCGTACATGACATAAAGGTATAGTCTTTTTGCTATACCTTTATACCTATTATTGTTTTTAAGGAAAGTTATTTTAATTCTACTTCAGCTCCTGCATCTTCAAGCTGTTTCTTGATCTTTTCAGCTTCTTCTGCAGAGACTTTCTCTTTCACTACATTAGGCGCCTTGTCTACCAGTTCCTTGGCTTCCTTGAGTCCCAGACTGGTTATCTGCCTTACTGCCTTTATGACTTCTATCTTTTTCTGTCCGGCAGATTTAAGCTCTACATCAAACTCGGATTTTTCCTCGGCAGGGGCTGCACCTCCGGGAGCTCCGGCTCCGGCAGGCGCTGCAGCCACCATGGCCTGTGCGCTTACATTGAATTTCTCTTCAAGAGCCTTTACCAGCTCCGAAAGTTCCAGTACTGTCATATTCTCCACTGCACTGAGTATATCCTCTATACTCTTGTTGTCCGAAGTCGACTTCTTGGCCTGGCTCTTTTTGGCGGTATCTTCAACGGCCGCTTTGGTCTCTTTTTTTTCTTCCTTTACCTTTTCGTCTTTTTTTTCTTCTGCCATTTCTCCTCCTGGGATCTATTGATTTGTCATATTTTCTTTTTTCAGCCTTACTGCATCAAGCGCCAATACCAGGTTCCTGGTAATGCCCGAAAGGGCATTTACCATACCCGAAATAGGTGACTGCAGTGCGGTGACCAGCTGCACCAGCAATATCTCCCTGGAGGGAAGATCTGCTATCCTGGCAATGCTTTCACCGTCGATAAGCGCATTTTCCATAATGCCCGCCTTAATGTTAAGGACTTTGAGCTCCCTGGAAAATTCTTTTAAGACCTTTGCCGTAGAGACCATATCTTTTCGGGCTACCACCAGGCTGGTGGGCCCTTCAAGTATCTTGCTGAGGTCTATGTCTGTAAATACTTCCTTTGCAGCAATAAGACCCAGTGTATTCTTTATTATCTTAAGATAAGCCTCTGCCTCTACAAGCTTATCCCTGACATCGACTGCATCCTGAGCCTTAAGGCCTGTATGGTCGGTGAATATAAGGCCTTCATTATCAGAAAAGATCTTTTTTAATTCTTCTACTTTTTCTATATTTTCTTTGTTGGGCACTGTGACCTCCATAAATAAAATAACCCTATTTCAAAAAAACGGCCCTGTGCGAGACAAGGCCTTCAAACTTTTCCTGTATCAGCCTCGGCAGGAGATTAAGCCTTTCAAAAGGCGCCTGCTTTCCCGGGCGGTTCCCTATGTATGAATCCGGACTGTTCCTATGCTACCTCTTCCTTTAAATTACCTGCTAAAGGATCTATCCTGAGGCTTGGCCCCATTGTCGATGATAAGAAGACCTTCTTTATATATTTTCCTTTGGCAGATGACGGCCTTGCTTTTAATATGGCATCCATAAATGCATTATAATTCTCCATCAGTTTGCCGGGCTCGAAAGAGACCTTTCCTATTAATCCGTGTATTACCCCATTCTTGTCAGTCCTGTATTCAAGCCTTCCGCTTTGCGCTTCCCTGACCGCCTTCTCTATCTCAAATGTGACTGTCCCTGATTTGGGGTTTGGCATAAGTTTCCTGGGTCCCAGTATCTTCGCCACTTTACCCACATTCTTCATCATGTCCGGGGTGGCTATGCATACTTCAAAATCCAGCCATCCTCCGCTTATCTTCTCTACCAGGTCTTCTCCGCCTATATAATCTGCACCGGCATCTTCTGCTTCCCTGGCCTTATCGCCCTGGGCAAAAACCAGTATTTTGGGTACTTTCCCGGTGCCATTGGGGAGCACCAGGGCTCCTCTTACGATCTGGTCCGCCTTCCTGGGATCAACACCCAGGTTTATACTGATATCCACAGCTTCATCGAATTTTGCCGTATGGTTGCCTGTGATCCATTCTAATGCTTCTTTTGGCTTATACAGCCTGGACCTGTCCAGGTCTTTTATCTTTTCTATATATTTTTTTGATTTTTTCAAAACTTACCGCCTTTGATCGATAAACCAGGTTTTTCTTATGATGCTACCTTTATGCCCATATTCTTTGCCGTACCGGCAATTATCTTTACCGCGGCATCAAGGTCTCGCGCATTCAGGTCTTTTAGCTTCATCTTTGCTATTTCCTCCAGCTGCTGCTTGGATATCTCTCCTACCTTCTCACGGTTCGGCTCCCCGGAACCTTTTTCCACATTTATGGCCTTCTTGATCAATACTGCAGCCGGCGGGGTCTTGGTGATAAAGGAAAAACTCCTGTCTTTGTACACCGTAAGGATCACGGGTGTTATCATGCCCTGCTGGTCGGCTGTCTTTTCATTGAATGCCTTGCAGAACTCCATTATATTCACGCCGTGCTGTCCCAGCGCAGGTCCTACCGGAGGAGCCGGATTTGCCTGTCCGGCCGGTATTTGTAATTTTACTTGTGCTAATATATCTTTTGCCATTTAGATCTGCCTTTGGTCAAACATTGGTATTATACATATTAGTTTAAATATTTCAATTAAATCTTTGCAACCTGGCTGAAACTCAGTTCTACGGGTGTCTGTCTTCCAAATATTGATACCAGGACCTTCAGCTTGCCCTGGTCCACATTTATCTCGGAAATGGTGCCGTCAAAATTGGCAAACGGGCCCGTGGTGACCTTTATGGGCTGACCCACCTCAAAATCGGTCTTCGGCCTGGGCTTGTCTGTGTCCTTCCTCTTCATTATCCTTCCCACTTCCAGATCGGAAAGGGGAACAGGCTTGTCCTTGTTGCCCACAAAACCTGTGACCCCGGGAGTATTCCTGACTACATACCAGGAATCATCATCAAGGTACATCTTTACCAGCAGATAACCGGGAAGGACTTTTTTGGAAGATATCTCTTTCTTGCCGCTCTTTATCTCTACTATATCTTCACGGGGGATATAGATATCAAATATCTTATCCTCCATATTCA
>CAYZJW010000051.1:0-10362 GCA_964478985.1 uncultured Actinomycetota bacterium
ATAAGAGGCTGCCGGGGGCAGCAAAAAGGAAAGGGTTTTTATGGGTATAAAAAGAAAACTTGCAGCAGCTGTCAGGCATTGTCCGCCGCTTTTTAAACTGGGCTCAAAACTCTATCACACTATGAATGCCGGTTTTAAATCTTTGAGTCCGGGCGCTCCCGGAGCAATCGAATGGGCATTTGAAAAGGCAGCAGAGCTTCACCCGGGCAAGCCTGCCGGGGACTATTATGAATTTGGTCTTTATAAAGGATATACGTTTTTTACGGCTTACCGGGCAGCTGAGCAGCTTGGATTATCGCAGACCCGCTTTTTCGGCTTCGACTCATTTCAGGGGCTTCCCCAGGTTGAAGATGTAGACAGGACCGGCGGCAGGTTTTTTAAAGGACAGTTTGCCTGCTCCCGGGAACAGGTCGAAAAAAGCCTGTTAAAAAATGGGGTCGATTTTAACAGGATAAGGCTTATACCCGGTTTTTATGAGGAAACCCTTACAGACGAGCTTAAAAAGGATCTAAAGGCCGGACCTGCAGGAGTGATACTTCTTGATTGCGATCTTTACTCATCAACCAGCACGGCTCTTAACTGGCTGGAAGGATTGATCGTTGATAAGACCGTGGTGCTTTTTGACGACTGGTACTCTTTTACTGAAGGAGAAGAGTATGGCCAGCAGAGGGCGCTTGCTGAGTTTCTCCAGCGCAATCCATCGCTTAGATTCGAACCCGAAGCCGACTATGAGAGCAATGGCAGGACATTTATAGTCCGCTCCGGAGTTTAGATATATTATTTGATTTCTCCAAACCTGCTGGCTGAACAGTCGTTTACGGTAAAAGAATATCCTTTATCCAGGCAGATATCTATTATTTCATAGGTAAGCTTCCTGCTTCCGTAAAGGAAATACTTCTTTGCAAACATCATGCCTGACTGGTATACCCCGCCTTTTACTTTGTTGAAATTATTATTGTTTACCAGAAGCTCCTGAAGGCTCAATTGATCGATCTTGTAATATTCCATTCTGTCAAGGCTGTTTATGATCCTGTCTTTCTGCTCCGGATAGGACGGGACTTCTACGGCTACAAAATTAAATAGATCACGTGCAATGCCCAATTTATCTAATATCTCAGGGCTGTAGCCCGAAGCTGCCAGATTAAATCTTATCTCTTTTATGCCCAGGTCCTTTAAGGCTTTGAGATTGTGTTTATCTGCCTCTATGCCGTTAGTATATGCCCAGAGATATATCCCTGGTTTTTCTTCTTTTATCCTGGCAGCATAATCCTCTATCTCTGGAAGATACAGCAGCGTTTCACCTCCGGTCAGGCCTATTCCGTCTATCTTATCCTTATTTCTTACAAATTCCTTAAATAATGCACTTCTATTATATTTTTCATCATCATCATATTTTCCGGAGATATAAGAAGGCACAAAACAAAAATCACATTTTGTATTGCAGCGGTACCCTAATACAAATGACATGCTTTTCATCTCTGTGCATATCCTGCATCCTTCAATGATCGGTCCGGTGCTTACGGCCTGGTGTGACCCATGTGATATGAGAGAAGGTATCCTGGACCTTGCCTTTTTTAATTCATCAAGGACTTCCCCTTGTCTGTATTTCAGCTCCATCTGCTGCCTTAAATTTTTTCCTTAATAAAGTAAATAATATATAAAAAAAGGATTTATTGCATTATTGATATGTTTCTGGCAATAAAAAAAAGCTTTTTTGTCCGTCCATCCCGGACATATCGGACTATAGCGCGGACAAGACAGATGTATAATTGCTATATTGCCTGGGGCAATGGTTTATTAGCCGATACTTTGATACTTATCACCGTATCCTTTAGGCCGTCAAGCATATTGCTGCTCTTTACTGTATCATCACTGACAATATAGCTGATAGGGAAACTGGCCTCTTCTAATACCTTTATGTCATCAAAGCCTGCCCCTTCTATGGTATTTAAATAATCGTCTTTCAGTATTGCCCCCGAGATGCAGCTGACATAAGCTGAGATATCATCTTTTATGGTATCGGGCAATTCTTTTTCCAGGACTATATCAGATACCATTATCCTGCCGCCCGGTCTTAATACCCTGAATACTTCTTTAAAAACCCCAGCCTTGTCCGGGGAAAGGTTTATAACGCAATTGGAGATGACAATATCTATGGTAGAATCAGCCACAGGCAGGTCCTCGATCTCTCCAGGCCTGAACTCTACATTTGTCATACCGGATTTTCTGGCATTATCCCTTGCCCTGTCGATCATCTCAGGGGTCATGTCGACCCCGATGACTTTACCCGAAGGACCTACCCTGTCAGCCGCCAGGAAACAGTCAAAACCAGCCCCTGACCCCAGGTCCAGGACAGCCTCGCCGCTTTTTAAAGAGGCCATTGCTATAGGATTTCCGCAGCCCAGGCCCAGGTTGGAGCCTTCGGGGACTTTTTCCATATCCTGTCTTGAATAGCCGAGATTTGAACTTATCTCTATTGCCTGGTCTGCCTGTCCGCAGCAGCTGGCTGCCTGGCCCGGGCAGCAGGACCCCCCGGCAGCTATCCTGGCATAGCCTTCCCTTACAGCCTTCTTAATATTTTTTTCTTTCATGGGTTTTATCTTTCTGTTTTATCCTTCATAAAATATTTATATATTTAAATATATAATTCTTTTAAAGTCAATAAGCGGTACTCGATATGCCCGAAAATATGAATTGCTAAGTCAACTGCAGGAGAGATCCTGCAAACGGTGCCCTATATGGTCTAAGAAAATGGCTTCCATAAAGGGGACTGTCTGGACCTTTATCCTATGTCCTTTTATAAATATCTCCGCCGTATATGTCATAAGCTACAAAAAGCGGGAAATCTGCAATTTGTATCCTGTGTATGGCTTCAGGCCCAAGATCGCCATAGGCCACAGTCTCGATAGCGCATACCTTTGAGGAAAGATAGGCGGCGATACCGCCCACGGCGATAAGGTAAACGGCTTTATGCTTTATGCAGAGCTGTCTCAGGGCTTCACTCCTTTTGCCTTTCCCTATCATAGCCCTGAGCCCCAGCTTCATGAGGGGTTCTGTCAGCCTGTCCATCCGCACCGCAGTAGTAGGACCCAGGCTGCCGCTGCTTTTGCCGGGAGGAGCGGGGGAAGGCCCCACATAGAATATGGTGATATCACTGATATCCAGGGGCAGTTTTTTGCCCTGCCTGAGTTCCGACAGCATCCTTTTGTGGGCTGCATCCCGGGCGCCGTATATGGTGCCGGAGAGATAGACTATATCTCCTGACCTTAAGTCTTTTACCTTGTCCTGTGTAAGAGGGGTCTCCAGATGGCAGGTGTTTGTCATGCCGCCGGCCTCAGAGTTCATCTGTCTCATCATCGCTGAAATACCTGTCTCTTTTGAAATAGTTATCATATGTCCCGGAAGAACGGGGCCTTGAGGGCCTCCTTCTAAACCGGGAGCTGAACACCAGGACAAAGGCCAAAAATATTATCAGAAGTCCCAGTATTCCCAGTATGACTATCAGGAAATATGAAAGGAATTTGGTCTTTTTGCCCTCTATCAGGATCTGCTTTTCACTGCCGTAAGGGATATTCCATATGGCGATATTATTCTCACCCATGATATCAGCATTGCTGGTCACTATCTTGACCGGAAATCTTATCTGGTAGGTTATGTCCAGGATGCCGCTGTCGGCAGTGGCAAGATCATGAAGGCGGTTAAAGTCAGAATTGCCGTCCCCGGAAACCAGCAGCGTCTCATCTATTTTCATATCGACATGGTCCTGGAAAAAGACATCCCGGTAAAAAAAGTATTCATCAATGGTCATCTTGGCCAGAAACCTCTGGGCAGATCCGCTGGAAAAGCCGTCAATCGAGATATGCTTTACAAAATTTATGTCATCAAAGGAAGCCTTAGAGACAAAGTGGGTATATCCTTCCTCTTCATAGGTCTCCACCTCTCCTTCAGGCAGGACCTCCAGGATCTTATCCAGAAGCGACCGGTTCTTCTCCAGGACCACCTCCCCTTTTCTCAGGTATTCTGTCTTTACTGCCACATCCACTGTCCTGGTGCCGGAATAATCTTCTTCAAGTTCAGTAAATACTTCGATAAACGTGGGATCGCATCCCGAGAGCAGGGGCGCCAGAAGGGAAAGTATGATAAAAATAAGCAGGATCCTTGTAGTGAGTCCGCGCATATTATAGGTCTTTCCTATTATTCTCATACCTGTATTAATATATTAGATATTAGCATATAGATTGCCAATATTGTAGGAAAATTTATGCCTGTCCTCAAGATATATGGTTGGAAAAACGCGCGGGTGCAGGATTGATTTAAAAACTTTATGTGATAGAGTATGCATGTCCGGGTTTTAGAAAGCTGCGGCCAGGTCTAAGGCTACCGGAAAAAATATTTTGTAATCAGTGGATCTAGCTGCCGGAGGATTTAGATGTCTTATTATATCGGTTATGATATCGGCTCTATAAGTGTAAACAGGGCTGTGATAGATGAAGGCGGGAATATAGTCTCAGTCCTGGATTATACCAGGCATATGGGAGAGCCCGTAAAGCTGGCAGCAGGGGATATAAGGGGCCTCTTTGATAAATACGGGAGCAGTATCAGAGGCATAGGTTTTACCGGTTCCGGGGCCAAGGACCTGGCAGCCAATCTCAATATGTATTTTACCAATGAGATAGAAGCCATAATAACTGCCGTAAAAAAGGTCCGTCCGGATGCTGTCTCCATAATAGAGATAGGGGGCCAGGATTCAAAATTCATAGACCTTGACAGCGGCGACTATGCCATGAACGAGCTCTGCGCTGCCGGAACCGGGTCATTTTTGGACCAGCAGGCATCAAGGTTCGGCCTGACCATAGAGGAATTTGCCAGCCTGGCGCTAAAGTCAAAGACACCGGCCACCATTGCCGGGAGATGCAGCGTCTTTGCCAAGTCTGATATGATACACCTGCAGCAGGAAGCTGCCAGCGACGAAGACATAACCATGGGGCTGTGCTATGCCATGGCCAGGAGTTTCAAGTCCCAGATAGCCAGGGGAAGCCATTTCAAGCCCCCCGTCCTTTTTTGCGGGGGAGTATCATACAACAAGGCTATGCTTAAGGCCTTTGAGGATACCCTGGGCCAGAAGATAGCCATTCCCGGATACCAGTCATCCATAGGAGCCATCGGTGCAGCCCTTTCCATTATGGAAAATGCCGGGGATACAGGGCTGGACAGGAAAGGCGTCCTGGATGCATTTGACCATTACCTCAAGCATTTTGCCTATACCAGGGAGACTTTTGAGCCCCTGGAGATAAGGGAGTCCATACTTCCAGTCCAGGAAGAAGAAAGCTACCAGTTTGGACCCGGCAGGACAGAGGCATATATCGGCATTGACGTAGGCTCCATATCCACCAATGTGGTGGCCATAGACAGCCATAAAAAACTTATAGCCAAGGAATATCTCCGCACAGCCGGACGCCCCATAGAAGCGGTAAGAAAGGGCATCTCCCGCATCGCTTCCAGGGTGGGGGACAGGCTGGATATAAAAGGGGCCGGGGCCACCGGGTCCGGGAGATACCTTACCGGGGATTTCATCGGGGCCGATATAGTCATAAACGAGATAACGGCCCAGGCTACGGCAGCCGCCGATATTGACCCCGAAGTCGATACCATATTCGAGATCGGGGGACAGGATTCAAAATATATCTCGCTGGAAGACGGGGTTGTAGTGGACTTTGAGATGAACAAGGTCTGCGCTGCCGGCACCGGATCCTTCCTGGAGGAACAGTCCGAGAGGTTTGACATAGCCATAGAGGATTTTGGAGACCTGGCAATGGGCGCTAAAAATCCCCTTAACCTGGGTGAGCGCTGTACTGTGTTTATGGAGACCAATGTGTATTCCCACTACCAGAAGGGCGCCAGGATAGACAATCTGATGGCAGGCCTGGCCTATTCCATAGTGGCAAATTATATTAACCGGGTGGTGGGAAGGAAGAAGATAGGGAATAAGATATTCTTCCAGGGAGCGGTGGCATTTAACCGTTCCGTGGTAGCCGCTTTTGAGAACTATACCGGTTCCAGGATCATCGTACCGCCTGACCATGAGGTCACCGGAGCCATAGGTACTGCCATAAGGGCCATGCAGGAAGTAAAGGAGCATAATATACAGACTTCCTTCAGGGGCTTTGAAGAGATAGAGAAGGTAGGGTATACCCAGAGTTCATTCGAGTGCAATGGATGTCCCAACAACTGTGAGATAAAGAAGATATCCATGAGCGGGCGGAAACCACTGTTCTACGGGGGCAGGTGCGAAAAATATGAGAAAGGCCGCCAGAAGGAGGATCCGGCTTTTGATTATTTTGCCGCCAGGGAAGAACTGTTATTAAACTCATACAAGGAAAAGCCCGCAGCCGGCAGCGGGAATACAAAGAGGAAAAAGGTGGGTCTCCCCTATTCCATGCTCACATTCGAGTTCTACCCCTTCTGGAAGGCTTTCTTTACCGAACTTGGTCTTGAGCTGGTGCTTTCCGACAAGACAAATAAGAAGATAATAAATGACGGGGTCCAGGCGGCAGTATCGGAGACCTGCTTTCCCATGAAAGCTACCCTGGGACATGTCATAAACCTTCTGGAAAAGGATATCGATTACCTGTTCCTGCCCACTACCAGGGACATGCCCACCAAGAAATCCAATATAAAGGGGGAAAGGACCGGAAGCTATCCCTGCCCCTTTATCCAGGGCACCTGGTCCATCGTAAAGGCGGCCGTGGATACAGGCGATGTAGAGGTGCTTAAGCCCATAATAAATTTCTCATATAAGGAATATGCCAGGCAGGTCCAGCTCATGCAGCTGGGCAGGCATCTGGGCTGCAGCAAGAGGAGCATAAAAAATGCCGTCGACGAGGCATATAGGTCCCAGTCGGAATTTTATTCCAGCCTCAAGAAGTTCGGCAGCAGGGTGCTGGAGGAGCTGGGAGAGGATGAGACCGCAATAGTTGTGACCAGCCGCTCCTATAACAGCTGCGATAATGCCATAAGCATGGATGTCCCCCGGAAGCTGAGGAAACTGGGGCTGAAGGTGATACCCATGGATATGCTTCCGGTACAGAATATAGACCTGTCCCGGGACTGGCCCAATCTGTACTGGGAATTCGGCGACAGGATACTCAGCGCTGCCGAGATAATAAAGTCTGATCCCAGGCTTTACCCCACCTATATAACCAATTTCGGATGCGGGCCGGATTCATTTATCCTGCAGTATTTTGAAAGGCAGATGGACAGGCCGTTTTTAAAGCTCGAGGTAGACGAGCACTCGGGGGGAGCCGGGGTCATAACCAGGTGCGAAGCCTTTATAGACTCGCTTAATAATCTTAAAAACAGGAAGATAAAGCCGAAAGGTGAAGAGGAAAATGCGCAGCTGGCGGCGGCAAAGATGGATGAGGGGGATAACGGCCGGGGCCAGAGCCTGCTGCACGGAGGCGGCCTGGCAGAGAGAAGCGCGGATATAGCCAGCCTGCCCCAGGCGACATTCAAGAAAGACCAGGGAAGGACTATATATATACCATATATGAGCGACTCTGCAGTAGTGCTCAAATATGCCTTCCGTTCCGCCGGCATAGATGCCGAGATGCTTCATTCTGATGATGAGACATTGAAATGGGGAAGGCGCTACACCCTGGGCAAGGAATGCTATCCCTTTATAATAACTACCGGAGACATAATAAAGACCCTCAAGAACGGAGACCCTTCAAAGGCGGCATTCCTGATGCCCCAGACAAACGGTCCCTGCCGTTTCGGCCAGTATAATAAGATGCAGAAGATAATAATAAGGGAGCTGGGATATTATGACGTACCCATAATAGCTCCCGGCGCCCCGGAAAACAGCCAGTTCTATGCCGAATATGATATGGACGGAAGAAGAGGTCTGGACCTCCTTAAGAAGGCAGTATGGGGGCTTCTGGCCGTTGACTATCTTAATAAGGCACTGAGGCAGATAAGGCCCTATGAGACCGAAAAGGGAAGGACAGACAGGGTATACGGACAGTATGTGGACCTGATATGCCGCAGCGTGGAAAATGATTCTGCCTCGGAGATACTGGACAGGATGGCCCTGGTGCTTTCCATGGCCAGGAAGGATTTCGAGGCCATACCGGTGGAAAAGACAGACAGGCCCCTTATAGGCATAGTGGGGGAGATATTCGTGAGAAACCATCCCTATTCAAATAATGATATCATAAAAAGCGTGGAGGCCATGGGGGGAGAGGTCGAGATACCTACCATGGGAGAATGGCCCGAACATACCACTGCCACCCGCAGGATAGACATCATCACCCGGCAGACAGACCTATTCTATAAGATGATCAATTACTTCTTTGATGGAAACGGCTCCGACCTTTCCAGGACCGCAGAAAGCTTCAGGGAGCTTTTCGGGGGATTCATGGGCGGATTCAAGTTCTTTATCACCAACCGGTTCTTTGACCGCTACCTGGCAGGCTGCCAGAAGAAGCTGGAAAAACCTCTTAAGGGATTCCTCAGGGAAGAGCACGGAGGCAATATATATGATGTATGGGATAATGCAGAGCCTTATATAATCAAGTGGTTCGGCGAAGCTGCCCTTTCAGTGGGAAAATCCATAGAATGGGCCGGCAGCGGCGCCAACGGCATAATAAATGTGCTGCCCTTTACCTGCATACCGGGAAATATCGTAAATGCCATCTCCAGGAGCATAAAAGCTGATTACCATATCCCCTGGCTCAACCTGGCCTTTGACGGGCTGGAGCAGGGCACAACCGACACCAGGCTGGAAGCCTTCATGTACCAGGCCCGGGAGCATATGAGGAAAAAACGCTGACAGGTAGCAGCTGGAATACTGTTCATATAGAATTGACAATAATGCCTTAAAGTGTTAATATCCAGTATAACATAAACAGAATTACTGGAGAACTGGTCTTGTATAAAGTCTTATTAGAGCAAAACCCATGGTGGAGCGGGGAGCCATTTGAAGAAAAAGCTGGAGTAAAGCGGCCAAAATATCTTGACCAGATAAATACCCATAATACTTCCACTATGATCTCCATATTGACCGGCATAAGGAGAGCTGGCAAAAGCGTATTATTCTACCAGAATATAGACCAGCTTATAAAAGGCGGTGTTCCTCCTGAAAACATCCTTTATTTTAACTTCTTTTTTATCAGCAAGGATCACCACCATATTAAAATACTGGACACTATTTATAATACATACATAGAGAACATGGACCCGGCAGAAAGCCAGAAAAAATATCTTTTTCTGGATGAGATACAGGAGATAGAAGGTTTCGAAAGCTGGGTACTCAGATTTCATTTAAAAAACAGGGAAAAGGTAAAGATATTTTTAACTGGTTCTAGTTCAGGTCTTTCTTCGTCTGATATATCCTCCTATTTTACAGGCCGCAATATCACCCTTAAGATATTCCCCCTGGATTTTAATGAGTTTATGGATTTTGCCGGGCTGGACATGACTAAAGATGCTGAATATAAGGTGCTTTATGCAAAACAGGATATTATAAAAAGTGCTTTTTCAAGATTCCTCAGGACAGGTGGATTTCCTGAAGTGGTGCTGGACCCTGCAAATATGCGGTCTATTCTTTCCTCTTTTATGAGCGACATCATATACCGGGACATAATCAAGCCCTTCGGTATTGAAAAGACGCTGGAACTTGAGGGGCTTGCCAATTATTTGCTGTCAAATTCTACCAATCTTTTTAGTTACAGAAAGACTTCCAGGTCTATCGGCATCTCTTATGAGACTGTCCGAAAATATATTGCTGCTTTTGAGAAATCATCACTTTTCTACAGGCTCCCGCCGTTTTCTTTATCCAGGCTTGCGCCTGTATCCGAAAATGCCAGTGATAAGATTTATTCAGCTGATATCGGCTTCATGAATTTTGCCCGAATATCGTTTACGGAGAATTACGGTCCCATGGCCGAGAACCTTGCATATAATTATCTCAGTGAATTTTTCAAAGAGACGCTGGGATACTACAGGGATGCCGGATCAGAGATAGATTTCATATTTATCTACAGGAATAAGACGATGCTGCTCCAGGTTACCTTTACCGACGATATAGATAAAAGGAAAGAAAAGGCCCTCCTGCTTCATCAGGACAAGTTTAAGAACCCGGTTAACCTTATAATCACAAAGGATACATATTCTTCAAGATCTTTTGACGGGACCAGTATCGCATATGTCCCCCTGTGGTATTTCCTCATAAGCGGAAACAGGCTCTTAAGCGGGTTGTAAAAGACAATGGTACCATTGATAAGCCATATGCACCTTCATAATTATGCTATTATAATGACATTAAAAAAGGAGTGTTTTATATGCCAATAATAAGACCTATAA
>CAYZJW010000052.1:0-2047 GCA_964478985.1 uncultured Actinomycetota bacterium
GATATAGAGCCCTATAATAACCTCACTAAAATCCTAATAAGGGAAGCGGCTAATAACAAGGCTGCCTGTATAATTTCTGCTCTTACCATCACTGAACTGTTGACTAAACCTTATAGCCTAAAAGAAATTGGAAAGATCAGGTTATTTGAAGAATTTATCAGGTCGCTGCCGAATACAACAGTAAAGGCAATAGATTATGATATTGCCAGGATGGCAGCTTCAATCAGGGCAGATAATAACCTCAGGACCCCGGATTCCCTGATGCTGTCAACAGCCATCAAAGCTGGATCTCAATTATTTATTACTAATGATACCGCTTTAAAAAAGATCAAAACTGACCTGCTCCAGATAATCATACTGGATGATTATCTGGAGACCTGATCTTATCATCTACAAAGATTCTACCCGGTTATTAATGACTAAAATGTAATGTAATCCATTTTAGTCTTTACTATTCGGGAATTCAGTATATAATAGTAGCATGAAAAGATATCTGGAAAATAGAATAAAAAAAGACCTGGGCAAAAAGATAATCCTTTTAAGCGGCCCCAGACAATGCGGAAAGACTACCCTGTCAAAGATGCTTGATCCTGATTTTGATTACCTCGACTATGATTATGCGGAACACAGGCTTATTATAGATGAAAAAGGCTGGGACAGGAAAAGATCCTTGCTTATCCTTGACGAGATCCATAAAAAAAATAACTGGAAAAGCTTTCTTAAGGGTATCTATGACGTTGAAGGATTAAAGCCGCCGATCATAGTTACCGGAAGTGCGCGCCTGGATACAATAAGAAAAACAGGTGATTCTTTGGCCGGAAGATACTTTCACTTCAGGCTGCATCCCTTTGACATAAAAGAATTAAAGAACCTGGATTTTGAAAAGCCTGAAAAGATCCTTGATAGACTAAAGAAATTCGGCAGTTTCCCCGAACCTTTCCTTGAGGGCAGTGAGTCTTTCTACAGACGATGGCAGAAGACACATATTGATATTATATTAAGGCAGGACCTTATAGACATGGAACCGGTAAGAAGCATAAAGCAGATAGAGACCTTGATAGAGCTATTGAAAGACAGGGTAGGTTCGCCAGTGTCATATTCCAGCCTTGCCGAAGATATAGAATGCAGTCCAAAAAGTATAAAAAACTGGCTGCAGATACTGGAAAATCTCTATATGGTTTTCCCGGTCCGCCCCTACCACAAAAACATTGGAAGGGCAATACTGAAAGAACCGAAATATTATTTTTATGACCCCGGCCTCATAAAAAGGAGTATTGGCGCCCAGATAGAAAACATCGCCGCATGTGCCCTATTAAAGGAACTTCATTTTGTGGAGGATGTCTATGGACTGGAAACTTCTATAAATTATATAAAAAATAAACAGGGCAAGGAGATAGATTTTTATATCCGGGTAGAAGATAAGCAGTTTCTTATAGAAGTAAAATCTAATGATGATTCATTAAGTTCCAATTTCAAGATATTTGACAGGTACCTCCCGGAAGCAAAAAAGATACAGCTGGTTGATGAGATAAAGAAAGAAAAGACTTATCCTGATAAAACGGAAATAAGAAAACTCTCTTCATGGCTGGCTGACCTTGATCTCAGCCCTTCAGATGTAAAGATATAATAAGGTCTAAACCTTCTTTACCTTCTCTGTAAAATTCTTCTTATCCAGGTATGACTTTATATCCATGCCCTCGATCTCTATATCGGGCGCGATCTCGCTCAGGGGCATAAGGACAAACTTCCTCTTGCTTATAAGGGGGTGGGGTATCTCCAGTATGTCAGACTTTATGGTCCTTTTCCCATAATAAAGGATATCTATATCGATGGGACGGGGTCCGTATCTTTTCTGCCCGGCTTTCCTTCCCATATCATGCTCTATTCCCTTTATGAGCCCCAGCAGGCTGAAAGGATCCAGGCCTGTCTTCAGCATAACGGCAATATTATAGAAATCAGGCTGGTCCTCTACATACATGGGAGCTGTCTCATAATAGGAAGAGATCTTTACCGTCTGGATGCGGGGGTCTCTCTCCAGGCTTTCCAG
>CAYZJW010000052.1:2147-7342 GCA_964478985.1 uncultured Actinomycetota bacterium
TCCATGGTAAAAGCGCTTATGTCATTTATGATATGGGCTCCGGCTGCTATTGCCTTTTGGGCCACCCTGGACCAGAATGTATCTATTGATACCAGAACATCATGATTCTCTCTTATGTATTCGATAGCAGGGACTGTCCTTTTTATCTCTTCTTCCGCGCTTACCGGTTTTGAGCCGGGCCTGGAAGACATCCCCCCTACATCGATGATATCGGCTCCGCCCTCTATCATGGCGTCTATTCTCTTCTCGGCCCTTTCCCTGTCATCATATCTTCCGCCGTCATAAAAAGAGTCTGGCGTAGTATTGAGTATTCCCATTACCAGCGGCAGTCCGGAAGTATTAAACTCCCTGCCGGAAATATTGTATTTTATCCCATTTTGTCTTTTTCTGTGAGCTTCAAGGAAATCACCAAGTTCCCGGGAAAGGTCTTTCAGCCCGAAAGGCTGCATATGGATCTTTTCTACCAGACCTTCAAAACTTTTCCACGTTCCTTCTATTATTACTTCTGATATGCCCTGCGTATTCACAAGCGCATCCCTGGAAGTAACCACATCGCCCCCCCTGGCAAGCATCTCCTGCTTCAGGATATTGACTGCAGCTGCCTTCAGGCCTTTTACTTTGACAGACAGGGGGAATAGCTTTTCTGCCATTATCCTGCTGCCGGGAATAGTGGCGCCGATGCCGGCAAACCGGGAAAGGCCTTCCTGCCTGTTCTTGATATCAAGGGCTCTGATAGTATATCCCATGGAAAGAAAATTCCTTATTTTCCATTATAGACAAGGGAAAGGACTTCTGACCTGGAGGCAGGATTGTCCTTGAACAGGCCCCTTATGGCAGAAGTCACGGTAATGGTGTTGGGTTTCTTGACGCCCCGTATACTCATGCACAGGTGTTCTGCCTCTACGATCACTATGACTCCCCTGGGCTCCAGCTTTTCCATTATTGAATCTGCTACAATGGTGGTAAGCCGTTCCTGTACCTGGGGACGCCTTGCTACTATTTCCAAAACCCGGGTAAGCTTGGAAAGACCTATTATCTTTCCTGTTTTATTGGGAGCATAGGCTATATGGGCTTTTCCCACAAAAGGGACCAGGTGATGTTCGCAGGTCGAGTAGAACGGGATGTCCTTTACCAGTATTATCTCATCATGATTCTCGTCAAACATGGGGCCCAGGACTTCTGAGGGATTCTTTCCGATACCGGAAAAGATCTCCTCATACATATCTGCCACCCTTTTGGGGGTTCCGATAAGGCCTTCTCTGCCCGTATCTTCACCGATACCCTCCAGAATAAGCTTTACGCCTTCCTCTATCTTCTTCTTATCCACTGACGCCTCCAATATCAACCATTAAAAGACCTTCCGGCACAGGTCGCGGTATAAAAATGCCAGATCCGCATGCTCAAAGACGGTTATTTTTTATTTCTACCGTTGCCGGGTTTTTCCGGCTTTGGACTGGAAGGATTTTTTTTGGCTCCGCTGGCTGACCTGGTTTTTTTGCCGGCCGGTGTCTTTCTTACCTTCTTTACCTTCTTTGTCTCTACTTTTGCCAGTATCTTAAGTATCTCCTCCCGGGAAAGAGTCTCTTTTTCTATCAGTCTTTTAGCCAGCCTTGCAAGAGTTGCCTTATTGTCATCCAGTATCTTGCGGGCCTTCTCGTAGCTTTCGGTGATTATATTATAGGTCTCCTCGTCAATAGCGGAGGCTATCTTGTCACTGTAATGCGGCCTGGATGCTATTTCCTTACCCAGGAATACCTCATCTTCCTCCCCCTTGAAGGTGACGGGACCCAGTTTTTTACTCATACCATACTCTGTTATCATCTTCCTGGCGATCCTGGTGGCCCTGTCCAGGTCGTTCTGGGCACCTGAAGTGATGTCATCAAAGTTCATCTCTTCTGATACCCTGCCTCCCAGAAGCTGGGTGATATTATCCAGAAGCTCATTCTTCGATTTTAAAAACCTGTCTTCTTCGGGAAGGGTTATGACATAACCCAGTGCCCTTCCCCTGGATATTATGGATATCTTATGTATGGGGTCAGTATAAGGGAGCACATATGAAAGCAGGGCATGCCCCGATTCATGATATGCTATTATCCTTTTCTCTTCTTCTGATATTACCCTGGTCTTTTTCTCCGGCCCCGCTATCACTCTTTCCACGGCCTCCTCAATCTCGAACATGGATATCTTTTTCTTATTATGCCTGGCCGCCAGTAGCGATGCCTCATTGAACAGGTTGGCAAGGTCTGCTCCCGTGAAACCGGGGGTCTGCTTGGCAATAGTCTTTAAGTTTATTGACTTATCCAGCGGTTTACCCCTGGCATGTATCTTGAGTATCTCTTCCCTTCCCAGAAGATCCGGCCTGTCTACCACTATCTGCCTGTCAAACCTTCCCGGCCTTAACAGTGCCGGGTCCAGTATATCCGGCCTGTTGGTGGCAGCAATAAGGATAACAGTTGAATCCTGGTTAAAACCGTCCATCTCTACCAGTATCTGGTTAAGGGTCTGTTCCCTTTCATCATGGCCTCCGCCCAGGCCTGCTCCCCTGTGCCTGCCTACGGCATCTATCTCATCCATAAATACAATGGAAGGCTGGCTTGCTTTTGCCTGGTTGAACAGGTCCCTGACCCTGGAGGCGCCTACTCCCACGAACATCTCCACGAATTCGGAACCGCTTATAGAGAAAAACGGTACTCCTGCCTCACCGGCAACAGCCCGTGCCAGAAGGGTCTTACCGGTGCCGGGAGGACCGTATAAAAGCACGCCCTTGGGGATCTTGGCTCCCATAGCCTGGAATTTCTTGGGGTTCTCCAGAAATTCCTCTATTTCCCTCAGTTCTTCCACTGCTTCTTCTACCCCGGCTACATCTTTAAAGGTAACCCTTTGCTTTCCCCTGTTTGCCAGCCTGGCCTTGCTCTTGCCGAACTGCATCACCTTGGAGCCGCCGCCCTGGAGCTGGTTCATCATAAAGAATATAAGGCCAAACAATATTATAAAGGGTATGGCGCTTATAAGGATCTGTACCCACATGGACTGTCTCTGGTTGTCTACCTTAAACGGTATATCATTGTCCAGAAGATACTGGGTTATATTGTATTCAGACAGGAATGCAACCTCAAAAAAGGTGGAGCCGTCGACCAGCTGGCCTTCTATGGTGCCGTCCTCTGCCATTATGGTAAGGGGTTCTGATGTACTGACCCGGCCGTTTTCTACCGCAGCCGTGAACTCGTCCATGGAATACTCTTCCACATCCGGTGACAGGAAAAGAGGGTTCCTGAATATCAAAAACATTATGACTATCAGGAGTATGAGAAGGGCTATATTCCTGAATCCCCTGTTTTTGAAAGGACTTTTATTATTGTTATTATTATTTCCGGGATCTTTCAATTATTTTTAACTTCCTTTTCTATAATCTATATCAAACTTAGATGATATTACAAATACTACTCATTTTCAATATAACCTATAAATGGTATGTTCCTGAATTTCTCGGCAAAATCCAGGCCGTAACCCACTACAAATTTATTGGGGATATCAAATCCCTTGTATTTGACCCTGTTCTCCATCTTGCGGGGGACATCCTTGTCCAGCAGGGCGCATATCTCTATACTGCGGGGATTCCTGGCATTAAGGTTTTTTATCAGGTAATTCAGTGTCCTTCCGGAATCTACTATATCCTCTATTATAAGGACTTCACTGCCTTCTATGCTGAATTCCAGGTCCTTGGTTATCCTTACTACCCCGGAACTGACCTTGGAGTCCCCGTAGCTGGAGACAGCCATAAAATCAAATATAACGGGCATCTTTATCTCCCGGCAGATATCTGCCAGGAATATAAACGAACCTCTTAACACTGATATTATGACAAGATCCCTTCCACTGTAATCCCGTGTTATCCTGGCACCGAGTTCCTTTATCTTTTCTTCCAGTTCGGATTCGGGAATAAGTATTTTTATCCTTTCCCCGCCGTATAATAGGATTTTTTCTCCGCCCTCGGATATTATCTCATACTGGCTCATATTTTCCCCTGTCATCACCTGTTTTTATTAAATCATATAACCATTATTTTTCAAATAGCTCCAGCAGCAGGAACTCCCTGCTAGAGGGAGTTATACTGACCCTGTGGTCCAACCTCATATTACCCACCCAGATTATCTTTTCGCTGTCACAGAAAACAGGTATTTCTTTCCTGAGGTTTACTGGCACCCTGCAGTCCATAAAGAGATCCTGGAGTTTCTTTTCCCCCTGCATTCCCAGGGGCTGGAATCTGTCGCCCTCCGACCATCTTCTCACCCTGATGGGGCCACTGACCTTATCATAGTCTATTACCGCTTTGGAATCGTCAAGCTTGCTGTAATCTCCTGGTTCATCCAGGATCTTCGAATTTATACAAAAGCCAAAGTCTTCGAGTACTGTCCTGCCTCCAATCAATATTGTCTGCCCGGCTGAAGCCTGCCCTGCCTGTCCTATTCCCTGTATCCGCATTATATGCTGCCTTATGCCTGGATCCAGGTCCTGGACGAAGCCCGTATGGACCATATGCAGATTTTCGGCTATCCTCAATACTATTATGGGTCCGGGAAGGTCCAGCCGCCTGTTCTCGCCGCGGCCTGGCCTCATAAGCCCCAGGATATACTCGATATTGCTATAACTTATATCCTCCAGGTTTCCATATAAAAGCTCCAGGGCAGTCAGGGCCACCCTCCTCTTTAATGCCCGGTGATATCTTCCGGCAGCTGTCAAAGGCAGCCTTATATAAATTACTTTTTCCCGGCCCGGGCTTTTTTGGATAAAGGCATCCTTTTTTATTGCTCCTGATGCTGTTTCGCTTAGATACTCGTCCTCCTGTGCCAGTATGTCTATGACCCGCTTAATGCTGGTGCCTGCATCCCCCTGGAAATTTTTCCCTATAAAAGGGATGAGCTTGTTCCTTACCCTGTTCCTGGTGTATTTATCCTCCAGATTGGAGCTGTCGATGCAATAACCGATATCATTTGCCTTAAGGTAATCCTCTATATCCTGCCTGGATGTATTTATAAGAGGCCTTATTATGTTTCCGCTTACCGGCCTGATACCGGCGAGTCCCCTGGCTCCGGACCCCCTTATTATCCTCATCAGGAAAGTCTCAATATTATCATCCAGGTTGTGTCCCAGGGCTATCCTGTCTATATCGTTTTCCCGGGCCAGCTCCCTGAGCA
>CAYZJW010000052.1:7442-10320 GCA_964478985.1 uncultured Actinomycetota bacterium
CCTATTACGGAGTCCCTGGGACCTACCATACCGGCATCGGTTATATAAGCGGTGCTGTCTCCCGGAAGTATCCTCTCATCCGCAGTCTGGATATGAGTGTGGGTTCCCAATACGGCACTTACCCTGCCGTTAAGGTGCCAGCCCATTGCCACTTTCTCCGAAGTCACTTCTGCGTGCATATCCACTATTATGACCGGAGTCTCTTCCCTCATATATTCCAGTATCCTGTTGACAGTCCTGAATGGGCAATCCAGGTTCTCCACAAATACCCTGCCGCAGAGATTTATTACTCCCACCTTAAGACCTCCCAGCCCCTGAAGCTCATATATATTATATCCCCTGCCAGGCGTGTCGGGAGGATAATTGGCCGGTTTGAGCAGCCTGTATTCCCTGTCCAGAAGGTCATATATCTCCCTTTTCTTAAATACATGGTTTCCGGTCGTTATCACGTCAATACCCATACCCAGCAGGCTGTTGCATGTCTTAACTGATATTCCTATGCCGCCGGCAGAATTCTCTCCATTGGCTATAACCATGTCGACTTCGTGTTTCAGCCTAAGCTGGTCCAGGTTTCTTTCAATGGCATTTCTCCCCGGTTTGCCTATGATATCTCCTAAAAATAGTACTTTCAAAACAAGCCTTTCTTTGTCTGTTTATTTTATCCTTTCAGGATAACTGTATATATTGAATCTGTTTCCCCGGGCATAGCCTAAGATGATAAGGCCCAGGTCCCGGGCAAGGGCAGCTGCACTGTGAGTCACTGAAGAATTGGTGACCACTGCAGGTATCCTCACCCTCACCGCCTTAAGTACCAGGTCCACTGATATCCTCCCTGAGGTAAATATTATCTTCCGGGTAAACTCCATTCCGTTTATTAGCATATTTCCAATTATCTTATCCAGGCAGTTGTGCCTGCCTATATCTTCCCTTACCAGCAAGAGCTCTCCCTGAAGATCAAACAGGGCTGCAGAATGCAGCCCGCCCAGGGCTTTTTTATGCTCCTGTACGGCCAGGTTTTTGCGGTTAAGCCCCAGGATGACTTCCGGCCTTATATTTATATCCGGTATCATGGGGGCCGGCAATACAGAAGCTGCCCCTTCATCGATGCTGCCGCACCCCGGCGGTATATACCCGGCTGCCTGCTTTCTGGCAGGCTCGCTGCCTGTCCGTATTTTTACCGGGATAATATCCATAGATACTTCTTTCTCATCTTTTCCCTCTTGGCCGCCATCACAGATCTCAATAATATCTATACTGTCATAATCATCCAAATAACCCTGGGATACTATATGCCCGGCTGCCAGTTCGGCAGGGTGCTGGGGCGAGCAGGAAAGGACGCATATCTTTTCCCGGTTGAGGTAAAGGCTTATAAAAGATTCCCGGGGTATGGTGTCGTCCTTTGCCTGTCTTTTGCCCCCGGAACTCACTCTCTCTATTTTTACAGTTTTGCCTAATCCCAAAATACTATTTTCCAGCTTCCATCTTCTTCTTTTATAAGCGATACTTCTATATCCTTATACATCTTTTCTTCACCGTCATAGGTGTCAATAAGGTCTATGCCCACAGTCGCTATATTATTGTTTACTTCCACCCAGTTTATCTCCACCTTGACTATTTCGGTGGTGTCATCGAACTCATTTATAAAATCCTGTTCATCCCTGCCATTCCTGTCACTGATAAGTGTATATGCCTCTCTATGATCATTTTCCATGATAAGGGCAAAGAACCGGTCCACCACCTCTACTGCAGCATCCATCTCATCCCGGCTGGACAGTCTTTCCGAGATAAATACTTTTGCATCTTCTGCGGTACTGCAGCCGGAAAAAGCCGGCAATACCGCAGCCAGTATGGCCATTACTGCCAGAATAAGCTTTAACCTGGGGAGCACACGGGGCATATGTTATCCTTATCTATCCCTATCTTTACAATATCGACTGACAGGTCCCAGATATCTATATTTATCAGCCCTCTTATCATATCCTTTTTATGTCCGGTAAGGAATTTGAAGGCCTCCGTTGCCTGAATGGAAGCTATTACATATACTGCCGTGTTTAATATGCCCGCATTATTGCAGTTAAGCACATCATCACCTCCGGGTTCCTCCGGAAACAGGCACTGAAAACATCTCCCCTCTCCGGGAAGGACATTGAACACCATGCCGAAGCTTGCAGCTACGGCGCCGCATATAAAGGGGACTGATAATTCGATGCAGGCCCGGTTGATCATATACCTGGCGGGGAAATTATCTGTGCCGTCAAGCACCAGGTCAAAACCCTGGATGAGCCGGTTTATATTGCTCCTGTCTATTTCTTCATAGACCGGTTCTATTTCCATGCCTGAATTTATCTGCTTAAGTCTTCTGGCCGCGGCCATGGATTTGGGCGACCTGCTTTTTACGTCATCTTCCGAAAACAGCAGCTGCCTCTGCAGGTTGCTTTCCTCCACTATGTCTTTATCGATGATGCGGAGTCTTCCTATCCCTGCCCTGGCAAGGTTATTGGCAAGCGCCGATCCCAGGCCTCCGCAGCCGGCGATGACAGCGCTCGATCCCATTAGCATACCCTGTCCCCTGCTGCCTATAGGGGGGAAAAGTACCTGCCTGGAATAACGGTTATCTTTATCTCTGAAGTCTATGTCCAAAAAATCTTTCTAGATCAAAATAAAAAGGATCCATTGATATGATTATAATTCAAAACCGGATTTAAATGAATTTAAGATTTGGTAGCGGGGATAGGATTTGAACCTATGACCTTCGGGTTATGAGCCCGATGAGCTACCAGACTGCTCCACCCCGCGCCGGATATAGCGGCCATTTTTAAACCGCATACATATTATAATGATTTTATTTTAAATGTCCAATGTGAATTTTTTCTGATTT
>CAYZJW010000053.1:0-10223 GCA_964478985.1 uncultured Actinomycetota bacterium
AAGAACTATTATCATGGTTTTGCCAACCGCTCGCTATGGCCCCTTTTCCATGGATTTATATCCCAGAGTTATTTCAATAAGGATTACTTCTGGTTCTACAGGAAGATAAATAACAGGTTTGCCAACAGGATACTGGAAGAGATCAACGGCGATGAGCTCATCTGGATCCATGATTACCAGCTTTGCATGACTCCTGCCTCACTCAGGGAAAGGTCAAAAAAGAAGCTTAAGATAATATTTTTCCTGCATATACCTTTCCCCAATTTTGAAGCCTTCAGGGTGCTGCCCTGGGATAAGGAAATACTTAAGGGCCTTCTGGGAAACGACCTGGTGGGGTTCCAGACTTCAAGGGATGCATATAATTTCCTGGAATGCTGCAAAAACATACTGGACCTGGATGTTGACTTTAAAAATATGAAAATACACTATAAGGGCAGGAAGATAGAGGCTAGGGGCTTTCCCATAAGCATAGATTTCGACCGGTTCAATACCCTGGCTAAAAGCAGGGAGACAGTAAAGTACAGGAAAAACATCAAGGACCTGGGCGGAGATGCAAAAGTGGTGATAAGCGTGGAGAGGCTGGACTATACCAAGGGCATAAAGGAAAGGCTAAAGGCGGTGGGACGCTTTTTTACCAGATATCCCGAATACCTCAAGAAGGTGGTATTTCTCCAGATCTCGGTGCCCAGCCGCACCAAGATAAAGGAATATATAGAGCTTAAAAGGGAGATAGATGAACTGGTGGGCAGTATAAACGGCAAGTTTTCCGATGGCCTGTGGTCGCCCATACAATACCTGTTTAAAGCCCTGCCACAGCAGCAGCTGGCCGCCCTGTATAAATACTCGGACATATGCCTGGTGACATCACTCAGGGATGGTATGAACCTTATAGGAAAGGAGTATGCCAGCTGCAATGTGAGCCAGGACGGAGTGCTCATACTAAGCGAACTTACCGGGGCATCCTATGAACTGGGCAGCAATTCGCTGATGGTAAATCCCTATGATACAGATGAGGTGGCTGATGCCCTGAAAAAAGCCCTTAACATGCACAGGGCCACCAGGAAAAAGATGATGCAGGGGCTGCGGAAGACCATAAGGGAAAATAATATTTATGTCTGGGCTGATAATTTCCTGGATTATTACAGTAAACCTTCCTGATCCCGGGAGAAATCTATCATCGAATATCTAAAACATTCCATAGACAGCTTAAACTCCAGGATATCGCGGGCTGGGAAGCTGTTTTTGTTTTTGGATTATGACGGAACCCTTACAGGTTTCAGGCGGGAGCCCATGGATGCCAGGCCTTCAAAAAGGATAAAAGAAATATTATCGGTGCTGTCCAGTGATCCCGGGAACATCGTGACAATAGTATCGGGAAGGAATATTGGCAGCCTTCTGGAGCTTTTTCAAGGCTTTGACCTGACGGCACTTAACTGGTCGGGCACCCATGGCATGGAGATAAGGTTTTCCGGCAGTACCGCTGTCCGGTCGGCAAAACCTCTTCCCTGCATCTCGGAAATAAAAGACCGGGTCTCCCGGATGATACGCTCCCACCCATGCTTCGCACTGGAGGATAAAGGGCTGGCTTTTGCCCTGCATTACCGCAGATGTCCGGAGCAGGAACTAATCCGGCTGGATAAAATAAAAAGCCTCATAGACAAATACCGGGGGAACTGTCCCATCGAGGTGATGTATATGAAAAAAGTCATAGAAGTAAAGCCTGCCGGCATAAATAAGGGAAATACAGTTGAAGCGGTGGTCTCACACTATGGAAGTCCCCGGGACCGCCTGGTCATCTGTGCAGGGGATGATGTCACCGATGAATATCTTTTCCGGGCCAACCCCGGGGGTATAAATATAAAAGTGGGGGACCCTGCCGGGTCTGATACCTGTGCCGGATACCACCTCAAAGGCATAAGCGATGTCTGCTGGTTCCTGAGATCCATATCCAGGCTGCGCTAACCTGCATTATCAATGGCAAGCTTTACCGCTCCCTGTACCGGTTTCGCCACCAGGGGTTTGAAGCTTATGCCCCCAAACTCTTCTTTCAGGCCTTTTATGACAATATCCTTGAAATATGTCTTGCACTTGAAAAGTCCGCCCACGAATACCAGGTCGAAACTGCTGTCCTGGAGCCCCAGCTTATTGGCCACAGTGGAAACGGATAAAATGGATTCAGCGGCCTCATCTTCCAGGATGCCCCTGCTTATGGGATCGCCCTTTTCGGCAGAGCTGCATACTATCCCGGCAAATCCGCCCAGCCTTTTCTTGGAAAAGGGCTCGCCATAGGTCCAGTTCACTATGCCCTCTTCATCCTCGATGCCCAGCTCGTCCAGTATAGCTCCGGTGAGCATAGTCTTTTCGCCCCTGCCGTCATAAGCCCGCATGACTGCCCTCAGGGCCCTGACGCTCACCTCATATCCGCTGCCCTCATCAGCCAGTATATAATCCCAGCCGGTGCAGCGCGCCTGTTTGCCTTTTTCATTGATACCGAAACAGTTGGAGCCGGTACCGGCAATTATTATCACCTTATTGGGAGCGCTGCTTCCCGCCTCCAGCCCTATCCTTGTGTCATTGCAGATAAATGTCTTATCCCGGTCAAGCAGCCGTTTGAGCCTGTCATTGAATACAATATCCCTGTATATTTTGCTGTCCTTTTCCACGTTCAGCCCCGCAAACCCCATGACTGCGCTTTTAAACACGATGCCTTCAATACCGGAATCCCCTATGGCCCCCAGCACTGCCTGGTTCAGGTTACAGGCTGCTTTGTCTTTTCCCACACTTTTATGGCTGCTGGCGCCTGCGGTAGATTCGGCCAGTATCTCTCCTTCAGCCGAAGCTACTGCAGCGGCGGTCTTGGTAGCTCCTCCGTCCACTCCCAGTATATATTCCATTTTCTTCCTTTTCCGATCCCGGGTTAATATAACTGCTATGAGATTAAAATGTTTTTCCCGCAGTTTAAATATATAACAAATCCAATATAATATTAATATAGAAAATAATAAGGGAGGCTCCTATGGCTGCTGATATGGTTATAAGGGAAAGCGCTGTTGCCGGTAGTTTCTATCCCGGCGATCCCGGGATCCTTGCCGCCCAGGTAGAAGGATACCTGTCAAAGGCCGGACCCCGGAAGATCGGCGGCATCAAAGCCCTGGTCAGTCCTCATGCCGGCTATGTATATTCGGGACAGGTGGCTGCACATTCATTCCGGCAGGTGCAGGGAGAAAAATATGACAGCATCATAATAATCGCACCTTCCCATGCGGAGTATTTTGAGTTTATTTCCGTATATCACGGGGATGCATACAGGACCCCCCTGGGGACGGTCATGGTGGATAAGGAAAGGGCGGCGGAGCTGGAGAGGTCAAGCCCGGCCATTTCCATGTCGCATTCAGGCCACGGAAGGGAGCACAGCCTTGAAGTGCAGCTTCCCTTCCTGCAAATAGCCCTGGGACTGGATATAAAGATAGTGCCGGTGGTAATAGGCGACCAGGACCGGCACAATATTACCGCCCTGGGCCAGTCCATAGGAAACAGGTTTGCCGGCGATAATATACTGATTGTGGCCAGTACCGACCTTTCCCATTATCATCCCTATGATACTGCAGTATCCATGGACACCAGGGTCAGAGATATCATTGCATCATTTGACAGTTCTGCGCTGATAGAAGAGCTTTCCGCCGAAGAAGTGGAGATGTGCGGCGGCGGGCCGGTAGCGGCTGCCATGATAGCCTCCAGGCTTATGGGGGCTGATTCATCGGTCATACTGGATTATGCCAACTCTGGTGATGTCTCAGGCGATAAAAGTGCCGTAGTAGGGTATATATCGGCAGCTTTTTTTAAAAAGTAAAAAGAAGGTGGCAAATGAAAAACCTTGAGCTTGATAAAGGGCAGAAGCAACTGCTTTTAAAAATAGCCAGAGAGACTGTTGATAGTACGGTGACCGGCTCTGCGCCAGGCGGATATGATATAGATGATCCAGTGCTAAACACCGGATGCGGCGCCTTTGTGACTATACACAGGCTGGGAAACCTGAGGGGCTGTATCGGCAATATAACCGCCACTACACCTTTGTGGATGACAGTCATGACTATGGCTGAGGAAGCAAGCATGCGGGACCCCCGCTTCCCTCCGGTATCTCCAGACGAACTCGAAGATATAGATATCGAGATATCTGCGATCTCACCCCTGCAGAAGATCGGGGATATAAAAGAGATAGAGGTGGGAAAACACGGCATCCTTATAAGGAAGGGATTCAGCCAGGGTCTCCTGCTGCCCCAGGTGGCAGCCGAAAACGGTTTTGACAGGATAAGCTTTCTGGAGCATACCTGCCTGAAGGCGGGCCTGGCCAGGAACTGCTACAGGGAACAAGGTTGTGAGATCTTTATCTTCTCGGCTGTTGTCTTCGGAGAGGTCAGATAAAAAGGTCTGCTGTCTCCCGGTCCAGGCGGGTGATGATTATGCCGATAAGTCCGGGGCCGGTATGGGCTCCTACCGCCGGCGTGCATTTATTTACCATGGAATAGACAATATTCAGGGATCTCTGCAGCTCTGAAAGCATCTTTCTTGAATCCTTGCCGCGCAGGGTATGTATGACTGACAGCATTACCCAGCGTTCCTGCTTAAAGTCCCGGGTCGCCCTCCTGACTATTTCCCTGTGCGAACCGAAACGGGTAAAGGCTATACCTATCATGCCCACCTGGCCGCCGCTTATGCCCAGCAGCGGTTTTATGGTAAGAAGCCTGGAGACAAAACTGGCTATGGCTGGCACCCTGCCGCTCCTTCTCAGGTATTTCAGGCTATCTATGGTGCCGTATAGCCTGATATTATCCCTTAAAAATGAGACTATCCCCATTATCCTTTCCAGGCTGTAGCCCTTCCTGGCGGCCCTGGCTGCAGCCAGAACCAGAAAACCGGTACCCATGGTCCCGGAACGGCTGTCGAATATTTCTATCCTTTTTTCAGCCTTTAACAGGTCCCTGGCTATCCGGGCGGATTTCATCACTGCTGAAAGATTGGCGCTGATATGGATGGATAATATCCTGTCAAAGTCTTTGAGAAGCTTCCCGTATACCAGGATAAAATCATGGGGAGAAGGAGAGGAAGTGGAAAAAACTGCCTTTTTCTCCATCTGCAGCCTGTATATGTCATCAGGCTTTATATCTATCCCGTCCCTGAATTCACTGCCGTCATGATGTATATAGATGGGGATTATGCTGATGCCGAACTCCCCGGCTATGTCAGCACTTATATCTGATGCACTGTCTGTGACCAGGGCTATCCTTTCCGCATCCCGGCGGAAATCCTGGCTGCTTCCCTGGTCTTTATTTATCATATATTCCCTGTGCTGATGATAAGAGGCGGCAAGCTGTTTTTTCTGTCTTCTCCGGTAAACCGTCCCCCCAGCAGCCGGATCGATGCTGTCACCTTATGCTGGCATTGAAGACTTCTGTCAATATTTCTTCCCTTTCCTGCGGGGTGGCGATCCTGGGCTGGCTGTAGTCTTCCAGCATGGCAGTTATTATTACAGTATTTATATGTTTGCCCTTATAGAATATATGCCTGGCTATGAGTTCCTGACGGGTACCTATCTGCCTCATCTGGTCAAAGAAAAGGTTCCCCAGTCCATAGTTTATGAAGCCTTCTTCATAAAATTCCATACCCTGGGGGTGATGGGACTGGCTTCCGCTTACTATATCGGCCCCGGCATCTATCATGCGCCTGAAATCGGTGACCTGCTGGGCAACCGGCGCATACTGGTAGCTCTCAAGATACTGGAAGGTAAATATGACTATATAGCCTTCCTGCTTGAGCTGTTTTATCCTGGCCTCGAATTCCTCAAAATGGGGCGGCGCCGAGCCGGGAGAGTCTTCCGCAGCCCAGTTGCCGGCGGGGCCCCACCAGCAAAAACCCAGAAAGGCAAATCTGTTGCCGTTTGACTCCAGGATAGCCGGGGAATATGATGCTTCAAGGTCCCTTCCCCCTCCGAAATAGGGCCAGCCCTTTTCATCATACATCTGGAGGGTATGCAGGAACCATTCATGTCCGTGGTCATTCATATGGTTGCCGGTAAGCTCCACCACATCCGTGCCCACATATTCCAGAAGCTCTATATACTCAGGCTTGCTGCAGAAAAAGGGAAACCTGTCCGCCAGCACATCGCATCCCTCCACAAAAGGCACTTCATTGCTTATATGGGTTATATCGGCATCTCTCAGTATGTCCGCTATTTTCTCGCCCGGATACAGTATGCCGTTATTTTCCATGCGCTGGGCAGTCCCCCTCACCATGGCGGTGACCCCGGTCATGACCAGCGTGGTCATGCCGGAAACATCCCTGTTAGTATATGATATCCCGCTGAGGGCATCATAAGCTTTGCTGACGGGACCAGCACTTCCCTTCAGCGAAACCGAGAAAGCGAAGGGATACTGGCTTATTTCCAGACTGCGGTCAAATACAGAGAGGCCGCTTATCTCCATCACTTTCATCTGCCGGTCTATATGTTCAAAAGGCACCAGGGCAAAAGAGATGTCCCCGCCGGCCAGGCCCTGAAGGCTGGCTTCCCCGCCGGCTATTATAATATTCTCATTCCCGGGCTCTCCCAGTATTTTTTCCAGCAGTCCGCGGTCCTCCTGCCCCACTGCCAGTACCGGTACCGGGTTACTGCCGCTGAGATCTGCCAGGGCGCCGTCCCCGCCTGCCCACCAGGCCTGGAAGTCCTCCCAGCCTATGCCGTCAGCAATGGTAAAAAAGGGAGCTGCCAGGGCCAGTACATATGTTATGTCAAGTTCCCGGGAAGTCCCTCCAGCCTGGTCTATGCCTCCTGCCGGCTGCATTTCCAGCACCAGGTCCGAATCCTGTCTCTGTCCGGCATATTCCAGCAGGGGATATTTATCGATATGGGACCTTATCAGGTCCTTTATGTCTTCAGGGATAATATCTTCGATCCAAATAGCCAGGGGGGCCTCTTCTTCAGCTATCTCCTCTCCGGCCTCATCTGCCTCCGCGCTTTCACTGCCGGTACTATCCTCCAGGCCTTTTTCCGCCTGGGCTTCCTCCTGTCCCTGATCCCCCTCTTCCGGGACGCTGCCGGAAGGCAGGCTGCATGAGACCATGCCGGCAGACAGGCTTAAAATGGTCATGTTTATAACTAAATATATTAGAAATCTTTTTATGTTCATGATATCCCGCCTGGAGCTCGATTATAAAATGGGTTACCGGGACCTTCCCGCTTGATATAATTCTATATTTTTATAAGATAAAATCAAAGAAATAAACTGCCTAATTTTTTTTACCAGAAATGATATAATACTGCCATCTGGCAATCAATATGGCAATAGTTGTAAAGGAAAGCATAGAAATGATATTAAAAAAAGCACCCGAGATAAAGGGAAGCAAGACCCTTACCGTCATCGCGGAAGGCGTTACCATCGAAGGCAAGATAAATTCTCCCGGTTCTACCAGGATAGACGGTACCATAAAAGGCGAAGTCATCTCAGATAAGGAAGTCATAATCGGAAAAGAAGGAAAAGTGAATGCCAATGTCCAGACCAGGAATGCAGTTATCGCAGGATCTTTTAACGGCGAGATGAATGCCACCGGTGAGGTTGAGATATCTTCTACGGGAAGATTCATAGGAAACCTTATACAGAAGGAGGCCCTGCTTACCATAGCCAAGGGCGGGCTTTTCAAAGGTGAGAGCATAATCTCATCGGGCAGCAATGTTCCCAGGAAAACCGATCTCATCAGAAACGACCAGGATAATACCAAATAAATGCCTGCGGGATGATCTATTTTACCAGCTGAAGATCCCCCCATATGGCCAGTCTGTCATCCTTCAGGATGATAAGGCCTTTTAACTGGCTGTATTGGGTGTATTTTTCTATTATCCTGTCCACATCGGATCTTGTCCTTACTGCATTGGCGATAGCAGTTGCGGCAGCATCTGCCTCAGCCGCACTCCCGGACATCACCGTGACCAGGTCGCTTTTGCCCAGGCTAAGCGAATGCCCCATCATCCCGGAGGAGGAGCACAGGCCGCATGGTGTCGAGCCGGGGTCAATACATATATCAATGTTTTCAGGGAAATATCTGCTGCCTGTAAATAATGAGGCTTTTACCATATCGGGGCTCTTAATATATGCATCCCCTCCGTTTTCAATCATGAGGAAACTGCATCCGCCTGATACCTCTGCCGCAATGGTGTCGCATACTGTCCCGGCCACCGCCGCCATGGGCCCCACACCGAATATGGCCGCAGACCGGCACATGGCCTGTACCGCATCCGGCCAGCTTTTGTCTGTGTCCAGGGGGGAGAGGCTTTCCTCAAATCCTTTATTCTCCCATATGACTTTTTCCAGCTGTTCATAGAAGACTGCCAGGGGTTTTCTCAGCTTCCCTGATATGTCTTTATCACTGGTTATATAGAGATCGGTATGTTTATATGCCAGCCGGCAGCTGTACCTTCCGGCCGTGGATATATCTTTCTGGTATATTCTGCGGTCCCTGAAATCATGGCTCCGGGAGAGCCTTTCCAGGATCAAATCTTTTTCACCATACATCAAGTGCCTTATTTCCTGCCCATATTGCTGTAATAAAAGAATACCAGAAAGATAACTGCCAGGTATATGGCTGCCGTGACCGCCAGCATTATCCAGTTTACCATATCAAAAAGGTACATGGTAAGGATCAGCACCGGCATCAAAAAAACTGTCGATGTGATGCTCAGTATAAGCGGGTTCTTGATCCTGGGATTCATTGACATACTAAAAACCTTTCGCCTGTCTTGCCTGCCCGGCCCAGGCTTTTTTTTTAATTTTTCATATCCTTCATATAATTATATATAATATCTAAAAATATATCAGCATGGGCCTTTGAAGGACCATTTGGAAAAAAAATATTATTGGAGTATTATAAATTACCAAAAAAAATATTAACTATGGGGATGGGTTATGGCCAAGACTATAGAAGAGATAAACCAGAAGATAAGAGACGGCAGCGTTGTAGTCCTCAATGCCGAAGAGATAATAGACTTTGTCAGGGAAAAGGGTGTCAGGAAAGCAGCGCGCGAGGTGGATGTCGTGACTACCGCGACTTTCGGGCCCATGTGCTCTTCCGGAGCTTTTATAAATTTTGGGCACTCAGATCCGCCTATAAAGATGGCCAGGGCCTGGCTGAATGATGTACCTGCCTATGCCGGTATCGCTGCCGTGGATGTCTATATCGGGGCCACTGAGCTTTCAGAGTCAGAAGGGATAAAATACGGCGGGGCCCATGTTATAAGCGACCTTATCAGCGGAAAGCCGGTAAAGCTCAGGGCAATATCCCAGGGTACGGACTGCTATCCCAGAAAGGAAATAGAGACTTATATAACCAGGGACACCATAAACCAGGCATATCTATACAATCCGCGGAATGCATACCAGAACTATGCCGTAGCCACCAATTCTTCCAACAGGACCATTTATACCTACATGGGGAAACTTCTTCCCAGGTTCACCAATGCCACATATTCCAGTGCCGGACAGCTAAGCCCCCTTCTTAACGACCCCTATTACAGGACAATCGGGATAGGCACCAGGATATTCTTAGGCGGTGCCGAGGGCTATGTCTCCTGGACCGGGACCCAGCACAATCCTGAAAAGCAAAGACTGTCCAATGGTACGCCCACCGGGCTGGCAGGCACGCTGGCAGTGGCAGGAGACCTGAAACATATGTCCCCCAGGTATATAAGGCCGGCTGTATTCGAAAGATACGGAGTGTCCATGTTTGTGGGTATAGGCATTCCCATACCGGTCCTGGACGAGGAGATGATGGAATTCTTGAAAATCAGCGATGACCAGATCCAGGTAGAGATCTTTGATTACTCGGTACAGAGGAGGAGCAAACCATCTTACGGCAAAGTCGATTACAGGCAGCTCAGGAGCGGAAAGATAAATATAAAAGGCAAAACAGTGCAGGCAGGCTCCATGTCAAGCTATGCCATGGCCCTTGAGATAGCCGACCTGCTAAAGGACAGGATATCCTCCGGGAGCTTTGAACTGACCAATATGGTAAAAGCACTTCCCCTGGAAGGAGAATACAGGTCCCTTGACATACTTAGCCAGGAGGAACTCTGATGAAAAAGAAAAAACTGGTACTTTCATTTCCCGAAGACAGGGTAACAAAACCCATAACCTATAAGCTGGTAAAGGAATTCGACCTGGAGTTCAATATACTCAGGG
>CAYZJW010000054.1:0-10167 GCA_964478985.1 uncultured Actinomycetota bacterium
AAAATAATTTCTCTGTAACCAAAATCTCCTTTAATCTCAGAGGTCATAAAAGGATAGAGGTTTAAAATAGCAGCTCTTCCTGCAAGTGACTCACTTATGTTTTTCATAAGAGGAAATTGTTGCGAACCTGTAATAATAAATCTTCCATTCTTCCTGTCTTTGTCAATTACTGCTTTAATATATGGCAGTAGTTCTGGGGCATTCTGTATTTCATCAATGATTATGGGAAATTTATATCTGTTTAAAAATTCGCGGGGTTCATTTACAGCTATGGACCTTATATCCAATTCATCCAAAGATACATAAGAGAAATTATTTTCAAAAAGATGTTTTACCAGGGTTGTTTTGCCTGTCTGCCGTGCTCCAGTAATAATAACTGCCGGAAATGCGTCCAGGGCTTCAATCAGTGTTCTTTCGATTAATCTTGGTATATACACTTATTTAGTCCTTTTTAGTAATTTATGTTATTTTAAATTATAACTTTAAAATAGTCTAATTTCAATTACGGGTGTATATAAATTAAACAAACGGTAAAAATAATTTTTAATATTGTTTTCCACCTGAAAGAACTGGCATGAAGCATGTATGTTTCTTAAATAAATACGGGCTGGCTATGGTTATAGTTTCATGATTATTTAATAAAGCAGGTAGGATTTATGATATTAGATGTGTCTGCGGGGGCTTAACGTCAGTACTGCAGAAATCAGGGCAATATTGTTAATTGCTACAAATAGTATTGTTGATCTTGTAGGGCAACTGCAGAAAGACTGAATGTGCGGATAATAATATATTCCGGCCTTATTTCACCACGATATTTACCAGCTTGTCAGGTATAGCTATTATCTTCACTATATCCCTGCCCTCTGTAAACTTCCTTACCTTCTCCGAGGCCAGAGCCGTTTTCTGCAGCTCATCCTCAGGGGTCCCCGCAGGCATGTCTGTCTTATCCCTCAGCCTGCCGTTTACCTGGAAAACAACGGTTACCATATCCTCGGCAGCTATTTCCTCGTCGCAGGAAGGCCATGCTGTCCTGTGGATGCTACCCTTATTGCCGGAGATCTCCCACAGCTTTTCAGTTATAAACGGGGCTATGGGCGAAAGAAGTATAAGAAGCTTCTCGTTTAGCTCTCTTATGAGCGCCTTATCCTTTTTTCCGTCCGGGGCTTCATCATGGTATTTATACATAAGGTTTACCAGCTCCATCAGGGCGCTTATGGCGGTATTGAAATTGAACCTTTCCAGCATATCCCCCGTGACCTTTTTTATGGTCTGGTGAAGCTTCCGGAAAAGCTCCTTTTCCGGCTGGCCCAAACTGTCAAAGTCAATATTATTTTTACCGGTACTGCTTTTTCCTGCCAGGCGGATATTTATATCTGCCAGCCTCCACACCCGGGAAAGGAACCGGCTGGCTCCCTCTACCCCGCTGTCAGTCCAGTCTACGGGGCTGTCTGCAGGCCCTACGAATAATATATATAACCTCAGGGTGTCGGCCCCGTATTTATTATATACTTCGGAAGGACTGACCAGGTTTCCCCTGGATTTTGACATCCTTTTGCCCCCCAGGTTTACCACGCCATGGGGGAAATAATTCATAAACGGCTCTTTATTCTCTATAAGCCCGGCATCAAACAGCACCTTGTTAAAAAACCTGGAATAGATAAGATGCATGGTAGCATGCTCTATGCCGCCGATATACCGGTCTACCGGCATCCAGTAATCGGTATCTTTACGGCCAAATGCCTGGCTGTCATCATGAGGGCTGCAGTATCTGAGAAAATACCAGGAGGAGCATACAAAAGTATCCATGGTATCGGTCTCCCTCTTGCCTTCTCCCCCGCATAAGGGACAGCTGGTCTCTACAAAATCACTGCAGTATGCCAGGGGTGAAAGCCCTTTCGGCCTGAAATCCACATCATATGGAAGCACTACCGGAAGATCTTCTTGGGGTACGGGGACTTCCCCGCATTCGGGGCAGTATATTATGGGGATGGGCGCTCCCCAGTATCTCTGCCTGGATATGAGCCAGTCTCTCAGTTTATAGTTAACCTCAAAATCTCCCAGCCCTTTTTCCTTAAGATATGATGTTACTTTCCTTATCCCCTGGCGCGAATCCAGTCCGTTAAATCTCCCCGAATTTACCATGACTCCTTCTCCGGTATAGGCTTCCTTAAGCTGTCCGTGAAGGCTTCCGTCAGGCGAGATGACCTCTGTTATCCCTATATTGTATTTACTGGCAAATTCGAAATCCCTTTCGTCATGTGCAGGCACCGCCATTATAGCACCGGTGCCGTACTCGATAAGCACATAGTTTGCTATCCAGACCGGGATCCTGCTGCCGTTTAAAGGATTTATCACATACCTGCCGGTAAAGCATCCAATTTTTTCGGTCTCGGCAGCGCCCCTTTCCATATCGCTCTGGGCTGAGATCACCGACATCACATCACTTATTTGTTTTTTCCTATCCGGGTCTGTCACTATCCTTTCTACCAGCTCATGTTCCGGAGCCAGTATAAAAAAAGTTGCCCCGTAAAGGGTATCAGGCCTGGTAGTAAAGACAGGTATGTTGATATCTTCAACACCTTCAAGCCTGAAATCTATTTTGGCGCCTTCGCTCCTGCCTATCCAGTTCTTCTGTATGGTAAGCACCCTTTCGGGCCATCCGTCTTCCAATAGCTCCATATCATCCAGCAGTCTCTGGGCATAATCTGTTATCTTGAAAAACCACTGGGAAAGCACCTTTTTCTCCACCTGGCTGTCGCATCTTTCACATTTGCCGTCTATCACCTGCTCATTTGCCAGCACCGTCTGGCAGGAATTGCACCAGTTCACCGGCGCCTTTCTTTTCTCAGCCAGTCCCATCTTGTAAAGAAGAAGGAAAAGCCACTGTGTCCAGCGGTAGTAGCCGGGCTCTGATGTTATTATCTCGTCTGCAAAATCATAAGTCATGCCCATCCTTTTAAGAGCCGCCCTCATCTTGTCTATATTGGCCATGGTGCTCTCCCTGGGGTGGATACCGCTTTTTATGGCAGCATTCTCTGCCGGAAGCCCGAATGCATCAAATCCTATAGGATGAAGCACATTATACCCCCTCCTGGACATGACCCTTGCCACTACATCCCCTATGGTATAGTTCCTGGCATGGCCCATATGCGGTTCCCCGGAAGGATAGGGAAACATCTCCAGCATATAATACTTGGGATCTTCTTTGCCTGATCTCAGGGAAAAAAGCCTTTCCTTTTCCCATTCTTTTATCAGTTCTTCTTCTATTTCTACGGCCTTATACCGTTTTTCATCCTGCATTTTACGGTAATCCCTTCTGCTTTTTGGAATATTGCCTGGATCTAAAATATGTGTGGAATATGACGCTACTCCAGCTTTATCTCTTTTGCATCCTTCCACAGCCGCTCGAGGTCATAAAACTGCCTCATATCTTCAGTGAAGATATGGATAACGAAATCATCATAATCGACAAGGATCCAGTTTCCCTCGGCTGTACCGTCTGAATGTATGGCATAAAAGCCGTCTTTTTTAAGCTCTATGACAATATCTTCCTGGATCCTCCTGGTAAGCCTGGTGTTCCTGGCTCCGATTATAAGGAAATAATCGGTGATAATAAGCCTGGAACGCATATCCAGGATCCTGATATACTCCGCCTTCCTGTCGTAGGCTATTTTTGCTGCTTTCCTGACTGTGTCCAGGATATTATTGCTAGCTATTTCTACATTCTCCTTCTGACCTGTTTTCCCTGTCACTGGCTGGTATAATCGCTTCCTATTATTATGGTAATATCCTCGCCGTAATCGCTGCTGCCGCCCTTCTTTATGACGCCTGCGCCCATCTTGTCCTGTATCTGCTGGGCAAGGGCTTCAATGCCTTCTTCATCGGCATATGTTATGATCTCTGTCTGGGTATAGTTATAATTATCCGCATCCCATACCTTGACTATCTCTATTATCTTCCTGTCGGCATTAAAATGTTCTTCCAGTTCTTCTGATGTCCTTGCAGCTATCCCCGCCACACCCACACCGTTTAGCACGGCGACATCCACTATCCCGGTCACCTGGACCGGTTCGGTCTCGGCAGCCGTACCGGGATTATAATCTGCTCCCAGGATTATTACAATATCTGAACCTGCTATCTCATCCTGTCCGGTGGTGATGTTGCCCCCGCCCAGTATCTCCTTCAGGTCATTGGCGGCATTCATTACTGCAGACTCATCGGAGGCATATACCACTATCTCTGTGGAAGCATAATTGAAGTTATCAGCATTTCCCACTTCGGCGACATTGAACTTGTTCTTTCCGCTCTCATAAAGCTGGCTGTCCAGTATATCCGACAGTTCGGCCGCTATTCCCGGGGTCCCTACCCCGTTAAGTATGGTAACCTCCACAGTCCTCTCGGCCGAGGCATCTTCTTCCGGGATAGTTTCTTCTTTGCTGAAAAGATCCCACAGGCCGGCCACATCGGGCAGATATACGATACCTTCGCCTTCCAGTTCAGTTGATGAAGCCTCAAGGGTGTATACAATATTGTCTTCCGGGGCTATGCCTGCAAAGGTGGAGAACAGCTTCAGCAGTTCTTCCAGGCTGAGGTCGGAATCTATGTAGTCCTTTACCTGGTTAAGGTTATCGGTAAGGCTTTCCTCGTCTTCGCCGGCTATGCGGCTGATCATAGTATCCATGACCTTTTTCTGGATCTTCATATCCTTAAGCGGTATGTCCTTTTCTATGCCGCTGAAATACATCAGTATATTTACGGCTTCAGAACCGTCGATAAGGTTGGGACCCGGTTCCAGGGTGAAAGTGCTGTCATTGGAATAATCATTTATCACATAGGCCTGGTCCATCTCCAGCTCCATGCCTCCCAGCCTGTCCACAATATTTTTGACATCCATCAAAAGGTACTGGTCTATCTGAATATCCATGCCCAGTCCCTTTTCCAGGGTAAGGGCCAAAAGATCCATGCCTCCTATACCTACAGACCTGCCTATAAGCTCGGCGCCTATTCCTGGCACATCCATAAGAGTCTTAATGGGCATGCATATTGACCGGGTCTCATTTCCGGTGCTGTAGTAGCTGGTAAAGATTATAGAATTGACCTCCGGCTCCAAAAGGTCTTCTCCCGCACCTGATATCACGATATTCAGGTCCTGGTTCAGTTCCAGGGTCTCGGGCACGGAGATCCTTTCTTCCTCGGCTATTTCCGTGGGGCTGAAGAACCTGTTCCTTATCCACCTGTAGCCAAACACTATGGCCGCAGCCACTACCACTATGATGAGGAATATGGCAAGAGAAGTATATATAAGTTTTCTCCGTTTCCTTTTTTCCCGTATCCTTTTGCTCCTGTATCCCCTGCCCTCTACGTCATCACTGGAATAGTCGGCAAATTCAAAATCCTCATCCTTGAAGAAATCATCATCGAAATCATTATCTTTCCCTGGTCCAGGTTCATTTTTTTTGCCTATCCTGGGGATCTCGATGTCATCGTCATTTCCCGGCCTTTCACCATATTCACTTTCGAGATCATCATCCTTGCTGAAATCATCATCTCTATAATCAGAAGACATATTATTTACCTCCGCAAATACTGTTCCATATCCTGCTGGTATCAGGATGCAGCTGCCTGTTTTTATTTATTACATATATTATAGTATTTTTATAGACTTCTATTAAGCATAAATTTATGTCTTTTAGGGCCAGTTTCCTTAAATACCCCGCATTTTTATACTTTCTGGTCTTTTCCACCTTATCGGCCAGGAAAAGTATCTTTTCTTCCAGGGTCATATCCACTGCGCCTATGGTATGGACCCTGACTGCCCTGAGGATCTTTTCATCCCTTATATCCAGGTCCCTGGATATAAAATAATCTCCCGCCAGGCTGTGAAGCAGGGGCTCAATTTCCCTTTCCTCCCGGCTCAGGCCCGGCTTATTATCCCTGGCAGCTTTTTTTAGAGTCTCTATATCAAATATCTTGCCATAGTCATGCACGATACAGGATACAGCCAGCCGGTACAGGTCGACTTCTTCCGGTATAGCCGATGCCATGTCCAGGGCAAAGTCCAGTGTCCCCAGGGAATGCCTGAAAAGAGAAGGGCTCATAATGCCCTCCATCCTGGAGGCAAGACTCTCCACATATTCAGTAGCGTCCGGCCCCAGTATGCTTCTATCTATATAATCCATGCTTTATTATATAATTATTGACTCCTTCGGGCACCAGGTAGTTTATGGGTCTTCCCTGTTTTATCCTTTTCCTGATGTCGGTGGAGGATATGGCCAGGGCCGGTATCTCCATAATGGATATCCCCTCATCGGCTTCCTTTTCAGACCGGAACAGGGTCGACTTGAGTCCCTCTATCTTTGAAAGGTCATATCCGGGACGGGTGGCTGCTATGAACTTTGCCAGGGTGACTATCTCATCAGTGTTCTTCCAGGTAAGTATCTCCAGGATCGCATCTGCACCGGTAATAAAGAAAAGCTCTGCATCCGCCCCGTATGTGTTCCGCAGTTCCTTTACTGTTTCAATGGTATATGACTTGCCCCTGCGGTCTATCTCCGCCCGGGAGACAAAGAAGCTGTCATTGGAAGAAATGGCGATAACAGTCATGAGGTACCGGTCTTCGGCATGTGCCAGGAGGTCTTCCACCTTATGGGGAGGGTCTCCGGTCGGGATGAAGACCACCCTGTCAAGACTGAACTGGTCCAGGGCTTCCTGGGCAGTTACCATATGTCCATGATGTATGGGATTGAAGGTTCCCCCCATTATGCCTATCTTCTTATTTCCGGTCCCTGTCATAATCCTACTGCCTTACCTGTCCCTGCCCCAGGACAATAAACTTATTGGTGGTGATCTGGGCCATTCCCATAGGGCCCCGCCAGTGAAGCTTCTGGGTGCTTATCCCCATCTCTGCCCCCATGCCGAACTCCTCCCCGTCGGTAAACCGGGTGGATGCATTCACGAAAGCGGTGGAGGAGTCTACGGCAGAAGTGAAATAAACCGAGCTCTGGTAGCTGGAAGTTATTATGGACTCGGTATGATGGGAACCATATTTATTTATATGCAGTACTGCATCTTCCAGGCTGTCCACTATCTTTACTGCTATCTTGAGATCCAGGAACTCGGTATACCAGTCTTCTTCTGCTGCCGGTCCTGCTCCAGGATATAGTTCCGAAACTTCTTTGCTGCCAATCAGCTCGACCTTCTTTTCCTCAAGCGCCTTAAGCACCGGGGTCAGCACCTTGCCGGCAGCATCCCTGTGTACCAGGAGCTTTTCTGCAGCATTGCATACGCTTGGCCTCTGGGTCTTGGAATTAACCACTATTTCCGTGATCTTTTTGATGTTTATATCATCCAGGTATTTATCTATATATATATGGCAGTTGCCCACTCCTGTCTCTATAACAGGGACTTTTGAGTTTTCCACTACGCTTTTTATGAGGGCAGCCCCTCCCCTGGGTATGAGGACATCCACATATTCCCTGAGCTGCATAAGCCTTACGGCATGCTCCCGGTCTGCCGAAGGTATCACCTGGACAATATCGGCGGAAAAGCCGTTTTCCTCCAGCACATCCTGCATGATGCTCCCCAGAATGATATTGCTGTCCAGGGCATGCGAGCTTCCCCTGAGTATGATGCAGTTTCCCGCCTTAAGGCAGAGCGCAGCTGCATCTATGGTCACATTTGGCCTGGCCTCATATATTATACCCACTACCCCCATGGGCACCCTTATGTTCTTAAGCATCAGGCCGTTGGGGAGAGTATAGCCGGATATTACCTCCCCTACCGGGTCATTAAACTTTACCACCTTGTCTATGCTGGCAGCTATCTTTTTTATCCTGGCCTCATCCAGCATAAGCCGGTCAAGCAGCGTCTCCGATATGCCTTCCCTGCGGCAGCGTTCTGTATCCCTATTATTTTCCCTTACTATATCCCTGCTGCTTTTTACCAGGGCCCGGGCTATGCCCTCAAGAACCCTGTTTTTCGCCGCAGTGCCGGCGGCAGCAATTTCAGGTGCTGCTGCTTTGGCCTTTTTTGCTATCTGGGTTACTATATCCATGGTCCTCCCCATGATCTTTAATTCTCATTTTATCTGTCATTTTCGAATACCACCAGGCAGTCACGGTGTATTACCTCGCCGCACATGTCCCTGCCGTACCGGGGAAGAATAGTCTTTTCGTTCTTTCCCATTATTTTTTTTATGTCCTCACTGGAAAGACTGGTGATACCCTTGGCGATCATGACATCGTCAGCGGACATGACCTTTAGGGTATCTCCCCTGACAAACTTCCCCTTTACCCCGGTTATCCCCACCGGGAGTATGCTGGTGCCCCTTTTTATCACAGCTTCCCTGGCGCCGTCATCGATTACTATGGCACCCCTGGTCCTTACCCCGAAAGCTATCCATTTCTTAATGCTCTTTACCTTTGGTCCGGGCCTGGGCTTAAAAAAAGTCCCGATGTCCTTCCCCTCCAGGATATCGGGAAGGACATTTTCCCTGCGGCTGTTGGCTATTGCCATTCCTATGCCGGAAAAGGTACATATCCTGGCTGCCTTTATCTTGGAGAGCATGCCTCCTATTCCATAGGCTGAGCCCCTTCCTCCGGCCGATCCCTCAATATCATCATCTATCTTTTCCACAAATGATAGCATCTGGGCTTTACTGTCTATCCTGGGATCCCGGCTGTACATGCCTTCTATATCCGACAGTATTATCATGAGGTCTGCTTCAGAAAGTATGGCTGCCATAGCGCCCAGCTCATCATTGTCGCCGAATTTTATCTCATCTGTAGCCACAGTGTCATTCTCGTTTATTACCGGCACCACCCCCAGCTTAAGCAGGTTGTCTATGGTGCTCTTTATATTCAGGTACTGCTCCCTCCTGGTGGTATCTTCATGGGTAAGCAGTATCTGGCCTACCTTGATCCCCCTGTCCAGGAAAAGGTCCCTGTATGCCTTCATAAGCTCTACCTGCCCTACGGAAGCGGCTGCCTGGAGAAGCGAGATGTCGGAAGTCTTTGCCGGGTCTTTTTTTATGTACAGGTATTCCAGCCCCGCGGCCATGGCCCCGCTGGAGACCAGGATGACTTCCAGCCCTCCGTATCTCATGTCCTTGATGCCTTTTACAAGACGTGCCATATTTTCAAGGTCCAGCCCGCCCCGTGAGGAGGTAAGGGAACTGGAGCCTATTTTTACCACGGCCCTTTTAATGTTTTCCAGATATTTACTGCGGTCTTTCATATTGCCTGTCTGCATTATTTCCTATTATTTTACCCTATTTCTCCATTACAATTAATACCCGGCAGCGAAAATCAGTCCGCCAGGTCAAAGACCAGCTTTCCTATTATCACCGTACTTCCTTCATCTATGCCCAGGGCTTTAAGCCTGTCTCCCACCTTTATCTTCTTCAGCCTGTGCATCAGATAGTCCAGGGCTTCCTCATTCTCCAGGTCAGTCATACCCACCAGCCTCTCCAGATGCCGGTTATGCACGATATATCCTTCCGGCGTCTTCTCTATGCTTATCTTTCTTTTATCCAGTTCCTCCCCGGATATGGAATATATTTTTTCTTCATCCTTCTGTCTTGTCCCTGATCCGGCTTCATGTTTTCTTCTCTGCATTACCCTTTGATGAAGGCCTGCCACAAAATCCCTGATGCCGTCCCCCGCGGCTGCCGAGATAAAAAAGATCTCACTGCCTTCTCCCGAAAGCATGCCCCTGACCCTTTCCAGGATTCCTTTGTCCGGCACCAGGTCGGTCTTGTTTAAGACGATAATAAAATCCTTATCATATACTTCCCTGTCATACATCCTGAGCTCCCTTCTCAGGATCCTGTATGATTCCATCAAAAGCTTTTCCCCATCCGGTTCAAGGAGCTTCTGTCCGTCAAGCACCATTACCAGCACCGCAGACCGGGTGATATGCCTTAAAAACCTGTGCCCCAGCCCCACTCCTTCATGGGCGCCTTCGATGACTCCGGGAATATCTGCCACTACAAGATCCTCATCATCAAATGTCACCACTCCCAGCTGGGGTACCAGGGTGGTAAAGGGATAATCAGCTATCCTGGGCCTGGCAGCCGATATGCGTGATATAATAGTCGATTTACCGGCATTGGGAAATCCTACCAGGGCCGCATCGGCCATGAGCCTCAGCTCCAGGTTTATCCAGGAT
>CAYZJW010000055.1:0-9977 GCA_964478985.1 uncultured Actinomycetota bacterium
CGGTAAAAAAGAGAAACCCGGGCATGCAGCCTGATGCACGCTTACAGATAAAAAAAGGTCTCAGCATTTGAGGTCATAAGGAAGAAACTACATGAGGTACGGTTCTTTTAAAACCGTGAAAATTATCATCACATAAAAAAACTCCAAGTAATCTTTTGCCATTGCTTGCACTTTAGGCTACTAAACTACTTGGAGTCCGACTCTAGAACTTTTCTAAGGGACTTCCAAAAACTTTACCTAATTTTTAAGCTCTTTCGAACTTAAATTTCAATCTAATCCCTGGCGTTGCCTTCGGTTCTAAAGTAATTATAAAGATATCAGAAACTGGATTTCATGTCAAGGCAATTTTAAAAATATGTTAAAATTTTTTTAAATTTTTATTAAATTCCTCATAAGACAGAAAGTCCTTTAACGGCATAATTTTTGTCAAAACAATTGAAATTAACCTGGCTGGTGATAGGATATAAGCCATGGATTATTCACATATCTTATTGATCCAAAAGAGAAAGGATATATGAAGAATATAATAGCATACAGGCCTTTGATCTTACTGTTTTTGATCTTTTTAGTCTCATCTTTTTTAATAAGACCTGATTTGATCCTGCCGGATGATGCGGGATTTATATCCAGGGATGTCCCGGTGGACCTGGTGCTTTTAATAGATGAATCAGGCAGTATGAGAAAAAATGATCCCAACCGGCTCAGGGTGGATGCTGCCAGTCTTTTTATCGAGTTAAACCAGATACTGACTGAAAATAACAGGATATCCGTAGCCGGTTTTGGGGAAGTGACCAATATATATATTGAGCCTACCAATGTAGCTATGAACAAGCAGGGAATACTGGAAGCTGCGCGCAGCATTAAAAGTGATCAACAGTATACAGACATAAAGAAAGCCCTGGAAGAAATAAAGTCGATGCTTGACGGCAGGGTAAGGAAAAACAACGCAGTAGTCATCCTGCTAACAGATGGCGACCTTGGCATTGACGATATTCCTATTCCTGGCTATATCACCGAAGACAGTTCCGGCGGCATTAAACCGGAACCGCCTTCACGGGGTGTTTCCGAAGAAGTTGATGCCGATGAGAGGCAGGAAGGACAGGAGGAACCGCCTGAGGCCGGGATAGACAGGGAAGAATACCTGGAGGAGTATAAGCAGGAATTATATGAACTGTGCTATGAATATGCCGATGAAGGGATCAGGATCTTTCCCATTGCTTTTACCCCGGAAGCAAATACCAGCATACTGGAAGAGATCTCAAACATAAACGGTTCCAGGATGTGGGTCTCCCGGAATGCTGCTGATGTCAGGAATGTTTACCTGGACATATTTAAATATGTAACAAATGTATTTATTTCGGTCAATACCCAAGAAGAACAGGGGACTTTTGAAGGCTCACTGGAGCTGGCTGATTATATAAGGAAAGCTGCAGTGGTATCTGTTGCCAATGGATTTACTGATGTCCCTTCAATCACCCTTCAAACGCCCTCTCCCGGGACGGGTCAGGCAATAGAGGATATTGAAAGCAATTCTTATGATATAAAGGTCATAGAAAACCCTGCATCAGGAAGCTGGAAATACAGCATAGAGGGCGACCTGGTCCTGGCGCTGGACCTGGCAGATATAGAACTTACCGATCCCCTGGATGCCGTGTATTTTTATGATTCAAAAATACCGGTTATGATCCAGATCTTGAACGCGGATACCGGAAGGGAAGATGCCCTTTATTCTGATTTTGATATCAGCTGCAGCATAACGGATCCCGGGGGAAGACAACATGAAGGAATGGCCCTGCTTGATAATGGAAAAGGCATGGACCGGGCTGCCGGTGACGGCATATTCAGTTATGGTTTTGATGGAGCGGGATCCCCCGGTGAATATACCATTGAGTTTTTTATCTCCCATATACCGACCGGGGCCAGCTCTCTCAAGAAAAAAGTTTTTACTGTCACAGACTACCAGCCGGTGAAAAAAAACCTTTACCTAACGATAGATAATAATATAATATCCAGTACCCCTGCAGTCATACATGCCCATCTTGAAGATTATTCACAGGGTGTATTCCGTTATACTATAACCTGCCCTTCAGGGGAGGAGATAAAGGGAGAACTTCTGGATAATGGCAGTCCACTTAATTCAGACGATATGTCTGGGGACGGAGTCTATAGCAATATAGTGGAAGGCCTGTCTGAAATGGGTATATATAGTATTGAAGCGGAAGCTGATTATGAAAGTACTCTTGGTTATGACATCACCCAGTCTGTTTCTGCAGAGACCGGTAAATATGTCGATATAGAACTGGTTTCCATTGATGATGAGTCAGACACAGGTCCTATTATCATCAATTGTATCATAAGGATAGATTCAATCCTCGATTCCCCGGTTTCCCTGGAAGCCGGCATACCGGATCTGCCAAACAGTCCTTTTAGGAATGTGGCTCTGGACCAGGCTATGGTCCCGGCCGGTAAAGCGCAGGATATTAACATGACTATAGACCTTCTTGACACCCTGGAAGAAGGCGTCCATGCGGGGGCTGTATCGATTATTGTAGATGGAGCAAATGCAAAGGTAATAGATATCAGTTTTTTGGCCGGTAAAGATCCATTCAATTTCAGCCTTAAAAACCTTATAGGCCTGATAATGGCAATATTAAGCCTGTTACCCCTTATTTTCCTTCTATATACCGCGGTCAGTGCCGGGAAACCGGGTGCAGTCCCCAGCCGTCCCAGGATGATCGCGGGAGCCGGCATGTTTGCAGCATTATTTATAACCGGTCTCATACTGGTCTTTATCTAAATCATTAGGGGTGTATGCTTTGTGTATATGTTTTGGTCTTTTACAACAAAAATATAAGAAAATCCTAATAAATCCTGTACCTTGAAGTATTTATTGTAAAATTAATATGCTATAATTATTTTTGAATTTTGTAGTAATAACAATGCCGGAAACGGGAAGACCCGGCCCTCCGGATTATTGGTCAAAAGCAGCAATATAAGGAAAAGATGGTTGAGGAAAAAAAATTCTATACTCTACAGGAAGCTTCAGGGATGCTGGGAATCAGCGAGGACGAGCTGATCAAGCACATAGACAATAAGGAGATACCGGTTTTGAAAGTAGGCAGGGCTTTGAGGATCAGCGGGGAGAGTATCGACAGATTTCTGGATGGAAGCGGGGAATATGAAGATGAAGTTGATGATGATTCCCTGGAAGCGGGACTGGAGGAAGTTTTTTCCGAAGACATCATGGGCCAGGATGAGGAAGATATAGTGAAAACAGGTGAAGCAGGGCTCAGGCTCAAAAAGCTCCAGGATGAATGTGAAAAGCTTATTAACAAAAAACAGGAACTGGAAGAAGATATAAATTATCTTCAAATAGAATATGAAGAGTTCAGGACAAAGATAAAAAAGCTGGTGGTGGAAGAGCTCAAGACATTCCTTAAGAAGGTAGATAACGGGAAAATAGACCTGGAAGAAAGATCTTTTAAAGAATAATAAGCATAGCCCGGAAATGAATATAGACAGGATCACAAAGACTCAGCTGATAAGAAAGCTTGTAGAGCAGCACAGGAAAATTCAGAGTCTGGAGAATAGATCTTCAGATAGCGGAGAAAAAGCCCCACGGCACATCATAGACAGCAGCGAAAGCCTTTTAAGGACCAATTCCGTAGGAATAATCACTATCAATAAAAAAGGGATAATCACTTCCTGCAATGATGCGCTGCTTGAATTTTCAGGATATAAAAGACAGGACCTTCTGGGAAAATATTTTACCAGAAGGGTGTCAATAAGCACTAAAGACATGCAGAGGTATGCCTCTGTTTTCAGGGATATACTGGCCGGCCGGGAGTCCGAACCTTTCCAGATAATACATGAGCTTAAAGACGGGACCCGCAAGTATGGTGAAGTTTTTTTTGGCCCTCTTATGGATAGCGATCTGGATATTGCAGGCTTTAAGATAGTCATCAGGGACATTACCCGGCAGAAGCAGCTGGAGGAGAAGCTCAATGGCCCTGACGAGAAAATTGAATCATTTATGGAGTCATCTCTTGATGGTATGGTAATCCATGATAATGGGACTATTGTCAGGGCAAACAGGGCTTTTGCGGAGATATTCAATTCGGGGAACGGCAGTCTCCAGGGGAAGCATATACTTGAATTCATATGGGAGGACCACCGGCAGAGATTTGCCCAGAGGATCGAGAAAGAAGATGTGCAGACTGTCGAGATAATGGGGGCTAAGAGCACTGGCAGCAGAGTCTATCTGGAGACCTCAGGTGATAAGATAATATACAACGGCAGCAGCCTGCGCATGGATATTTTCCATGATATCAGTGAATTGAGAAGAGCAGAAAAAAAGATAAAATATCTTAAATTCCATGACAGCCTGACAGAACTTTACAACCGCACCTATCTTGAGAAAGTGCTGGGAAATGTTTACCGGGAAAGAAGTCTTCCCCTGAATTTTATAATCTGCGACCTGAACGGCCTGAAGCTGGTAAACGATGCTTTCGGATACAGGGAGGGAGACAAACTCCTTAAAAGGGTGGCCAGGATATTGAAGTACTGCGCCAGGAAAGAGGATATAGTAGCCAGGTGGGGAGGAGATGAGTTCTTCATCCTTTTGCCAAGGTCAACTGCCGCCGAAGTCGAAGATGTAGTGTATAAAATAAGGAATATATGCACCAATACAAGGGACCAGAAGATACCCCTTAACATATCGATCGGAATAGCCACCCGCGCTGACAGCAGCCAGGATTACCGGGAAGTGATAAAAGAAGCTGAAGATAATATGTACACCAATAAGCTTTTTGAGCGGAAAAGCGTCTATAATTCCATACTGGCATCCCTGGAGAGGATGTTGTGGGAAAAGAGCCACGAGACAAAGGAACATGCGGAAAGGCTTAAAGGTCTGATAGTGAGGCTGGGAAAATCAATAAACCTGCCCCAGAACAAGCTGGACGAACTTGTCCTGCTATCCACACTTCATGATATTGGCAAAGTTGCCGTGCCGGACAGCATACTGCTCAAAAAAGGCAGGCTGAACGACGAAGAATGGAAGATAATAAGGCGCCATCCTGAGATCGGATATAATATTGCAAAATCCACACCCCAAATAGCTATTGTGGCCGATGATATACTGGCCCATCATGAGTGGTGGAATGGAAGCGGCTATCCCCAGGGACTAAAGGAAGAAGATATACCTATAAACTCCTGCATAACTTCCATAGTCGATGCATATGATGTCATGATCTCGGGAAGGCCTTATAAAGAGCCTATAAGCGCCGAGGCTGCCCGGGAAGAATTGAAAAGGTGTTCGGGCATACAATTCAACCCTCTTCTTGTGGACAGGTTTATCAATTGCTGCTGATTTCAAATGTTAGATTCTCAGGATCCGTTTACCGTGATATGATATGAAAAAACTGGTAGAACTAAAGGATGTAAATTTCTCCTATAACGGGACCCCTGTGCTTTCAAATATAAACCTGGATATAATGGAAAAAGATATCATGGCAATAATAGGTCCCAATGGCGGGGGAAAAACCACGCTTTTGAAGATAATCCTGGGGCTGGTAAGGCCTTCCAGCGGCAGGGTGCTGGTATTTGGATCCAGGCCCGAAATAGGAAGGAAGGATATAGGCTATCTGCAGCAGAACCCCGGTATCGACTTTGATTTTCCCTTAAGTGTATTTGATGCTGTACTGATGGGAAGATACAGAGGCCCCTTTAAAAGATACGATAAAACTGACCGGGATGCTGTATTCAAAGCACTTGAACTGGTTGATATGGATGGATACGCAAAAAGGCATATAAGCATGCTTTCGGGAGGACAGCTGCAGAGGGTTCTTATCGCCAGGGCAATATCAAGGAAACCAAGACTCCTTCTGATGGATGAACCCCTTTCAAATATCGATCCCGGCACCCAGAAATCAGTGTATGGACTTTTTAAAAGACTTGCTGATAAGATGTCAGTTGTATTTGTTACTCATGACATAAGCGCCGTATCCGCCTATGTGGAAAAGGTGGTATGCCTCAACGGGAGATTATATTATCACGGCCCCAAAGAGGGGAGCCTGGGCAGGCTGGAGGATGCGTATGGATGTCCCATAGAGATGATAGCCCATGGTATTCCCCACAGGGTCCTTAAAAGCCATAGCGGGGAATAGGAAGCAGGTCATGCCCGATATCCTACAGTATGCATTCATGAGGAATGCCCTTATCGCTGCCGTCCTGGTAAATATCATATGCGGGATTGTGGGCACTTATGTAGTAATAAAGAGGATAGCGCTGATCTCTGGAGGCATATCCCACGCCGCTTTTGGAGGCATCGGGCTGGGGTATTTCCTGGGGGTAAACCCGGTTTTGACAGCAATACCGTTTAGCCTGGCAGCTGCTGTGGCAATAAGCCTGCTGGGTACGGGAAAAAGGATCAGCCGGGATACTGCCATCGGGATATTCTGGGCTTCAGGCATGGCGCTGGGTATTATTTTTATCGGTCTTACCCCTGGATATGCTCCCGATCTTTTTAGTTATCTTTTTGGAAATATACTCACCATACCTGTTGTTGACCTGTATATTATGGCGATCCTGGCAGCTGCAGTAATAGTCCTTGCTTCTTTATTCTACCGGGAACTGTCTGCAGTATCATTTGATGAGGAATTTGCGGCAGTGACCGGCATACCCCACAATGCCATAAATACACTGCTGCTAATAATGGTCAGCCTCAGCGTGGTGCTGCTTATAAGGATCGTAGGCATAATACTGGTTATAGCGCTGCTTACCATACCTGCAGCCATATGCCGGCAGTTTACATATAATATAAGGAAAATGATAATAAGCTCCATAATAACGGGTACGGTGCTGACCCTGGGCGGTCTATGGCTGTCATATATCCTTGACCTGGCTTCGGGAGCAACAATAATACTCCTTTTGTCCTTTGTGTTCCTGCTGTCCTTTTTGGCCAAAAAGGCTGCGGTAAAGCTGGCCGGCAGAAAATAAGGCATTATTATTTCTGCGGATCCCGGTATAATAGCCGGATAATACTTCCAAAAATTCATTTTTGTTTTTTCTGGATAACCGGTCTCGTTGCTTTTGCCTCAAAGTTCAATTTTCTTTTTTTCTATCACAGCTATACAGGCTTCCACTATCCTGCTGTCATACAGGCTGCTTTTATTATCTGTTATCTCATCTATCGCCCTCTTGATGCCCAGGGCCGGGCGGTAGGGACGGTGGGCAGTCATAGCCTCAACCACATCGGCTACAGCAAGGATCCTGGCTTCGATCCTTATATTTCTTCCTTTTATACCTCCGGGATAACCGGAACCATCCATCTTTTCATGATGCTGGCTGACGATATCCGCTATGGACCAGGGAAATTCTATGTTCTTCAGGATATCATAGCTTACAACGGGATGGTTCTTGACGATTATAAACTCACCTTCATTGAGCTGGCCGGGCTTGGCCAGTATATCATTGGGAACTGATATCTTTCCTACATCATGCAGGAGACCTGATACATATATGCCATCGATGATATCCCGGGGCAGTCCTATCTCCTCAGAAATAGCGCTTGCCAGCAGGGCAACTTTTTTCTGATGTCCTGAAGTATAGGGGTCTTTTATCTCGCTCATAAGGGTTATGGCATCTATAGTCTCATACAGTGCTTTCCGAAGCTGTTTTGATGTATTCTTAAGCTCTGCCTCAAGCTTCAGGCTCCTTACGGGGGCGGTAATATTCCTGGCTGTTTCCTCCAGCAAATCTATTTCATGTTTGCTGATATATTTATCCCGGGAATAGATATTGATAAAGCCTATAGTACTTTTATCGTACTTTAAGGGGATCACTGCTAATGAACCAATGCCGTTTTTATCAAGCACATCGGTGAGCGGGGGAGAGAAGTTGTCTTTAATATAGTCATCTCCAAAGACCTTTTGCCTTTTCCCCCGGCAAGGTCCAGGTAAAATACCTTCAGTATCAATGGATAACTTTATAAGTTCTTCAGCATATTTATTGCCTCCGGCACCGGGAAAGTAAAATGCTATAGGGTCGAATTTCCCTGTACTGCCGTTTGCACCATCAGCAATACCGATCCAGACAAGCCTGTAGCCGCCGAGATCCAGGATCTCTTTGCATACTTTCCTGAATAGGGAAGTGTCTTTCCTGCCGTGTGACAGAAGTCTTTGTATGCTGTCTGTTAATGGGCCATTTTTTTGTATTGAGCCGCTTTTTGCCATTGTTATCGTATTATGATATATTGTATTTTAGTATTAAGTTATTATAAAATATATTAATTTTTAGTATTTACTAATATAGGTTTTTATCAAATTATATAATCTTTGTCAATTAAAATAGTTATGGGCATAAATATAGGGGGTAAATATATCATTTGCTATTTTATTTGAAGTATTATAGATTATATATACTAAAATTTTATAATTTGCAGAGAGACGATTATGAGAAAAAAGAAATATTCTTCAGAGATAGGTATAAACGGGCTAAACAGCATAAGCAATCTTGAAGCTGACATCATGAAAATAGTTTGGGAGAAGCAGGAAGCCACAGTCAGGGAAGTCCATGAATCAATGCTGAAAAAAGAAGTAGCCCTAAAGGACAGCGGTTTTACCCCCTACACGACCGTGATGTCTACCATGACCCATCTGGCTGAAAGGGGAGTACTGACCCAGAAAAGGGTAGGAAAGACTTTTATATATACCGCAGCCATGGATAAGGAGGAACTCTCCGGAAGCCTGATAAAGACAGTCGCCAGTACACTTCTGGAAGGTTCTTCCAGGCAGCTTATATTCAAGTTCCTTTCCGGCGTACAGAGATTATCAAATGAAAGCGTGGAAAAACTAATAGAAAAACTTGACGAAAAGAAATAATCCCTGGTTTTGCTTGCAAAAAGTAGATTTTATATATATAAAGTTTGCTAAAAGGAATTATTCATGTTTTTTTTAGATATTATAACAAGATATGTCTTGCCTATCATATATAATAGTTTTGTTGTACTAGTCTTAGTACTTTTATTCCTTTTTATATTCAGGATAAAAGATTCCAATATACGGATCCTTTTCTTTTTCCTGCCCCTGATAAAGCCGTTTGTTATGATATTGGAGAATGTGGATACTTCCAGGTTATTCGAAATATATGAGGGAAGATTTTCCGGGGTAAGGATTCCTGACCCCGCGAGATTGCTGAAATTTAACACCAACCCGATAGAAAATCTTACAGACCTGAATATCAGGATAATGATAATAGTGATTTCAATGATTATTATGTTTTTAATAATGCGCTGGATAGCAATTGCTTTGTTCTACCGGAGGCTTTCCTTTGAAGATAAAGTCAGCAGAAGAGAGATACCGGATATCTTTGAGACTATTGATGATTATACAGAGAAAGCTAATTCCAGAAAACCAGAAGTAAGCCTTACTCACAGGAATTATATCTCCCCTTTCGTAGTTGGTGTCAAGAGATGCATCCTGGTGCTTTCACCAATGCTTATAGATGATCTTAAGCCGGGGGAAAAGGATGCCCTTATAAAGCACGAACTCTCCCATATTAAGAGACGAGACGGACTTATCGGCTGGATAGCCCTTATTTTAAGGGACCTTAATTTCTTTAATCCTTTTGCCTATATAGCATATTACCTTATTCGAAGCGAGCAGGAGAGGGCCTGCGATAAGCTGGTCCTTAGGTATTCGGATACATCGCCATTGGAGACAGCCAAAAATATACTGAATTCCATCCTTAAGCTTCGCAATATGTTAAGTTCCCCAAACAATACATTGCCGGTGGGTGGCTCACCCTTTTCTCCCATTGGGTTTATAAGTTATAAAAGGCTTGATAACAGGATAAATGCCATTACCAGCACCGATATATCCAGGTTATATATGAGGATAGTGCCAAAGATATTAATGTACATACTGTTTATTATCCTGCTTATCATGCAGGTAGCATATACCATAAGGATAGGGGATACG
>CAYZJW010000056.1:0-5626 GCA_964478985.1 uncultured Actinomycetota bacterium
ACCAGTTTCCATACCCAGCATCACGGCATAAAAGGCCTGAACCGGGAAAGGCCGGAGCCGGCAGTCATGATAAACGCCGAAGATGCCGGGAAAAGGGGCATCTCCAGCGGGGATATGGTAAAGATCACGACTTTGCGGGGAAGCATCACCCAGAGAGCGCTGGTCACCGGTGATATAATGGCAGGATGCATTGATGCAAACCATGCCTGCGGGGGACCGGTTGGTCCTGAAGCCTGGCAGAATTGCAATATAAATGACCTTACCGATCTGGAAAACTATGATCCCATCTCCGGCTTCCCCGTGTATAAGGCATTGCTTTGCCAGGTAGAAAAAGCCGGAGAAAGCGGAGAATCCGTTATCATAGGTTCCGGCGAGACCGTTTCCCAGGTTCCTGAGGCGGCAGATATGACAGAAACAGACAGGAACATATACCTGGACAATAATGCTACTACCGGGATGGCACCGGAGGCGGCCCAATATATATCCGAGGTAAACCATATATATGGAAATCCCTCCAGCATACACAGCCAGGGCAGGAAGGCAAAAAAGGTGATCGAGGATGCACGGAGAAGCATTGCCCGGCAGCTGAACTGTACTGCAAAAAGGATAGTGTTTACCGGTTCCGGGACGGAATCGGATAATATTGCCATTAAAGGCGCAGCCCTGGCAAACGAGGGAGAAAGAGACCATATAATAACCTCGGTCATAGAACATGCCGCCGTGCTTAACAGCTGCAGATGGCTTGAGGCCAGGGGATTCAGGGTAAGTTATCTGCCGGTAGACGCCCAGGGCATGGTGGCTCCGGAAGAACTGGAAAAGATAATCGATGACAGGACCTGCCTGGTGACATTGATGATGGCAAATAATATAACCGGCTCCATACAGCCGGTAAGGGAGCTTGCCGGCATAGCCAGGGAATACGGCTCCCTCTTCCATACAGATGCGGTGCAGGCCCTGGGAAAAATAAAAGTGGATATAGAGGAGCTGGGAGCAGACCTCCTCACAATTTCTGCACATAAGGTATACGGACCCAAGGGGGTGGGTGCATTATATATAAGAAAGGGTGTCAGTCTGGAATGCCTGATACACGGAGGTGGACAGGAATACGGTATAAGGTCTGCCACCGAGAATGTGCAGGGCATAGCCGGTTTTGGCATGGCAGCCGGCAGTATCCGGGAAAACCTTAGGGATGCTTCTGAGACGGAAAAGCTCCGCGATATGCTGGAAGCAGGCATCAGGGAAATGGTCCCGGATTATATATTCAGCGGCAGCAGGAAGAGCAGGCTTCCCAATACATTGAATGTGATACTTCCCGGCATAAGGGGTGAATCCATAGTCCTGGAAGCAGCCAGGAGAGGCCTATACTTCTCTTCAGGCTCTGCCTGTCATTCAGGTTCGCCTGAACCCTCCCATGTGCTCCTGGCAATGGGATATAGCCGGGAAGAGGCGCACTGTTCCCTGAGGTTCTCGCTAAGTCACAGGACCACCGAAGAGGATATTTCCGCCGCTCTTGATATAATAAAGGATGTAATAATCGATTCAAGGAATATAATAAGGTTTATCCCATGTAAATAAGGAGGATAATGGCAGACCAGAGCTACAGGATCTTCGGGCAGGAAAGAAATACCAGGCAGAAGACACACCAGGAATTTGCCAATGACGTTCTTATCGGTCTTTCCCAGCCCCTGAAGTGGCTTCCCTCTAAATATATATATGACAGGGAAGGCAGCAGGCTGTTCCGGGAGATAACCGGACTTCCCGAATATTATCTTACCCGCGCAGAGCTGGGCCTTCTCCAGGAAAAAAGGGACCATATCTGCAGAATGGTAAGTGACAGGGAATTCAATCTTATAGAGCTGGGCTGCGGTGACGGGATAAAGACAAGCATACTACTGGAGGGATTCAGGAAGGAACGCTCCGAATTCCATTTTTTCCCCATAGACATCTCCGAGGATGCCATAAGCGGGCTTGTAGCTGATATCAGGCAAAGATTTCCCGGGCTGGATACCAGGGGCCTGGTCTCCGAATATTTCGAGGGTCTCTACTGGCTGGCTTCCCAGAACCAGAGAAGGAACCTGGTGCTTTTTCTGGGATCCAATATCGGGAACTTCACGCCCATAAAGGCGGGAGTCTTCCTTTCCAGCCTGTGGCGCGCACTGAATGACGGCGACCTGGTGTTTATTGGGTTTGACCTTAAAAAAGATATCCGGATGATGATAAAAGCCTACAATGACAGCCTGGGGATAACCGAAGCCTTCAATAAGAATCTGCTAAAAAGGATAAACCGGGAGCTGGGTGGCAATTTCGATCCGGACCAGTTTGATTTCTATGCCACTTATGATGTGGTGGAGGGGGCCATACAGAGCTACCTGATCAGCAGGAAAAAACAAGTTGTCTTCATAGACGAGCTAAAATGGCAGTTTAATCTCAGGCCCAGCGAGCCCATCCATACCGAATCATCATATAAATATACTGTGGAAGATATAGAAGAGATGGCAGGGAAGAATAACTTTATGCTGGTGGAGAACTTCTTTGACAGTGACAGGCATTTCGTGGACAGCCTGTGGCGGGTAGTAAAATAATATAATTATGGAGATGGTAAAAATGAAGAAAGACTTTGACCTGATAGTAATAGGGACCGGAGCCTCCGGCCAGAACGTGGCCTACAGGTGCCAGGCAGCCGGGCTGGATACTGCCATAGTAGACTGCTCTCCTTTCGGAGGCACCTGTGCCCTGAGGGGCTGCAATCCCAAAAAAGTGCTTCACGGAGCTGCAGATATCATCGACAGCCAGAGCAATATGGGTGATATAATAAATGGTTCCCTCAGGCTTGACTGGCAAAAACTCATAGGCTTTAAAAAGACTTTCATTGACGGCGTACCGGAAAAGCAGGAAAAAGGGTTCCATAAAAACGGCATCAGGACAATTAAGGGTGTTGCCTGTTTCACCGGAAAAAATAGCCTGTCAATAGACGGGAGCGGATACTCTGCCGGCTTTATTTCCATAGCCTCAGGCTCCATACCCAGGAAACTGGATTTTCCTGGAGCCGGGCTTCTTACAACCAGTGATGTATTTATGGAGACAGAAAAGCTTCCGGCCAGGATAATCTTTGTGGGAGGAGGCTATATATCTTTTGAGCTGGCCCATATAGCTGCCAGGGCGGGAGCTGATGTGAAGATAATCCATAGAAGCAGGAGGCCCCTCAAGAAGTTTGACCGGTACATGGTGGACCTTCTGCTGGAAGCCACTGACAAGGCAGGCATAGAGTTTATCCCCGAAATGGAGCCGCAGAAGATAGAGGAAAAAAACGGAAGCCTTTATATTGACTGCCGAGATGAGACCTTTCCCTGCGACATGGCCGTCCATGGTGCCGGAAGGGTTCCCAATACAGGATTTCTGGACCTGGAAAAAGGCGGTGTAGACCAGGACCGGGGAGTGCTGGTAAATGAATTCCTGCAGAGCATATCCAATCCAAAAGTCTATGCCGTGGGGGACGTTGCTTCCATAGGCCAGCCTCTTACCCCGGTGGTAAGCATGCAGGGAAAAGCAGCTGCCCATAATATAATAAACGGCAACAGCAGGACCATAGATTATTCCATGACCCCCAGCGTGGTATTTACCATCCCACCGCTGGCATCTGTGGGCCTTACAGAAGAGCAGGCGGAAAAGAAAGGCTTAAAATACAGGGTCAATAAGGCCGACTCTACCGGCTGGTATAATTCCAGGAGGCTGGGACTTAAAAAAACAGGCCATAAAATGATAATAGAGGAAAATACTGACCTGATACTGGGCGCCCATATACTGGGACCCATGGCAGAAGAGACCATAAACTTTATCATGCTGGCCATGAAGACGGGAATAAAAGCCAACGAGATAAAGGATATGATATTCTCATATCCCAGCACTACTTATGATATGAAGTATATGGTATAGGCTGTATTCAAAAAAACCGGGACCGGGGAAGAAAGCAGTATGCTCACCGGCCAGGGCTTAACAGGCTGAGCTCCCTTATTATCTCTTTCTTGTCCCGGGCTTTCTTTAATCTTTCTACCAGGATCCTGCACCGGGCAGTGTCGGTGCGGTAAAGAAGATCCCTGACAGGCTGGTATCTCTTAAGTTCAACGCTTATACTGTCAGCTCCCAGTCCTGCCAGTATGGGTAAAAACTTGGGGCTGGAGGTCATGCCTCCGCATATTGTCACTTTCCTGCCTTTGCTGTGGGATCTTTCAATTATATCCCCCAGGACCTTTATGGTGGGGGGCTGCAGGTAATCTTCGCTGCCGGAAGGCCTGCTAACCTGCCTGGACCGGGCATATATAAGCGAAAACAGGTCATTTGTCCCTACATTTATATGGTCACAATTGTCAGCTATGGCAGCCAGATTATATACGGCAGCAGGGGATTCGATGAAAGCGCATATGGGGATGCACGCCTGCGGCAGGTCCATATTTTTCCCCATGATATCCGATATCCTTTCTCTCAGCGATATGACATCTTCCGGCCTGGATATCATGGGAAATGCCATTATCAGATTTCCTGAAGCCGAGGCGGCTATAAGCGCCTCCATCTGCCGGCTGTACAGCTTATTAATAAGGGGTTTTTTCTTTCTTTCCGGAAGCTCATCCTTATAGATAAGGTTCAAAAATGAGGACTTGTCCCCTCCCAGGTCCAGGGTCCTTATTATCACCGTCTTTTTGGGAAACATCTCCAGGATCTTCTTATAGGCTAAGACCTGGTCCTTTAGCTTGAGGCCGATATCGCGGTTGAGGAAAGATAGCTCCGTCCGGAAAAGACCTATTCCGTCAACACCGATGCGGGCAGCCTCAGCGGCCTCTTCCAGGGTGTTTACAGTGGCAAAAACCTGGAGAGTCTTCCTGTTCTTTACATGTTTCTTATCATATCTTCTGGCGGCAGGCCGGGGGCTTTCTTTATATTTTTCCAAAGTCTTTTCATCAGGCCGGACAATAAGGACGCCTTTATAGCAGTCGATTATTGCCTCGCTGCCGTCCTCTATATCCCGGACCGGTTTTTCGGTCTTTATAAGGTACGGCACCTTCAGCGATCTTATCAGTATGGAAGTGTGGGATTGTATATTCTGCCTTTCCACTACTATTGCTTTTACTTTCTTAAGGTCTATTTCCCCCAGGCTGGTAGGATACATGCTGGCGGCTGCCAGTATCAGGTCATCCCCCCTTTTTCCTGAAGCAGGTGCCTGGCTTTCCCCGGGATCCCGCTTCAGCCCGCTTACCAGCCGGTTATAGAGGTCTACCAGGTCATAAGTCCTGTTCTTGAATTTCTCATTGTTGCTTTTTCTTAATAGCTCGATCCTTTCATTGAATATTATGGAAAGGGCAAGATATGAAGAAATATTATACTCTCTTATAAGGTCGATGGCCTTTCTGTATATATTGGTGTCCTTTAAGGCAAGGACCTGGAAATCAATTATCTCGGCGAATTTGGGACTGATGTCCTTTGCCAGTTTCCTCCTGGAAACGCCCAGCTGGTTTTTAGCTTCCCGCACCGCTTTTTTCAGGTTTTTTACTTCGGTCTCGATATTTTCCCTGCCGGATATCTTCTCATAAAGGCTGTCCCTCAGGATCTTTATCCTCCCGATATCGCCCAGGTC